>NZ_CP082273.1:2244538-2565186 GCF_019880385.1 Nocardioides coralli
CGGCTGGCGCTCGGCGGTCGGTGTCGCCACGCCATCTCCGGCGGCGCCCCGCTCGGCGAGCGCTTGGGCCACTTCTACCGCGGCATCGGGCTGACCGTGCTCGAGGGCTACGGCCTGACGGAGACGACCGCAGCCCTGACCGTCAACCTCCCCGACGCCGTCAAGGTCGGCACAGTAGGGCGCCCCCTCCCGGGCACCAGCGTCCGGGTGGCCGAGGACGGCGAGCTCCTGTTCCGGGGCGGGCAGGTCTTCCCCGGCTACTGGAACGACGAGGACGCGACGCGCGCCACCCTGGAGCGCGACGGCTGGTTCCACACCGGTGACGTGGGTGAGGTGGACGAGGAGGGCTTCGTGCGGATCACCGGCCGCAAGAAGGAGATCCTCGTGACCGCCGGCGGCAAGAACGTCTCGCCGGCCGTCCTCGAGGACCGCGTCCGGGCACACGCCCTGGTGAGCCAGTGCCTCGTCGTGGGTGACGGCCAACCCTTCATCGCCGCGCTGGTCACGCTCGACGCCGAAGCTGTCGAGGCGTGGGCGCAGGCCCATGCCCCCGGACACGCGGTGGCCGACCTCGTCGACCACCCGGACCTGCGGGCGGAGGTCCAGGCGGCGATCGACGACGCCAACCAGGCCGTCTCGAAGGCGGAGTCGATCCGGAAGTTCGCGATCCTGGCCCACGACTGGACCGAGGAGGGCGGCCAGCTCACCCCCAGCCTGAAGCTGCGGCGCAGCGTGGTGACCCGCGAGTCACGGGCCGAGATCGCTGCGCTCTATCGCGCCTGATCCACCTTCCCACGAGCTCGTCCGACGACGCGCCACGTATTTCCTGAAACGCGTGTGACTGAGGTGGTTTGTCCCTACAGTGGTCCCGCGTCCTGCTGAGCGTCGAGCGTTGGTCTCGGGCGAGGCGAGTTCAGGACGGCCGATCGACCCCCGGGGTCGGCAAGAGAACGAGAGGGTGCCGATGAACCGCCGAACCGTCCTGCTCATCGTGGCTGTCGTCATCGCGTTGCTCGGTACAGCGCTCGTCTTCGTCTACGTCCGCGGCGCCGACCAGCGCGCCGAGGACCAGTTCGACACGGTCGACGTGCTCACCGCCGTCGCGCCCATCGAGCCGGGCGAGTCGATCGACGATGCCGCCACCAACGGGAAGCTGGCGATGGAGGCTGTCGCCCAGAGCAACCTGCTGCCCAACCACCAGACCTCCATCGAGGCCCTCAGCGGCAGCGTCGCGACAACGCGGATCTACGCCGGTGAGCAGATCATCTCCGACAAGTTCGGGAGCGAGGTCGAGGCCACGACGGCTCTGGCCATCCCGAAGGGCATGATCGCGGTCTCCGTCAACCTCACCGACACCGCCCGCGTCGCGGGGTTCGTCAGCCCCGGAACCAGGGTGGCGATCTTCCTCAACGGCACGGACGACTCCGACAACAACTTCACGCGCCTGTTGCTGGAGGAGGTGGAGGTGATCGCGGTCGGTTCGACGAGCACCACCCAGACCACGACCACCACGCCCGAGGGCACCCAGACCACCGAGGAGCTCCCCAAGACGCTGATGACCCTGGCCCTCGACCAGGACGACGCGGAGAAGGTGCTCTTCAGCCAGACCAACGGTGAGCTGGTCTTCGGCCTGATGACCGAGGACAGCAACGTCAACTCCGGACCCGGTGTCACGACCGGGACCCTCTTCAGGTGAGCTGCCATGCCAGTCGTCGTCGACCCCAAGAGCGACACCATCGACACCCTGCTCACCACGGTGCCGGCAGGGGCCCACTCCATCGACCAGCTCGACCGGCTCGAGGTGTGGCTGGCCAACCGGCCTGAGGAGTACGTCGTCGTCCTCGGCCCCCAGGTCGAGCTGCGCGACGCGCTGGCGATCGCCGACGGCATGCGCCTGAGCCGTCCGTCGACCAGTGTGATCCTCGTCCGCGAGGAGGTCGACGCGCAGACGATGCGCGAGGCCATGCACGCCGGCGTCCGCGACGTGGTCTCGCTGGACGACGCCGACCTGATCCGGGCTGCGGTCGATCGGGCCTACCAGCTCTACGTCGCCCTGCGGGGCCCCGGCGGTGCGATGCACCAGGGCCGCGTGATCACGGTCTTCTCACCGAAGGGTGGGGTCGGCAAGACCACGGTCTCGGTCAACCTCGCGCTCGCCCTCGCGGACCGCGGTGCCCGCAAGGTGTGCCTGGTCGACCTCGACCTCGCCTTCGGTGACGTCGCGATCACGCTGCAGCTCTTCCCCAGCCACACGCTGGAGCACGCGATCGGGTCCGAGGACGCCATCGACGCCCCCCTCCTGGAGTCACTGCTGACCCGTCACGCCGACTCGGTCATGGTGCTCGCGGCCCCGAACCACCCGGACGTGCGGGAGCGGGTGAGCCCCATGCTGGTCTCGCGGGTCCTGCGGACGCTGCGGGAGTCCTTCGACTTCATCGTCGTCGACACCGCCCCCGCCTTCGACGAGCAGACCCTGACGGCGCTCGACGAGACCGACGAGATCGTGGTGATCGCGACGCTCGACGTGCCGACGCTGAAGAACGTCAAGGTCTCGCTCGAGACCCTGGAGATGCTCGACATCGCCCGCGACCACCGGCACCTGCTGCTCAACCGGGCCGACGACAACGTGGGTCTCGGCTCCGACCGGGTGCAGTCGATCCTGGGGATGGACGTCACCTCGATGGTCGGCACGTCCGTGGACGTGGCGGCGGCAACCAATGCCGGCCAGCCCCTGATGGCGCAGAACCCGACCCACCCCTTCAGCAAGACCCTGAAGGAGCTCTCCACCCGGCTGACCGGTCAGCCGATCGCCCCCGACTCCGCCACCGCCACCGCCACGTCGGCGACACCCGCGGAGTCAGAGGAGGACAAGGCCAACCGACGGTTCCGGAGAAGGAAGTGACCCATGAGCAGTCTTGGTGACCGCCTGTCCGCAGCCCGCCGCGCGAGCGGCGACGTCGACGACTACGACGTCAGCGAGCTCGACAGCACACTGGTCGACGAGCCGCTGTCGCAGCAGCTGACCGCGACCGGTGGCGACCCCCTGCAGGACCACGTCGAGGACGACCCGCTGACCAGCCCCAGCTTTCCGGTCGCGCGTGCCAGGGCGACGCAGCCGTCAGCGTCACCGAGCTCCTCTCCGCTGACGCAGGCGTCGTCGCGGGCCACGGGCGACGGTCGACGCAGCCTCCAGCAGACCCAGCAGGACCGACTGGAGGAGCTCAAGCAGGCCGTCCACTCGGAGCTGCTCAAGCAGCTGGGCCCCAAGCTCTACGGCGGCAACATGGACGTCGACGAGCTCGACCGACAGGTTCGCGTGGTCCTGGGCGACGTGCTCAGCAAGCAGGAGCGGCCGCTGTCCAACAGCGACCGGATGCAGGTCACGCAGGAGATCAGCGACGACATCATGGGCTACGGCCCCATCGAGCCGTTCCTGCGCGACAACGACGTCTCCGAGGTCATGGTCAACGGCTACGACTCGATCTGGGTCGAGCGCAAGGGCCGGCTGACCCAGGTCAACGCCCACTTCAGCGACGAGAAGCACCTGCGCCGCGTGATCGACAAGATCGTGTCCCGCATCGGTCGCCGTGTCGACGAGTCCAGCCCCATGGTGGACGCCCGCCTCCCCGACGGCAGCCGTGTCAACGCGGTCATCCCGCCCCTGGCGGTCGACGGCTCGTCGCTGACCATCCGGAAGTTCTCGGCCGACCCGCTCATGGCCGAGGACCTCATCAAGTTCGGCTCGCTCAGCGACCAGACCGCCGCCTTCCTCGAAGCCTGCGTCCGCGGTCGGCTCAACATCATCGTCTCGGGCAGCACCGGCGCCGGCAAGACGACCACGCTGAACGTGCTGTCGTCGATGATCCCGGCCGACGAGCGCATCGTGACGATCGAGGACGCGGCCGAGCTCCAGCTCAAGCAGGAGCACGTCGTGCGGCTCGAGTCACGGCCGGCCAACATCGAGGGCAAGGGCGAGGTCACCATCCGTGACCTCGTCAAGAACAGCCTCCGCATGCGGCCCGACCGGATCATCGTCGGTGAGGTCCGCGACGCCTCCGCGCTCGACATGCTGCAGGCCATGAACACCGGTCACGACGGGTCGATCTGCACCCTGCACTCCAACGGCCCTCGCGACACCCTCTCCCGCATGGAGACCATGGTGCTGATGGCGGGCATGGACCTGCCGGTGCGGGCGATCCGCGAGCAGGTCGCCTCGGCCGTCGACCTCATCGTCCACCAGACCCGCTTCAAGGACGGCTCCCGCAAGATCACCCACCTCACCGAGGTGGAGCGCATGGAGGGTGACGTCATCACCCTGCAGGACGTCTTCGTCTACGACCACGCGGCCGGCTTCGACGCCGATGGCCGTGCGCTCGGTGGCCTCAAGTCGACCGGTCTGCGGCCGAAGTTCCTGGAGAAGATGAAGTACGCCAACGTGGAGGTCGACCCCCGCATCTTCGCCACCGGCAGGTTCTGATGGCACGACGACTGCTGGGCTCGCTGCTGGGCTCGCTGCTGGCCGGTGGGTTGGTCCTCACCGGCTCCCCGGCGTACGCCGTGGACGGCAGCGTCTCCTACGTGGAGCCCACCGACGACGGGCTGCAGATCCTCGTCGACGTCCCGCCCAACGCCGCCATCGACTTCGACAGCGTGGCGGTGACGATCGACGGCACCAGCGCCCCCGCCGAAGCGGCCCCCGCGGACTCCACCACCTCGGTGCGACGGACCGCGGTGCTGGTCATGGACACCAGCAACTCCATGCGCGGCGACCGGATCGAGGCCGCCCAGGCAGCGGCGCGGATCTTCCTGGAGTCGGTGCCCGACGACGTCTACGTCGGCATCGTCACCTTCGACAACGACGTCTCGTCGGCGCTCGCCCCCAGCCTCGACCGCGAGCAAGCCCTGGCGGTCGTCGACGACCTCTCGCTCAGTGCCCAGACCCGGCTCTACGACGGCATCCAGGCTGGTCTCGAGCTGACCGGCTCGGAGGGCCTGCGACAGCTGCTCGTGCTCTCGGACGGTACCGACACCAGCGAGACGCCCCTGGAGGACACGACGGCGGCCATCGGGGTCTCGGAGACCCTCGTCAACGTGGTCTCGCTCGAGCAGCGGGGACGCGCCGAGCGCGCCCTGGAGGCGATCGCCACCGCCGGCGCCGGCACCGTCATCAGCGCGGACGCCGACGCCCTCGGACAGGCGTTCAGTGCCGAGGCCGACGTCCTGGCGCGCCAGGTCCTGGTCACCGCGGAGATCCCCGAGGGCGTCACGGCAGCCGAGGGCACCGTCTCCGTCACCTTGGGCTCGGACCAGGGCGACGTCACGGCTTCGGCGTTCACCTCGATCGGCGCGTCCACAGCCGCACCCGGCGCGCCGGCCATCGCCGCGGACGACCCACTGACTCTCGACAGCACCTGGTTGTACGCAGGACTGGGTGCTCTCGGGGGCGGTCTCCTGGTCACGCTGCTGCTGCTCGCCCCGCGCCCCCAGCGGCAGCTCGTGGGCGAAGAGCTCGCGACCCAGTACACCCGTCGCGTCACACGAGTTGGTGCGGACGGGGAGTCGGAGGCCTCTGACCAGGCGCTGGCACAGGCCACGGAGACCGCCGAGAAGGTGCTCCGGGCGAACAAGTCCCTCGAGTCCCGCATCTCGGATCGGCTCGAGGGTGCCGGCAACCCCTTCAAGCCGGCGGAGTGGCTGCTGCTCCACGTCGGCATCTTCCTGGTCTCGGGCCTCGTGGGCATGCTGCTGGGTGGCGGCAGCCTCATCCTGGGACTCGTCTTCCTCGCGTTGGGCGCCTTCGGACCGTGGATGTACCTGGGCTTCCGACGCAACCGCCGGCGCAAGGCGTTCGAGAAGCTGCTGCCCGACACGTTGCAGCTGATCTCGGGCTCCCTGGCTGCCGGGCTGTCACTGGCGCAGTCCATCGACACCGTCGTCCGCGACGGCCAGGACCCGGTCGCCAGCGAGTTCAAGCGGGTGTTGGTGGAGACGCGACTCGGCATCACCCTCGACGATGCCCTGGATGGTGTGGCCGAGCGGTTCCAGAGCAAGGACTTCAGCTGGGTCGTCATGGCGATCCGGATCCAGCGGCAGGTCGGTGGCAACCTGGCCGAGCTGCTCGACACGGTGGCTGGCACCATCCGGGAGCGGGAGTACATGCGCCGCCAGGTCGCCGCCCTGGCAGCCGAGGGCAAGCTCTCGGCCTGGGTGCTCGGCGGCCTGCCGCCGGCCTTCCTGGTCTACCTGCTGTTCTCCAAGCGTGACTACGTGATGCCGATGTTCACCGAGCCGCTCGGGTGGATGATGCTCGGCGGCGCGGCCATGCTGCTGGGCGTCGGCGTCTTCTGGATGAGCCGGCTGGTCAAGGTGGAGGTCTGAGATGGCACTGCTCTTCATCATGGGCGTCCTCCTGGTGTTCGCTGCCATCGCCCTGCTGGCCATGGCCGTCGGGAAGCCCCAGGCCCAGGGCATGCACCGCTCGCTCGCGGTCATCGAGGCGATGTCCACCGCTCCGTCCGAACTCACGGCGGAGCTCGACCGTCCCTTCGCCGAGCGGGTGCTGGCGCCGATGCAGGGGCGGGCCTTCAAGATCGGGCGCAGGCTGGTCGGAGCCGACGCCGGTGAGCGGATCCGCATGAAGCTCGACACCGCGGGCAACCCGGCCGGGTGGACCGTCGAGCGCGTCATCGGCGGCAAGGTGATCGGGGCCGTGGCAGGGGCCATCGGAGGCTTTGCCTTCTCGGCACTGCTCGGCTTCGAAGCCACCACTCAGATCGTCTTCGTCGCCGGTGGCCTCTTCGCAGGTTTCTTCGCCCCCAATCTCTACCTCTACCAGAAGGGTTATGACCGGTCCGGCCGCATGCAACGCGACCTCCCGGATGCCATCGACCTGATGACCATCAGCGTCGAGAGCGGTCTGGGCTTCGATGCGGCCGTCCAGCAGGTGGCCACCAACACCGAGGGACCATTGTCGGACGAGTTCGCCCGGGTGCTCCGGGAGATGCAGATCGGCGCCTCGCGGTCGGAGTCCCTGCGGGCCTTGTCGGAGCGCACCACGGTCCCGGAGGTACGGACCTTCGTGAGCGCCATGGTGCAGGCTGACGCCTTCGGCATCCCGATCGCCCAGGTGCTGCGCGTCCAGTCGAGCGAGATCAGGGTGAAGCGGCGTCAGCGGGCCGAGGAGAAGGCGCAGCAGGTGCCGGTGAAGATCACGATCCCGCTGATCTTCACCATCCTCCCGTGTCTCTTCGTCGCGGTCATGGGCCCGGCGGTCATCAGCATCATGGGCTCCTTCTCGTGACCCAGAGGGCAGCGCTGGCGCCGGCCTACTACCGCCTGGCGGTGGGGGCACGGATCTGGGCGCTGCTCGTCCTCGGCATCTCTGCCGCCAGCCTGGGCGACGGCACGTCCGCAGCCGCGCTGACGGTCCTGGGACTGGTCTGGAGCGTCTCCATCGCTGCGGAATGGCGCGGGTACACCTGGCTCTCGAAGTCGCCGCTGGAGCCGGTCCTCGTGTCCGCCGTGGCGGCGCGAAGCCTGGATGCCGACCTGTCGTTGCTCCTGGCCATGGCCATCCCGCCCTTCACCGGTGGTCTGTTGCGCGGCGTTCGCGGGGTGGTTCAGGCTCTGGCGGCCGAGCTCGTCGTGGTCGTCGCGCTCATCATGACCCGCTACGGGACCTTCCAGGTCGACGAGGCCTCGAGCATCCTCACCTGGATCCTCACCGGCCTCGGGCTCGGCCTGATCGCCGCCTACGTCCAGCGGGCGGTGCTGGAGAAGCCGGACGATCCGCTCGCCCCCTACCGAGAGGCTCAGGTTCACCTGCGCGGCCTGCTGGACCTGTCGGGCGACCTGCGATCGGGGCTGGAGCCGGTGACGCTCGGAAGCCGCATCGCCGTCGCCGTACGCAACTCCCTCCCGGTCGAGGCCGTCGCGGTCTTCGTCCCGAGAGGAGACGAGCTGACCCCGCTCGTGACCGGTGCCATCTCGAGCGCGGTCGACCAGTCCCTGCTCGAACCGATGGCCCACCGGGCGTGGAGCACGGGTCGTCCGATCATCGACGAGGAACGGTTCGCCCTCCCCCTGCCCACCGAGATGGGCATCGTCGCGGTGGTGACCGGCATGCTCGCCGTCGGCAGGGACGTGTCCGGTCTCGGGACCGAGGCACACCTGACGGCACTGGCGCGGTCGTTGCGTCCCCGGACCGTCCAGCTGGACACCGCCTTGATGTTCGCCCGCCTGCGCGATGCGGCCACCGCAGACGAACGCCGCCGGCTGGCGCGTGACCTCCACGACGGCGTCGCGCAGGACATCGCATCCCTCGGCTACCTTGTCGACGCCCTTGGCATCACGCCCACCACCCCGGGGCAGGCGGAGTCACTGCGCCGGCTGCGCGAGCGCATCACCGACGTGGTCGCCCAGGTCCGTATGGCTGTGCAGACACTCCGGACCGACGCCGAGTCGGCGGAGAGCCTGGGCGCCGCAGTGAGCGGGCTGGCACGACACCTCAGCGAGAGCTCGGGGGTGCCGATCCGGGTGACCGTGGACGAGACCACGACCCGCCTCAGGCCCGAGGTCGAAGGCGAGCTGCTCCGCATCGCGCAGGAGGCGATGACCAACGCCGTGCGCCACGCCAGCGCCAGCCTCATCGATGTCACGTGCAAGGTCGCTGCACCCTTGGCCGAGATCACCGTCCGCGACGACGGCAACGGTCTCGGGCAGCCCCGCGAGGACTCCTACGGCGTCGCCATCATGCAGGAGCGCGCCGAGCTCATCGACGCCGACTTCTCCATCGAGTCCGCGGAGCGCCGTGGAACCGTCGTCACCGTGCGCGTGCCGTCGCGACACCAGAGCGCCTCCCGTGTTCCAGACCCCCTACCTGACAAGGTGTCCCTGTGAGCAGCAGCACCAGCGTCCTCCTCGTCGACGACCACGAGCTGATCCGCGACGGGCTCTCCGGTGCGTTCTCCGCACAGCCCGACATGACCGTGCTCGGCGCGGCCCGGACTGTCACCGAGGCGCTGGCCATGTTTGACCAGATGGCACCCGACGTCGTGGTGACCGACCTGCAGCTGCCCGACGGAACCGGCCTCGACGTCGTGCGGCGCGTCCGGGCAAAGTCCCGTGACATCGGCGTCGTGGTCCTGACCATGCACTCCGGAGACGACCAGATCTTCGCCGCGATGGAAGCCGGGGCCTCGGCGTTCGTCGGCAAGGACGCCCCGTCGGGGGAGGTGGTCAAGGCAGCGCGCCACGCCGCCGTCTCACCGCGCTCGTTCCTGTGCGCTGGGCTCGCCCAGGCGATGACACGGCGCATGTCGGGTGAGAGCTCCCGCTTGTCCGACCGTGAGCACGAGGTGCTGGTGCTGCTCGCCGACGGGCTCAGTGCCGGCGAGATCGCCCCGAAGCTCCACCTGTCGGAGTCGACGGTGAAGTCGCACGTGGCTCGGATCTACCAGAAGCTGGGGGCCGCCAACCGTGCCCAGGCGCTGGTGACCGCGATGCGCATCGGTCTGCTGTCCAGCATCGATCCGCGCTCCGCGACCTAGTCGTCTCCCGTAGTCCGAATGGACTATCGCACTCGGTCCGAACTCCGGGTGATACATCACCGCCACCTGCGAGACGATTCTCGTGTTGGAGGTCGCTTGGGCCTCCACTTGCCCCCGAAAGATTCGAAACCCGCAAGGAGCCCCCCAAGATGATCACCTTCCTCGAGAACCTGATTGCCGCCCGCCGCGCCAAGGCCGACGAGCGTGGCGCCTCGGCCGTGGAGTACGGCCTGCTCATCGCCGGCATCGCCGCCCTGATCGTGGTCGTGGTGTTCGCGCTCGGCCCCGTCATCAAGGAGGCCTTCAAGGACACCTGCACCGAGGTCCAGGGCAAGGGCAGCATCTCTGCCTCTTCGTGCGGTAACTGAGTCACCGGTCGGAGTGGGTGGTCGCAACCCGCGGCCACCCACTCCGTCGCTTGAAGGGAGCGGGTATGGCTACCCGGAGAACTACCCCGGAGCGGGGTGCCTCGTCGGTCGAGTACGCGCTGCTCATCACCGGGATCGCAGTGGTCCTGGTGGTCGTGATCTTCTCGATGGGCGACGTCACGAAGAACATGTTCGGCACCACCTGCGAGGAGATCGATCGCGAGGCTCAGGCGTCGGCGTCCTGCAACGGATAGTCGATCAGCCCGAGACGCTGCAACACCGTGGGATGCGACCCGAACCAGATCTGTGACAGGGCTGGCGGGGTCGGATCCGACAGTGAGCGCAACGTGAACGTCCGCTGCAGCCCGACGAACGCATGGGGATCGTCGGTCACCGCCAGGGACTCCACGTCGGCGCGGAGCTCGACCTTGCGACTGATGGTGTTCTCCACAGGAGCAGCGGCGAGGGTGAAGAGCGCCAGCAACGCCAGCACGGTGGGGACCGATCTCGGGTCGGTCACCGCACCACTCCCCCGAGATCGGATCTGCAGCACCAGGATCAGCAGTCCGACCGCCGACACCGTCCCGGCGACGCCCAGAACGGTGCCCACCAGCACGTCGCGCTTCGCCGCGTGCGCGAGCTCGTGAGCCGTCACCACCAGGACCTGGTCCTGCTCCGCGCCGTCCAGCAACGTGTCGTAGACGACGACGCGACGTGTCGACCCGTAGCCCGAGACATAGGCGTTCAGCGTCGTCGTACGTCGCGAAGCGTCCGCCACGAGCACGTCGTCCAGCTCCACCTCCATGCGTTCGGCGAGCTCCAGCACCTCAGTGCGCAGCTCCCCCGCCGGCAGCGACGCGAAGTCGTTGAACAGCGGCTCGACGACCACGGGGTAGACGAACGACCCCAGCATCACCAAGCCCCCGAGGAACGCCGCCGCGAGCGCCGGCCAGATCCGTCGCCATCGACGCGCCAGCGCCACGACGACGACGAGAGCGGTTGCCGTCACCAGCGTCTCGATGCCCTCCGACACCGCGACGTCGCGTAGCCAGCCCACCCACGGCTGCGTGGAGAGGCCCGCGTCGACCCGGTTCCGGTGCCCAGCTGCGGACAGCGGAAGGCTCGCCAGCCTGCGCACCAGCTCCACGACGACGACGGCCAGGGCCACCTGCGCCCACCATGGCCCGGGAAGCCGCTGGACCAGGCGCTGTCCGGCCGTCGTGAAACCCAGCCAGCACACCACGGCGAGCGACAGGGCCAGCGAGCTCCACCCCCAGACGCGGGCCCAGAAGGAGAAGTGCTCGGCGCGAGCGATCTCGGCAGCCGTGAAGACCTCGGACGCCGCCACGGGCTCGACAGGGCCGCCCGGCACCGGGTCCCACGGCACGAGCCACCACGCCAGCACCACGAAGGTCACGCCGCCCAGGACGGCCACCCCCGCCGCGGCTGCCCGGTCGGGAGGTCTCACGCCGCCAAGTCTGACAGCGACTGCCGCCACTCCCGCGTGAAGGCGCGGAGCGACAGCCCGAAGGTCTCGGCGAAGAGCCCGGGGAAGTCCCGCACGCCGTCAGCGCGACGGTAGAACCGCAGCAGCGCGCGTTCACCGACCCGGTCCGCGAGGAGCCGGCAGGCGAGCCACGCGGCCTCGTAGGCCGCGCCGAAGTGCTGGGAGGCGTCGTCGAACTCCGCGTCGCCCGGCAACGTCCGCGGGGGCCCCTCCTCCCGGACCTGTCGGATGACCTGCGCCGCCGTCGTCGTGACCGGCAACGGGACGTCTCGCAGGGCGACGTAGTCGGCCATGCCCTCCGCGAGCCACACTGGCAACCTCGACTCCGTGGCCCCCAGGGCGACGTGGGCCGCCTCGTGGCTGACGACCACCTGGGCTCCCAGCGGCTCCAGGGTCTCCATCCGGTCGGGGTTGAGGAAGACATGGGCGGACCTCCCCCTGTCCGTGTCCCCGTCCGGCGACGCCGTGACTCCGGCGACGTTCGCGAAGGTCCCCGGTTCGGCCGCGAGGGCACGGTCGAGTCCCGCTGCCGAGTCAGGTACCTCGACGACGAGCCCCGACCGCCAGCCCGGGACGACGCGCCGCACGACGACCACGGCGCGGCGGGTCATGCGGTGGTACCGAGCGACGTCCGAGGTGGCGAGCGTCAGGGCCGCACCCGTCCGGCGGACAGAGACCTCCGGCGCCATCCAGATCGGCAGCCGGCCCGCGGGCCCCCCGACGTCCGTGATCACGACATCGCCGCCGCGGGGGGCGAACCCGATCTCGACCTCGCTGGTCGACCTCTCGACGTCGAAGCCGCGGAAGCGCCAGGTGACACTCGCGACCGCTCGCCACTCCCCCTCCTCGTCCGCACCACCGAGCTCGTCGACGTAGCGCAGGTCGACATCGTCGACCGGGATCCCTCGGGCCGTCCGCACCAGGGTCGCCAGCGCCGCACCCGTCTCCTCGTCACCTCCGGCGGCGAGCTCCCGCGCGGCTGATGCGTCTCCGCCCCGCACGGCGTCGGTCAACCTCTTCAGGAGCGCGGCTGCCTCCGCCGGCCGGATGTCGCTGGCTGCGGGGCCGGGGGGTGGGGCGACGTACTCCTCGTCGCTCAGGAGCACCCACAGCGTGCCGGCCACGATCAGGGCCA
Organism: Nocardioides coralli; assembly: GCF_019880385.1. Classification (NCBI taxonomy): domain Bacteria; kingdom Bacillati; phylum Actinomycetota; class Actinomycetes; order Propionibacteriales; family Nocardioidaceae; genus Nocardioides; species Nocardioides coralli. The sequence continues at coordinate 2,257,097 of NZ_CP082273.1, forward strand.
GGAACGACGAGAGGCCGACCACCCACCTGCGTGAGTGACCGGCCTCGTGCGTCGGGGCGTCAGCCAGGGCGGACCGCACCCGTGTAGGGCATCGAGTGCAGGCCAGCGGTCTCCACGCCGGTCGAGGGGTTCGCGGCGTGGACGATCTGGCCGTTGCCGATGTAGATGCCGACGTGGCTGATCGGGTTGTAGTAGAAGACCAGGTCGCCCGGCTGCAGGGCGCTGGCCGCGACGCGCGGGCCGGAGCTGTACTGGGCGCTCGAGGAGTGCGGCAGGCTGACTCCGGCGGCTCCCCAGGCTCGCATGGTCAGGCCGGAGCAGTCGTAGGCGTCCGGACCGGCCGCCCCGTAGACATAAGCATCGCCCACCTGCGCGAGCGCGTAGTTGACCGCGACACCGGCGCGGCCGGAGACCGGGACGTCCGGGACCCGGGTCTGGCTGCGCGACGTCGTCAGCCGCTCGCGCTCCTCGGCCTCGAGCCGGCTGAGCACCTCCTTGGCCTCGGCGAGCTTCTCGTCGACGGTCTTCTTCTCGGCCGCGAGCTTCTTCTCGGCGGCGGCGATCTCGTCGAGCCGGCCGCGGGTGGCGCCCTCACGCAGGTGGAGTGCCTTGGCCTCGCGTGCGTAGGCGGAGAACAGCTGCGACTGGAGGTCGCTGTAGGAGGTCATCGTCGAGAGCTGGTCGAGGAAGGCACCGGGGTCCTCGCTGACGAAGACCTCGCTCACGGCCGACATGCTCTCGCCCTGGTACTGGCGGATGACCGAGTCGCGCACCTCCGTGCGCGCCGCCTCCAGCGCCCGGTCCTGGCGCTTCTGGTCGGCCTCGAGGGACGTGAGGTCGCGCTCGAGCTCGTCGAGCTCCAGCTTGATGTCGTGGTAACGCTCCTGGGCAGCCTCGGCCTCGTGGTAGAGGCGGTCGACCCGCTCCTTGACGTCCTCGATCTCGGGCTCGGCCTGTGCGGCGCCCGGGACGAGGCCCACAGCAGCGGCGAACGAGATGCCGAGCACGGCACTGATGAGTCGCTTCCGACCGTTGAACACGAGCGGGCGTTCTCCCTTGCGTCGTCGTACGCCTACCGGGTGAGCTGACGGGTTCGGGCACGACGTGCCCTACCCCTGCTCCTCGGACCGCTGCGCGCGGCCCGCCTCGCAGGCGATTCACCCCAGAGGTGGTGGGTCCCCGGCTCCGTACGGCCACTCCCCCGTGGCCTGGACTCGGCGCGGTGCCCGCGCGGATCCGGTCTGATCCACGGTCACGGACACCAGCGAGCACCCTAGTCAAGGTCCGGAGGTTCGGCCAAGTCCCCACCAAAAGTCGTGGCGTGTTGCGGAGCACGCTGTCGCACAGGCCACACGAGCCCCACGATTCACACGGCTGACACGCCCCGCTCCACGCTGGTCGAGCCTGTCGAGACCCACCCCGCCCACTCCGGTCGAGCCTGTCGAGACCACGACCGTCACGCCGACTCGATCTCCGGCCCCTCCACCGGTGTGACGAGCCGCAACGGCGGTACGAGGCCGCCCTCGGCCAGCACGCCGAGCGCTCGCTCCGCGTCGTCGTCGAGCGTGAGCTCGGGGGGTGGTCCGAGCAGCACGGTCACCACGCAGTCGTGGCACGCCAGGCCACGCACCACGCAGGTGTCGCAGTCGATTCGTGTCGTCATGAGACCGACGGTGACGACGACCCCTGACAGTTCCGGTCCGGAGTGACGTCCTCGGCGTGTCGTCAGTCGCCGTCGCCCTCGTCCGCGGCGTCCTTGCGGGCGACCGACTCGATCACGTCGCTGCGCCCGCACCAGCGGCAGGTCACGGACTCGACGCGCTCGTCGCGCACCTCGGTCTGCTCGACGACGTGCTCACCGGCCAGGTCGAAGTGCCAGAACTCCGTGGTACGCCGCAAGCGGCTCACGTCGAAGCGGGTCAGGTTGCCGCAACCGGAACAGCGCCACCGCTCGGTCGGGCCAGGAAGCCGGATGCTCACGCCGGTCACTCTAGGCCGCGCGTCCTCCCGGTCCCTGTCGGTGGCGGCGCCTAGCGTCCTCGACGTGAGCACGACGACGGTGGCGCGGTCACGGTGGGAAGCGCAACGGGGCTTCGACGAGCTGGGCAGACCGCTGCGCGACGTGACGTTCTGCGTCGTCGACCTGGAGACGACAGGAGGATCGGCTGCGGCAGGCTCCATGATCACGGAGGTCGGGGCCGTGAAGGTGCGAGCCGGTCGGGTCTTGGGCGAGTTCCAGACCCTCGTCAACCCCGGGTCCGACATCCCCGCCTTCATCGCCGTGCTGACCGGCATCACCAACTCGATGGTGGTCGACGCGCCGTCGATCGACTCCGTCCTGCCCGCCTTCCTCGAGTTCGCCGAGGGATGTGTGCTGGTTGCCCACAACGCACCCTTCGACGTCGGCTTCCTGCGTCACTTCGCCGAGCGCCAAGGACGCGCGTGGCCCGCCTTCGAGGTCGTCGACACGGCCAAGCTCGCCAGACGCGTCATCACGCGGGACGACGCCCCCAACTGCAAGCTGGCCACCCTGGCCAAGGTGTTCAACGCCGCTACGACACCCAACCACCGGGCGCTCGCGGACGCACGCGCCACGGTCGACGTCCTGCACGGCATGCTCGAACGGCTGGGCGGGCTCGGTGTCCACACCCTGGAGGAGCTGCAGTCCTTCTCCGGCAGGGTGTCCACGGCCCAACGGCGGAAGCGCCACCTGGCCGAAGGTCTTCCCCACGCCCCGGGTGTCTATCTCTTCCGGGACGACCAGCAACGCGTGCTCTACGTCGGCACCTCACGGGATCTGCGCACCCGGGTTCGCTCCTACTTCACAGCCTCGGAGACACGGAGCCGGATGGGCGAGATGGTCGGGCTCGCGACCGAGGTCGTCGGGATCGAGTGCGCAACAGCGCTCGAGGCCGAGGTCCGGGAGCTGCGACTGATCGCCGAGCACAAGCCCCGCTACAACCGGCGCTCACGCTTCCCCGAGAAGGTGCACTTCATCAAGCTCACGCGTGAGCCCTGGCCGCGGCTGTCCCTCGTCAGACGGGTCCTGGACGACGACGCCGACTACATCGGGCCCTTCTCCTCGAAGCGTTCGGCCGAGAAGTGCCTGGCCGCGCTCCACGACACCTTCCCGGTCCGGCAGTGCTCCGACCGGTTGGGCCGCTCAGCACGACGCACCCCCTGCGTGCTCGCGCAGATGGGACGCTGCCTCTCACCGTGCGACGGCAGCGTGGACGCGCTGACCTACGCGGGGGTGGTGCGCCAGCTTCGCGACAGCATCCTGCGCGAGCCCCACCTGGTCGTGGAGACCATCCACCACCGGATGTCGGGCCTGGCTGCCGAGGAGCGGTTCGAGGAAGCAGGCGTCCACAGGGACCGGCTCGCTGCCTTCATCCGCGGGACGTCACGCACGCAACGCCTCCGGGCCCTGACGCGCTGTCCGGAGATCGTGGCGATGTGCAAGGAGGATCGAGCCCGCGGCCCCCAGGCCGGCGGATGGGCCGTGCACGTCGTCCGACACGGTCGGCTCGCAGCAGCCGGCGTCATTCCGGCCGGTGCTCACGCGCGGACCTATGTGGACGCCCTCCGTGCCGGCGCCGAGACCACCCGGGCTCACGCCGGGCCGGTGCCCGCGGCGACAGCCGAGGAGTCCGAGCGGATCCTCCGGTGGATCGAGCAGCCGGGGGTGCGCCTGATCGACGTCCAGGGCGAGTGGTCCTCCCCGGTGGCCGGGGCCGGGCGTCACCTGCACGATGCCGCTGCCTCCCCCGCGACGCGAGACTCGCTCGTTCCGTTCGACGAGCGCCGCCACCTCCCTCTGCTGCACCGGCCCGCCCGCTAACCTCGCTCCATGATCACCGCCATCGTGTTCGTGAAGGCCGACGTGGCCCAGATCCCGGAGGTCGCCGAGCAGATCGCCGCTCTCGATGGCGTCAGCGAGGTCTACAGCGTCACCGGCCAGATCGACCTGATCGCCCTCGTCCGGGTCCGCGACCACGACGACGTGGCAGCGGTCGTCGCCGACCGACTGAACAAGGTGCCCGGCGTGACGTCGACGGAGACTCACATCGCCTTCCGTACCTACTCGCGGCACGACCTCGAGTCGGCGTTCTCCTTGGGACTGGACTAGCGAGTTGGGCGCGTCGCCGCGGGTCCTGGACATCGTCCTGCCGTTCTACGGAGACCCTGCACTCCTGTTCGAGACCATCGCATCGGTGCGTCGTCAGTCCGATCCCAGATGGACGCTCCGGGTGGTGGACGACAACTACCCGGACCCTTCCATAGGCGCCAGAGTGCGTGGACTCGGGGATGAGCGGATTCACTACGTCAAGAACGCCATCAACCTGGGCGCCAACGCGAACTACACCCGCGCATTGTCACTGGCGGTCGGTGAGTACGTGGTGATCATGGGCGCGGACGATCGGCTGCTGCCCCACTACGTCTCGCGGGTGCACGAGCTGATCGAGGCTGACGGCCCCGACATTATCCAGCCAGGCGTCGCCGTGATCGACGGCTCCGGACGGCGGGTCAGACCCATGGGCGATCGAGTGAAGGCGCTTCTGCGACCACCGACCACCCGACATCTCCTCAGCGGAGAGCCCGCTGTGACGAGCCTCATGTGGGGGAACTGGACGTACTTCCCCAGCCTGGTCTGGCGGCGCGAGCTGGTCGCCGCACAGGGCTTCAAGCGGTTCCACGTGGTCCAGGACCTGGCTCTGCTCACCGACCTCCTCATGGCAGGAGCAACTCTGGCGCTCGACGACGTGGTCGTCTTCGAGTACCGACGCCACGACGCTTCTGACTCGGCGGTCAAGTCGATCTCGGGTGAGCGCTTCGACGAGGAACGGGACTTCTACGAAGGCGTGCGGTCCGAGCTGGAGCGCCGCGGTTGGAAACGAGCGTCACGGGCCGCCAGGTTGCGGGTGACGTCCCGTTCCCACGCCCTGACCCAGGTCCCGCGGGCTCTCAGGGGTGGGCAGTCGCCACTACCCCTCGTGCGACACGCATTCACCGGGTTGCTTCGCGCGCCGTGACGCGCGCCAGACGTCGTGTCGGTCAACGCCCCGCATGGATGTCGAACCAGCCACCGACCTCCACGCCCCTCATCGTCGCCCAGGTGTGTCGCAGTCGCCTGACGGAGCGTCGGTTGTAGGTCCACATGAGAGGTCGGTGCGCCCAAGCGAGGGGAACGCCGCCCACCTTCCCGGACGCGCTGTAGGCGATCCGCGCCGACTGGCGGCGAACGACTTCTCGATATCGCTGCTCCACCGCCTCTCGGGACTCCCACCTCCCGGGTAGCTCCTCTCCGAATGGCCCGGACGAGTGCTTGTCGAAGCTGACATCGACGAACTCCCCTTCGAGTGGCGGATCGGGCATCCGGACCAGGTCATGGGTGGCTTGGTTGACGAGCTGGAATCGCCGGTACCCGTAGCCCTCCAACAGGTCGAGCAGGTGCGCCACCTCGATCGAGTCCGTCAGATCCGCTTCGAATGACACGAACTTCGGCGGCGATTCCAGTCGCGCGATCGCCGCTATGCAGGCTGGGTCCTCACCCTCCACGTCCACCTTGAGGTAGTGAACCGGGCTATGGTCCGCCAGTATCGAGTCGAGTGTGTCGCACGGCACTGTTGTTCTCGAGGCCTCGGTCGCTATGCCTCTACGCGCCATGTCTGGGGTGGTGCTCCCCCACAGATCCTCGTCGCTCACATAGAGGTCGATGGTGCCCGACCGATCCGCGACCGCCTTGCCGACCACGGTCAGTCGTCCGGCTTCGATCCAGGGACGGAATCGGACTTGAGCGGCGCGAACCAACGAAGGATTGGCCTCGATCGCGACGACGTTGAAACCCTTGGCCAGATAGAACGCAGTGTCAGTCCCGTCATGCATCCCCACGTCGACGATCAGGCGCTCCTCACGTGTCATGCCCACCATGGTGATGGCCTCAGCGCACATGCGCGGGATATCACGGCATGTCGGTCAAGGCGTTCGCACGAGCGCGTCGAGCCAGCCTCCCAGGACTTGTGGATTCTCGACGATTGCACGAGCCTCCTAGTCCGCTCGGACTAGCCGAAGTGATCGATCGACGTCTACTGCGTCGGATCTCCTGCGCACAGAGCTCGCGCGAACCTACGCTGACCCATGAGGAGGTGCAGCCATGGTTCGTGCCGCGGTCGTCGTGCCCACCTACAACGAGGCAGGCGTGGTGGGTGAGGTCGTCTCTGGCCTGCGTCAGCTCTTCGACCTCGTCATCTGCGTGGATGACGGCAGCTCGGACGAGTCCGCGCACATGGCCAAGGCTGAAGGCGCCATCGTGCTGCGACACCCGGTCAACCTCGGCCAGGGAGCGGCACTGCGAACAGGTTTCGAGTTCGCCCTCGGACTGCCCGACGTCACCCACGTCGTCACGTTCGATGCCGACGGCCAACACGATCCACGTGATGCAGCCGCCATGCTCTCCACTGCCCGCACCACCGGCGTGGACGTCGTGCTCGGCACCCGCGGGGCGGAGCGAGTGCCCGGACAGTCATTCCTCCGATGGTTGGTTCTCAAGGCCGCTCTCAGGATGAGCCAGGTGACGAGCGGGCTGTTGCTCACCGACACCCACAACGGTCTGCGGGTGCTCAACCGCCGAGCGCTCAAGAGCATGGTCCTCACGCAGCGGGGGATGGCACACGCCTCCGAGATCGAGCACATCATCGGGCGCAACCGATTGTCGTGGGCGGAGCACTCCGTCACCATCGCCTACACCGCCTACTCACAGCGGAAGGGGCAGAGCAGTCTCAACGCCTTCAACATCGTCTATGACCTCGTCACCGCCCGCTTGCAGCGATCATGATCGTCAAGGTCCTGCTCATCGCGAGCATCCTGGCCGCGCTCGCCTGGATGTTGCGCGCACGGCCCACCGGCCGTCGTCTCGCTGTCACCCGGCTGGCCGGGCTGGCCGCCGCGGTTTGCTGGATCGTGGCTGTCCTCGACCCGGGCCTCGTGTCCTGGGTCGCGAACCTGGTGGGGGTGGGGCGCGGTACGGACCTGGTCCTCTATGCGCTGGTCGTGGTCTTCCTCTTCACCACCGTCGGCCTGTACCAGCGGCTCAAGCACCTCGAGGCGGAGATCGCCGAGCTTGCGCGTGACGGTGCGTTGCTGCGGTACGAGGTCGAGCACCGCCCCTCCGGGAACGAGCGGAGATGACTGGCCCACTGATGTGCCGCACCGACCCGGCCCAACCCGAGAGCACATCCACGGCGAGACCCAGGCGACAGACGCGAAGCGGCGAGCCGAGCTCCCTGGTGCGCGCACCGTTGCCGTACAGCCCTGGTCGGGTTCCACGGGGGCACGACCACGTCGCGGGCTCGTGACACCTCCTCCGCCGACGGGTCGCCTGACCCCACGCCTACCGGTACGGCGAGTACTGGTCTTCGTCGCCGGGCTGCTGTGCGTCCAGGCCGCCTGGGTGCTGGTGGTGCCCCCCTTCCGAGGCCTCGACGAGCACGACCACGCCTACAAGGCCGCCGCGGTCGCCGGTGGCGACTGGGGGTGGGACCACGAGCGTGCCCCGGGCGGGTGGGGTGCCTTCATGGACGTGCCCGAAGACATGGTGGAGGCCGCCCGACCCATCTGCGAGAAGCTGCCCTACACGGACTCCGACAACTGTGTGGGCCGCCCGTCTGATCGATCGGGATTCGTCAGCGTTGCCACCTCCGCCTCTCACTACAACCCCGCCTACTACGCCGTGGTGGGCACCGCAGCGGCGCCCTTCGAGGGCGTTGCCGCTCTCTATGCGATGCGTGCCGCCGCGAGCATCATCTGCGCGATCCTCCTCGGGCTTGCCACGCTCGCCCTGCGGCGCTGGGCGCGCTCGAGCTGGGTGATGGCGGGATGGCTGCTGGTGCTCATCCCCATGGCCACCTACACCTGCTCAGTCGCAGCCCCCAACGGGCTGGAGCTCGCAGCCGCCCTACTCGTGTGGACCTCATTGCTCGGCATCGCTGCCCGAGGGCCCGAACCGGGCCTGGTGATGCTCGCGGTCACCGGCGCCGTGCCCCTGGTCCTCGTCCGCGGCATGGGTCCGGTCTGGCTCGTGCTCATCGTGTCGACCGTCGCGATCCTCCTCCGAGGAGAGGTGTGGTCCCGTGTGTTGCGGAGTCGCAGTGTGTGGGCCGGGGCGCTGGTGGTGGCGGCTGCGACCGTCGCTGCCGCGTGGTGGACCAGCTCTGCGGGGGCGACCGAGATCGATTCCGAGATCGTGTTCGAGGACTCGCCGTGGCCCCGGGTCCCGCGCCAGTGGATGCTCTGGTTCTTCCAGGCCCTGGCAGCCTTCCCTGCCCGCAACGAACCCGCCCACCCCGCCGTCTACACCATCGGCTTCCTCACCTGGTTGTGCTTTGTCGTCCTCGCCGTCGCGTTGGCCAGGTGGCGGGAACGGATCGCACTCGGCTTCGTGCTCGCCGCGGGGTCGGCCGTACCCATCGCCATGACGGTGGCGGTGTACGCGCAGCTCGGCCTGGTGTGGCAGGGACGGTATGCCTACCCCTTCGTCGCGGGCTTCTTCCTGATCTGCGGGTTTGCGATCCAACGAGCGGGCTGGCCCCACGCTCGGCAGGCGAGGTGGCCTGTCTGGTCGGCCACGGGTGTCGTCATCGCGACGTCCCTCATCGGCCAGATCGGTGTCCTGACCGCCGAGCTCCGCGACAGCCCACTCGCCGGGACGGGCGCGTGGGTGGAGCCCGGGATCCCTCACGTCGTGGCGCTCCATGTGGTCGCCGGCGTGCTGCTGGCCTCGGGGCTCATCCCACGCGGCCGCGACCTCGGGGACGCCGAGTACCCTTCCGGCCGTGGCATGGCTGGCAGACAACTGGCTCGACCTCTTCGGGTGGGCCGGTAGCGCGCTCCTGATCGTCTCGCTGCTCCAGACGAGGATCCTGCGTTTCCGACTTCTCAACCTCGCGGCCTCGATCAGCCTGGTGATCTTCAACGCCCTGGTCGAGGTGTGGCCCATGGTGGGGATGAACCTCGCGACGACGACGATCAACCTGTTCATGATCCGGAAGCTGCTCAGCGACCGGCACGACGACACCGCCTTCACGGTGCTGCAGGTCGGGCCCCAGGAGGCCTACTTCCAGCACTTCCTGTCGGTGCACGCCGACGACATCCGGACCTTCCACCCCGCGTACGACGGGACGCAGCCCGACGACCTGGCCTTCCAGGTCGAGCGCGGCGACGAGACGGTGGGCGTCGTCCTGATCCGGCGTGAGGGCGACGTCGCACGGGTCCAGCTCGACTACGTCACGCCGCGGTTCCGCGACTTCTCCCCCGGTGAGTTCGTGTGGCGCCGGGCGCCCCGACTGCGCGAACGGGGCTTCCGCAGGGTGGTGACGCCGCCCCGGATGGTCTCGCCCTACTACGACCGGCTCGACACCGGTTTCCGCCGCGAGGGCGAGTCCTACGTGCTCGAGCTGTGATCAGTCCGCGGACGCGCTGACCCAGCGGTCGAGCGTGTCGCGTGCGGCGCCGGAGTCGACGGCCTCGGTCGCCTTCGCGAGCCCCGCGGGCAGGGAGTCGACCAGGTCCACGGCCGGGTCGTCGTGGACCGCGAGCGCGGCGCCGGCGTTGAGCAGCACCGCGTCACGCACCGGCCCGGGCTGACCCTCGAGCACCCGGCGTACGACGTCGGCGTTGTGGGTGACGTCGCCACCCCGCAGCGCCTCGGCGGTCGAGAGCGGCAGCCCCAGGTCGCGGGGGTCGATCGTCGTCGTGGAGACCTCACCACCGTGGACGTGCCACACCGTCGACGTCGTGGTGGTCGTCAGCTCGTCGAGGCCGTCGTCACCACGGAACACCAGCGCGTCGACCCCGCGCGCCGCCAGCACCCCGGCCATCACGGGGAGCATCCGCGGGTCGGCGCTCCCGATCGCCTGCGCGGCCGGCTTCGCCGGGTTGGCCAGCGGGCCCAGGAAGTTGAACGTGGTCCCGATCCCCAGCTCGCGGCGCGGGACGGCCGTGTGGCGCATGCCCGGGTGGAACGCGGCGGCGAAGCAGAAGGTGATGCCCACCTCGGAGGCCAGCGCCGCCACCCGGTCCGGCGGCAGGTCGAGCCGGATTCCGAGGGCCTCGAGCACGTCGGCCGACCCGGACTTCGACGAGGCCGAGCGGTTGCCGTGCTTGACCACCCGCGCGCCGGCGCCGGCGGCCACGATGGCGGCCATCGTGGAGATGTTGACCGACATCGACCGGTCTCCCCCCGTGCCGACCACGTCCAGGCAGCGGCCCGCCACTTCGATCGGCGTCGCGGCGGCGTACATCGCCTCGATCAGCCCGGAGACCTCCTGCGCGGTCTCGCCCTTCGCGCGTAGCGCGACCGCGAAACCGGCCACCTGGGCAGGCGTCGCCTCGCCGGTGACGATCTCCCCCATGGCCCACGCGGTCTGACCAGCGTCGAGGTCGGTGCCTGCCACCAGCGCGGAGAGCACCTCCGGCCAGCTGTGCGTCATGTCAGCTGGTCGCGGGGACCCGCGACCTCAGCAGCCGCACGACCGCCTCGCCCAGCTGGACCGGGTCGAGGGGGTGGGGTACGGCGGCCTCCGCACGCGACCACGTGGCCAGCCAGGCGTCCTGCGCGCGGCCGGTGAGCACCAGGACCGGCGGGCACTGGTAGATCTCGTCCTTCAGCTGCTTGGCGATGCCCATCCCGCCGGCGGGGACGGCCTCCCCGTCGAGGATCGCCAGGTCGATGTGGCCGGCGTCCATGTTCTGGATGACCACCGGCTCGGTGGCCACCTCGACGTACTCCACCTCGGGAAGGTCGGGGTGGGGCCGGCGGCCGAGCGCGAGGATCACCTGCTGGCGGGTGTTGATGTCGTCGGAGTAGACGAGCACCTTCAGCGGAGCAGCGTTCTGGGCGGTCACGCTGCGCATGCTACCGGCCGGGTCCGGACCTCGCGGAGCGTGCCTCGAGCAGGTCGAGCCGACGGTCCTCGCGCTCCGCCTCGCGCATCGACGAACGCACCCACTGCACGAACAGGACGCCGAAGAACATCAGGCCGATCAGGTCGCCGGTGCCCCAGAGGATGCCGCCGGCGAGGTTCTGGTCCGCGAACGGGTCGGGCAGCCAGGCGCCCATCGGCCCCTCGCTCAACGACGGGTACCAGTCGCCCCCCAGCAGCGTCGTCTGCCCCATGATCGTCACGCCCAGGAAGGCGTGGAAGGGCAGCGTCATGACCACGAGCAGCACGCGGAACGGGTGGCTCACCCGCCCGGGGACCGGGTCGACTCCCATCAGCGGCCAGAAGAAGAGCGCACCGACGAGCACCAGGTGGACGTGCATCATCTCGTGGATGTAGACCGACTCCAACGACGCGCGGTACCACCCGGTGAAGTAGAGCGCCCACGGCGAGACGACGTAGAGGGCGAAGGTCAGCGGCGGGAAGGACAGCACCCGGGCGACCCGCGAGTGCAGGACGGCGAGCAGCCATGCCCGTGGTCGTCGCGGCAACGTCCGCAGAGCCAGGGTGACCGGGGCGGCCAGCGCGAGCGCCAGCGGCACCAGCATCGAGAGCAGCATGTGCTGGACCATGTGGACGCTCAGCAGCGTCGTGTCGTACGCCGCCAGCCCGGACAGGGTCGCGAGGGCGAAGATCCCCATGCCGACCGCGAGGGCGAGGGTCCGCCCCCAGGGCCAGCGGTCGCCACGCCGGCGCAGGGTGAGGACACCGAGCAGGTACAGCCCCGAGACCCACACCACGAGGATGAACGGCAGCGGGGCGAGCGACCAGTCCGTGAGGGCCCTCTCGAGCGTGAACTCGGGAAGGATCACCCCGCTCAGTACCTCGGACGCCGCCATGACCACAACTCTAGGTCGGTTCCTCCGGGGGTCGGGATGCCGCCCAGCCCCTCACCCGCCATAATGGCCGCGTGGCGACAGCAACTGCGATTCCGGCCTCCCGCCTGCACGGGCACCACGACCGGCCGAGCATGGTCAGCGTGGGCACGATCGTGTGGCTCTCCAGCGAGTTGATGTTCTTCGCGGCGCTGTTCGCGGCGTACTTCACGATCCGTTCGGTGTCCCCCGAGCTCTGGGCCCAGAACACCGAGTTCCTCGACGTCCCATTCGCGTCGGTCAACACCACGATCCTGGTGCTGTCGTCGCTCACCTGCCAGCTCGGCGTCTTCGCCGCCGAGCGTGGCCAGGTCGGACGCACCGGCTCGATCCTCAAGGTCGGCGGCTGGGGCCTGCGGGAGTGGTTCATCCTCACCTACGTGATGGGCGCGGTCTTCATCGCCGGCCAGGTGATCGAGTACGCCACCCTCATCCAGGAGGGCATCACGATCCAGGACAGCGCCTACGGCACGATGTTCTACCTGACGACCGGTTTCCACGGGCTCCACGTCACCGGCGGTCTGATCGCCTTCCTCTTCGTCCTCGGTCGTACCTACATCGCCCGCAAGTTCACCCACGAGCAGGCCGTCAGTGCCATCGTCGTGTCCTACTACTGGCACTTCGTGGACGTCGTGTGGATCGGCCTCTTCGCGACCATCTACCTGATCAAGTGACCCAGCCGACCGCGACGACCCGCAAGGAACCGATGTGCGCCTCCTGAACCGATCCGCCGGCCGGCTCTCCCGTCACCGGCGCGGCCCGCTGGCCGGCCTGTTCGTGCTGCTGCTCGGGCTGCTGATGACCGGCGGGCTCTACACCGCCTTCGCTCCCGCCCAGGCGCAGCAGCAGCCCTCCGACGAGGAGCTCGTCGCCGAGGGGCGCGAGCTGTTCCTCGTCAACTGCTCCTCCTGCCACGGGCTCAACGGCGAGGGCGTCCGCACCGCTGACGGCGACACCCAGCTCGGCCCCTCCCTGGTCGGCGTCGGTGCCGCCGCGGTCGACTTCCAGGTCGGCACGGGGCGGATGCCGATGGCCCAGCCGGGTCAGCAGGCACCGCGCAAGAAGGTCGTGTTCGACCAGGACGAGATCGAGGCGATGGCGGCGTACGTCGCCTCACTCGGCCCGGGTCCCGCCATCCCCGACGAGTCCGACTACAGCACCGAGGGCCTCTCCGAGGAGGAGCGCGCCGCCGCCGTGGTCCGCGGCGGTCAGATCTTTCTCACCAACTGCACGGCGTGCCACAACTTCACCGGGTCGGGCGGCGCCATGCCGCGCGGCGGCTACGCCCCCAAGATCCTCGGCGTGGACGCCAAGTACGTCTACGAGGCGATGCTGACCGGTCCGCAGTCGATGCCGAACTTCACCAACGGCAACCTGACGCCCGAGGCGAAGCGGGACGTCATCGCCTACCTGCAGTCCCTGGACGAGAACCCCGACTACGGCGGCTTCGGCATGGGCGGTCTCGGACCCGTCGCCGAGGGCATGTACGCCTGGATCGTCGGCATCGGCGTCCTGGTCGGGTTCGCGGTGTGGATCGCCGCCCACTCGACCCGGTCCAGCAAGAACAAGACCACCGACGGCACCGAGAAGGTGGAGGCATGACCCCCGACGACGGCACCAACCTGCCAACCCGGACCCGGAGCGCCGACCCGGTCCCGGACCCGGGGCTCCCGGCCCACCAGTGGCGCCCGACCGACGTCGACCCCCGCGCGGAGCGGCGCGCCGAGCTGCAGGTGGCGACCCTCTTCGGGCTCTCCGCCGTCTGCGCGGTCCTCTTCGTGGTCTCCTACGTCACGCTGGAGTGGGGCGAGAACCCCACCACCTTCCTCGGGTTCGGTGCCTCCAACCTCTTCCTGGGCCTCTCGCTCGCCGGCGCTCTGCTGTTCATCGGCATCGGCATCATCCAGTGGGCCCGCAAGCTGATGTCCGACCACGAGATCGTCGAGATGCGCCACCCGGCCGCCTCCAGCGAGGAGGACCGGCAGGCGACCCTCGACGTCCTCAACCAGGGGCTCGAGGACTCCGGTATCGGCCGTCGGCCGCTGGTGCGCAACTCGTTGCTCGGCGCACTCGGCCTGCTGGCCCTGCCCGTCCCCGTCGTGCTGCTGCGCGACCTTGGTCCCCTGCCCGGTGACTCCCTCTACAGCACGATCTGGGAGCCGGGCATGCGCGTCGTCCGCGACGTGACCGGTACGCCGATCCGTCCGGGCGACCTCGAGATCGGCGACCTCATCAACGCCGAGCCGGCCGCGATCTTCGAGACCGACGAGGAGGGCGAGCCGCTCGTCGAGGGCGTGGAGCTCCACGTCGCCAAGTCCAAGGGTGCGGTGATCCTGGTCCGGATCGAGCCCGACGAGCTCATCGCCGGCGAGGGCCGCGAGGACTGGGACGTCGACGGCATCGTCTGCTACTCCAAGATCTGCACGCACGTCGGCTGCCCGATCTCGCTCTACGAGCGGACCACCCACCACGTGCTGTGTCCCTGCCACCAGTCGACCTTCGACCTCGCCGACTCTGCTCGCGTGGTCTTCGGCCCGGCTGCTCGGGCGCTGCCGCAGTTGCCCCTGGCCGTAGACTCAGAGGGCTACCTCGTGGCACAGAGTGATTTCGACGAGCCGGTTGGCCCGAGCTTCTGGGAGCGTGACTCGCGATGAGCATCGACACCAGCAAGGTTGCGACGAGCAACGCCAAGAGCGCGGCCACGGCCCGCAAGCGCAACCCCGTCGGTGCCGCCGCCACCTGGGCCGACGACCGGCTCGGCCTGGCCGGCCTGGCCAAGAAGAACCTGCGCAAGGTCTTCCCCGACCACTGGTCCTTCATGCTCGGCGAGATCGCGCTGTGGAGCTTCGTCATCCTGCTCCTGACCGGCACGTTCCTGACGTTGTGGTTCAAGCCGAGCATGGCCGAGGTCACCTACATGGGGAGCTACGACCAGTTCCGCGGCCTCCACATGTCCGAGGCCTACGCCTCGACGCTGGAGCTCTCGTTCGACGTCCGTGGTGGCCTGCTGATGCGGCAGATGCACCACTGGGCCGCGATGCTCTTCATCGCGGCGATGATGATCCACATGATGCGCGTCTTCTTCACGGGCGCGTTCCGCAAGCCGCGTGAGCTGAACTGGGTGGTCGGCTGCCTGCTGCTGCTGCTCGGCACCCTCGAGGGCTTCACCGGCTACTCGCTCCCCGACGACCTGCTCTCCGGCACGGGCGTCCGCGCTGCCGACGGCTTCGTGAAGTCGATGCCGGTGGTCGGCACCTACATGTCGTTCTTCATGTTCGGCGGCGAGTTCCCCGGCGACGACATCATCTCGCGCCTCTACATCGCCCACGTGCTGCTGCTGCCGGGCATCCTGCTGGCGCTGATCACCGCCCACATGCTGCTGCTCGTCTACCACAAGCACACCCAGTGGCCTGGCCCCGGCCGGACCGAGCAGAACGTGGTCGGCTACCCCCTGCTCCCCGTCTACATGGCGAAGGCCGGCGGCTTCTTCTTCATCGTCTTCGGCGTCACCGCGCTGATGGGCGGCCTGCTGGCGCTCAACCCGGTGTGGAAGTACGGACCCTACGACCCGTCCAAGGTCACCGCGGGCTCCCAGCCCGACTGGTACATGGGCTGGCCGGACGGCGCGCTGCGGATCATGCCGGGCTGGGAGAGCACCTTCGGGCCGTTCACGATGTCGTGGAACGTCTTCCTGCCGATCATCGTGCTGCCGGGTGTGGCCTTCACGGTTCTGCTGCTGCTGCCGTTCATCGAGGCGTTCATCACCGGTGACAAGCGCGAGCACCACCTGCTGCAGCGTCCGCGCAACGCCCCGACCCGCACGGCCGTGTTCGTCGCGCTGATGACGTTCTACGGGCTGCTGTGGGCCGCCGGTGGCAACGACATCATCGCGATCACGTTCGACCTGAGCATCAACCAGATCACCTACTTCATGCGGGTGGCGGTCTTCCTCGGGCCGGTCATCGCCTTCATCATCACGCGGCGCTGGTGCATCTCGCTGCAGCGGGCCGACAACGAGAAGCTCCTGCACGGTTACGAGACCGGCATCATCATGCGTGACCCGCAGGGTGGCTACTCCGAGCGTCACCTCCCGATCAGCGACGAGCGCACCTACGCGCTCACCGCCCGGGACCGTGACGAGATGCTGCCCATCCCCCACCGCAACGACGCCTACGGCGTCGCCGAGCGGGGGTACCGGCTGAAGATGCTGCGGGCACGGCTCTCGCGGGCCTGGTACGGCAACAACGTGCAGAAGCCGACTGCCGAGGAGCTGGAGGCGGGTCACCACCACGCCGAGCACGAGAACCAGCTGCAGGCCGGGCTCGACCACCCGGCCGACGGCCACCAGTACGACGGTCACCACACGGTCGAGGAGGACGCCCTCCGCGGCAAGCACTGACCGGCAGACCTGCTGGACAGCACCGACAGCGCCCCGCCACCCATCGGGTGGCGGGGCGCTGTGGCGTCAGCGGCCGACCCCCACCGGCTCCTCGTCGCGTGCGACAGGCTCCTCCAGCACGTCGCTTCGCCGCCCCACCAGGATGCTCGACACCGTGGTGGCCGCCAGCACACCGACGACGACCAGGAGCGACACGAGGGTCGGGATCTCGGGTACCCAGGTCCACACCCCGTGTGCCCAGTGCAGCCCGAGCTTGATCCCGATGAAGACCAGGATGGCTGCCAGGCCGTAGCCCAGGTGCACCAGGCGCGACAGCGCGCCCTCCAGGACGAAGTAGAGCGCTCGCAGGCCGAGCAGCGCGAAGGCGTTGGTCGCGAACACGAGGAACGGGTCCTCGGTGATGCCGTAGACGGCCGGCACGGAGTCCACGGCGAACACGATGTCGGTCGCCAGGATGGCCGCCATGACCAGCGCCAACGGGGTCAACATGCGGACGCCGTTCCGCTGGACGCTCAGCCTGGTGCCGACGTAGTCGGAGGTGACGGGCCGGAAGCGCCTCAGCAGCCTCACCGCCCGGAGCGAGTTGACGTCGATGACGTGGTCCTTGCCGCGCAGCGCGTCACGCAGCAGCTTCACGCCCGTCAGGGCGAGCACCAGTCCGAAGACCAGGAAGACCCAGGTGAAGGTGGCCAGCGCTGCCGCCCCGAGCACGATGAAGATGGTGCGCAGGACCAGGGCGCCCACGATGCCGTAGAGCAGCACCCGTTGCTGTAGCTCGCGGGGCACCGCGAAGGCCCCCAGGATCAGGATGAAGACGAAGAGGTTGTCGATCGACAGCGACTTCTCGACGAGGTAGCCCGTGTAGTACTCGAGCCCTCGCTGGGCTCCCCAGGCGGACCACACGTAGACGCCGAAGGCCAGTGGCAGCGCGACGTAGAAGGCCGACCAGGCCACCGCCTCGCGCATCCGCACCTCGTGCGGTCGGCGGGTGAGCAGGAAGTCGAGCGCGAGCAGCAGCACGACACCGGACACGAGCACCGCCCACAGCTGGGGCGACGCGATGGACTCGAGCACAGAGTTCTCCTCAGGATCGTCACCTGAGGTCTCCTTCAGCCCGTGGGCCCCCGCACCGGGCCATCACTCGGGACGGCGTACTGACCGGCGCAGGTCGTGGGAAGTACTCCCCTCGCGGGAAAGTGTAGCGGAATGGTAGTGAAAGGGCGAGCTCAGAGCGCCGACTTCTCGGCGTACTCCGAGAAGGGGGCGTTCCAGTCGCCGTAGCCGTTGTAGAGCGTCATCCGCCGGTCGGACCCGGTCACCTCGACGACGTCGCCGCGCTTGCTCACCCCGAAGATCCACGCCGCGTCCGCCACGCTCATGCCGACGCAGCCGTGGGAGACGTTGGCGCTCCCCTGGGCCCCGGCGGACCACGGGGCGGCGTGGAGGAACTCGCCGGAGTGTGTCACCCGCATGGCGTACTTCACGTTCGCCAGGTCGTAGTGCTCCGGGTCGTCACGGTCGACCCCGATCGTCTCGGCGTTCATCCGCTTGCGCTCGAACTTCTCCATGATGACCTTGGTGCCCGAACGCGTCTCCCACCCGGGCTTGCCGGCGGAGATCGGGATCGTCCGTGCCAGCTCGCCGTTGACGAACACCCGCATCCGGTGGGCGGCCACGTCGACCTTGCTCACCACCGCGTCGCCGATCTCGAACTCGACGTGCCGGTCCTCCTGGCCGTAGATGCCGTTGCCGGCGTCGACGCTGTTGATCGCCAGGTCGACGCTCACCTCCGTGCCGGGGCGCCAGTAGCTGCGGGGCCGCCAGTGCGCCTCGCGGTCGTCCACCCAGTGCCAGGTGCCGGGCTGGCGCGGCGTGCTGGTGACCGACATGTGGCGCTGCATGGAGGCACGGTCGGTGACGGGGACGTCGAAGGTGACGATCACCGGCATGCCGACCCCGACCGTCTCCCCGTCCAGGGGCGCGACCGCGGCGAACGTCTGCTCGTCGAGGGTCAGGTCCTCGGTCGTGAACGCGGTGGTGCGGACGACACGCTGCCCGTCGGCGTGCTGGGCCACGGACCGCACCCGGTAGCGGGTGCCGGGCTCGAGCCGCTCGGTGGCACGCCAGCTGCGGCCGTCCGCCGCGACGTCACCGGCCAGCCGGCCGGCCTCCGAGCGCACGTCCACCGAGCGGAGAGTGCCGTGCTCGGCGCGCACCCGCAGCATCGTGTCGACCGCGACGGCCCGCTTGCCGACGTTGGTGGTCACGGTCACCGGCTCCGCGGCCGGAGCCTTCTCCCCGGGCTCGTCGGCTCTCGGTCGTTCGTCGGAGGATCCGGACGTGCACCCGGCCAGGGCAGGGCTGGCGAGGAGCAGGACGGCAGCGGCGAGCGTGCTGCGGCGTGGCATGTGAGGGCACTCCCCGGTACGACGGGTTCAGGGGTCGTCGTCAGGGTAAGGGCGGGCCGGTGAGGACGAGCAATCGCGACCGCCGCTCACCGGTCGGGCTCAGTGAGCGTGCTCCCCGCGGTAGTACTCGAAGATCAGGCCGGACAGCGCGACGGCGCCGAGCGCGCCTCCGATGATGAACAGCCACCACGCCGCCATCGCGACGCCGTAGACCATCACCGCGAGGGTGAGCGCGCACCACAGCGGCCACCACGAGTACGGCGGGAAGAACCCGAGCTCACCGGCACCGTCGGCGATCTCGGCGTTCTTGCGGTCCTCCGGCCGCGGATCCATGCGTGCGGCGTGGAACCCGAGGTAGAGGGTGATCATGGCGGCCAGCAGCGTGGTCATGACCAGCGCGGAGGTTCCGGTCCAGTCGTTGCTCATGAACCAGTAGAGCGGGCTGACCAGCACGAAGAACACCGTGGTCATGCCGAAGATCCAGGCCTCAGCCCTCATCGGGTCTCCCCCTCGTCCTTGCCCAGCATCTGCTCTCGTCCCTCCACGTCCGGCGCGTCGGCCGGCCTGCCCTCACGCTCCGCCTCGTTCTGCTCCAGCTCGAGTGCCGCGACCTCGGGGTGGTGCAGGTCGAAAGCCGGCGACTCCGACCGGATCCGCGGGATGGTCACGAAGTTGTGGCGCGGCGGCGGGCTGCTCGTGGCCCACTCCAGCGAGCGGCCCCAACCCCAGGGGTCGTCGGCCTCGACCAGCGGACCCCGCGCCGAGACGTAGAGGTTGTAGAAGAACGGGATCATCGACAGGCTCAGCACGAACGCGCCCACGGTCGAGACCTGGTTGAGGAAGGTGAAACCGTCCTCGGGCAGGTAGTCGGCGTAGCGGCGCGGCATGCCCTCGACGCCCAGCCAGTGCTGCACGAGGAACGTGGTGTGGAAGCCCACGAAGAGCAGCCAGAAGTGGGCCTTGCCCAGCCG
Source organism: Nocardioides coralli (assembly GCF_019880385.1). NCBI lineage: Bacteria > Bacillati > Actinomycetota > Actinomycetes > Propionibacteriales > Nocardioidaceae > Nocardioides > Nocardioides coralli. The sequence goes on from NZ_CP082273.1 coordinate 2,276,747, forward strand.
CTCGTCGAGCATCCGCCCCGTCATCTTGGGCCACCAGAAGTAGAAGCCGGCGAACATCGCGAACACCACGGTGCCGAACACGACGTAGTGGAAGTGGGCCACCACGAAGTAGGAGTCGGACACGTGGAAGTCCAGCGGCGGGCTGGCCAGGATGATGCCGGTGAGGCCACCGAACAGGAAGGTCGTGAGGAAGCCGATCGACCACAGCATCGGGGTGTCGAAGGACAGCGAGCCGCCCCACATCGTGCCGATCCAGTTGAAGAACTTCACGCCGGTCGGCACCGCGATGAGGAACGTCATGCCGGAGAAGAACGGCAGGTTCACTGCGCCGGTGACGAACATGTGGTGGGCCCACACCGCTGCCGAGAGGATCGCGATGCCGAGCGTCGCGCCGACGAGGCCGACGTAGCCGAAGATCGGCTTGCGGCTGAAGACCGGCAGGATCTCGGTGATGATGCCGAAGAACGGCAACGCGATGATGTAGACCTCGGGATGGCCGAAGAACCAGAACAGGTGCTGCCACAGGATCGGCCCGCCGTGGGCCGGGTCGAACACGTGGGCCCCGAGCAGTCGGTCGGCCTCCAGCGAGAGCAGCGCGCCGGCCAGGATCGGGAAGGCGATCAGCACCAGGATCGAGGTGATGAGCGTGTTCCACACGAAGATCGGCATCCGGAACATGGTCATGCCGGGCGCGCGCATGCAGATGATGGTCGTGATGAAGTTGACCGCGCCGAGGATGGTGCCGAGTCCCGCCAGCCACAGGCCCATGATCCACAGGTCACCGCCCACGCCGGGCGACCGGACGGCGTCCGACAGCGGCGTGTAGGCGAACCAGCCGAACGACGCGGCGCCGGTCGGGGTCAGGAAGCCGGAGGCGGCGATCAGGCTGCCGAACAGGAACAGCCAGTAGCTGAGCATGTTGAGCCGCGGGAACGCGACGTCGGGAGAGCCGATCTGCAGCGGCATGATCACGTTGGCGAACCCGAAGAAGAGCGGGGTCGCGAACAGCAGCAGCATGATCGTGCCGTGCATGGTGAAGAGCTGGTTGTAGAGCTCGTCGTTGACGACCTGCTGACCGGGGTTGGCGAGCTCTGCGCGGATCAGCAGCGCCATGACACCGCCGATGAGGAACCACGCGAAGGAGGTGCCGAGGTAGAGCTTGCCGATCAGCTTGTGGTCGGTCGTGGTCATCACCCGCGCGAGCTGCTGGCCGAGAGACCTGCGGGGCTGCTGCGTGGTGGGCTGCGCTGCTGTGGCGGTCACTCCGCCTCCTCCTCGTCATCGAGTCCGGCCTGCTCGCGGACGTAGTCGCCACCGAGCAGCGGCTCATCGGACGTGTTGCCCTGGTTCTCGAGCTCCTGCAGGTGCTCCTCGAACTCCTCGGGGCTCACCACCTCGACCTCGAAGAGCATCCGCGAGTGGTAGGTGCCGCAGAGCTCGTAGCACTTGCCGAGGAAGGTGCCCTCGGTGTCGGGGGTGACCTCGTAGCTGTTGACCCGGCCCGGGATGACGTCCATCTTCATCAGGAAGCCGGGGACGCCGAAGGAGTGGATGACGTCGGGCGAGTGCAGGTTGAACTGGGTGGTCTCCCCGACCGGCAGCACGAGGGTGGGGATGTTGCCGCCCGCTCCCACGGTGTAGACGACGGGGCCGTCCTCGCTGCCGTCGAGCCGGTAGTTGAAGGTCCAGCTCCACTGCTGCCCCACGACCTCGATCGTGTGGTCCTGCTCGGTGTCGTCCAGCACGGCGTTCTGCACGTTGACCGTGTGGTAGAAGAACACGATCACCATGATGATCGGCGCCACCGTGTAGAAGATCTCCAGCGGCAGGTTGTAGCGCGTCTGCACCGGGACCTCGTCGGCGTGCTTGCGTCGGTAGCGCACGACGACCCAGCCGATCAGGCCCCACACGACGACACCGGTCGCCAGCGCAGCGATCCAGGCGTAGCGCCAGAGGTAGAAGATGTGGTCGGCCTGCTCGGTGGCCGGGTCCGGCATCGCCAGGTTGCGCCACTCCTGCTGCGTCTGGGCCGAGCACCCGCCCAGGAACACGAGTGCACCGAGACCGAAAACCACGGCAACGCGACGAAGCGCCGCCGGGCGCCGCTGGAGTTGCTGACCCACGAACGAGCCTTTCGTTCACGCAGACACGGACGACGGTCAGACTATCGGATGGGACCACCGTGGACGCGGTGGGGCACGGAGTACGTTGGCCCGGTGACGAACGCTCCGGCCGCGTCCGAGGACCCCGGCCGCGTCGAGCTCGACGCGGCCTCGTCCGAGCCGCTCCACCCGGCCGCACGCGAGGCGCTCGTCGCCGCTCTCGAGCAGGGGTACGCCGACCCCCGCCGCCTTCACCGTCCCGGCCGCAGCGCCCGGCTGATCCTCGACAACGCGCGCGCCGTCGTCGCCGAGGCGCTGGAGGTCCGACCCGACGAGGTCAGCTTCACCGCGTCCGGCACCGAGGCGGTCCACCGCGGCCTCCTCGGCCTGCTGCGCGGATCACGGCGCGGCTCACGCGTCGTCCACCCCGCGGTCGAGCACGCGGCGGTGCGTCACGCGGCCGCCTGGGGTGGTGAACCGGTCGAGGTCTCGGTGGACGAGTGGGGGCGGGTCGACGCGGCCGAGCTGGCCGCGGCGGCGAGCCACCCCGAGACCGCCGTGGTCGCGCTGCAGGTCGCCAACCACGAGGTGGGCACGGTGCAGCCGGTCGACCGGGTCGAGCTGCCGGACGGCGTACCCCTCTTCACGGATGCCTGCGCCGCGATGGGCCGTCTGACACTGCCTGCCGGCTGGGACGCCGCCGCCGGGTCCGCACACAAGTGGGGTGGGCCGGCGGGTGTCGGTGTGCTCCTGGTCCGCAAGGGCGCCCGGTGGCGCAACCCCTTCCCGGGTGACGACCGGGTCGACGAGCGGACGTCCGGTTTCGAGAACGTGCCCGCGGCCCTGGCCGCCGCCGCGGCCCTGCAGGCCGTCGTCGCGGAGCGCGAGGCGGTGGCGTCGCGGCAGCGGGCCCTGGTCGACCGGATCCGCTCCGCGGCAGCAGCGATCCCCGACGTGGAGGTGGTGGGGGACCCGGTGGACCGGCTCCCCCACCTGGTCACCTTCTCCTGCCTCTACGTCGACGGTGAGGCGCTGGTGCACGCGCTGGACCGGCGCGGTTTCGGGGTGGCCAGCGGCTCGGCCTGTGCCGCCTCCTCGCTCGAGCCCTCGGCCGTGCTCGCCGCGATGGGGGTGCTCACGCACGGCAACGTCCGGCTCTCGCTCGCGCGCGACACCACCGAGGCCGACGTGGAGCGCCTGCTCGCGGTGCTGCCGGGGATCGTCGCGGACCTCCGGGCGGAGGTGGGGCGGTGAGCGTCGACCTGGAGCTGGACTGCCGGGGCCAGCGCTGCCCGATGCCGGTGATCGAGCTGGGCAGGCGGATCGAGGACGTCGACGTGGGGCAGACGGTGGGAGTCGTCACCGAGGACGTGGCTGCCCGTCACGACGTACCCGCCTGGTGCCGGATGCGCCGGCAGGAGTGGGTCGGCGAGGATGCTGCCGACGACGGGGTACCGAGGTTCGTGGTGCGGCGGCTCGCCTGACGCCTCAGGGACGGAAGGTCTCGATGCGCTCGGCGATGTCCTTCGTCGCCTCCGGGCCGTACGCCGCCTCGCAGCGCGCGAGGAAGCCGGACCGCGACAGGGTGTACTCCTGGGTCCCGATCTGCTCGACGACGTAGACCGCCAGCAGGCAGCCGAGCTGCGCCGCGCGCTCCAGGGACAGCTCCCAGGTGAGCCCCGCCAAGAAACCGGCCCGGAAGGCGTCGCCGACGCCGGTGGGCTCCGCCTTGCGCTCGGCCGGCACCGCCGCGACCTCGATCGGCTCCTCGCCGGCGCGCTCGATGCGCACCCCGGTGGCGCCGAGGGTGACGACCCAGGTGCCCACCCGCGAGAGGACCTCCTCGTGGCTCCAGCCGGTCTTCTGCCGGATCAGCGACGACTCGTACTCGTTGGAGATCAGCAGGTCGGCGCCGTCGACCAGGGGCCGGATCAGGTCGCCGTCGCCGAAGGCCAGCTGCTGGCTCGGGTCGGAGATGAACCGGTAGCCCCGCTGCCGGCACTCGTCGGTGTGGCGGAGCATCGCCTCCGGGTCGTCCGGCGCCACCAGCACGTAGTCGGGGTCGCCCACGCGGTCGGCGATCGGCTTGAGCTCGATCTCGCGTGCCTCGCTCATCGCCCCCGGGTAGAAGCTCGCGATCTGCGCGTCGGCGTCGTCCGTGGTGCAGACGAAGCGCGCCGTGTGCCGGGTCTCCGAGACGTGGACGGAGCCGCAGTCGACGTGGTGGCGCTCGAGCCAGGCGCGGTAGTCCCCGAAGTCCTCACCGACGGCACCCACGAGGACCGGCGCCAGGCCCAGGTTGCCGAGGCCGAAGCAGATGTTGGCTGCGCAGCCACCCCGACGGACGTCGAGGTCGTCGACGAGGAAGGAGACGGAGAGCTTGTCGAGCTGGTCGACCACCAGCGAGTCCGAGAACTTTCCGGGGAAGCTCATCAGGTGGTCGGTCGCGATGGAGCCGCAGATCAGCAGGGACACGACACGGAACACTACCTCCGGGTACGGCTGGGGATACCCCACGGTAGCCACTAGCGTCCCGCACATGAGCCCGCACAACCCGACCAGCCGTCCGGCGTACGACGACTTCGCCACGCCGCAGGAGATGCGCGCCGACTGCGTGCAGGTCGGCGAGAACATGCGGCTGCGGAAGGCCGCCCGGCGCGCCGTCGAGGCCCCGCCGAGCATCCACTTCGACGACTACCCGCGCGAGGTCCGCAAGCGCGACGTCAGCATCGACGAGGCGACGGCGCGGCTCGCCGACGCGCTGCACCTGCACCTGGACTGATCGCAGCCGCGCCAGCGGATGCGATCGTCGGTGGTTGAGCAGCGACCACGGCTGAGGCACGAAGCCGCGACGGAGCGTGTCGAAACCTCGTAGGCGTCCCGCCCAGCCCGACCAACGACGAAGCCCCCACCGCGTCGGTGGGGGCTTCGCTTGCTTTGGTCTGTCTGCTTGCGGGGTTTCGACGCGGCCATCGCGACCTCGTCCCTCGGTCGCGGGCCTTGCTCAACCTCGCCGCGTACCGGAGCTTCGCAAGCTCAGCTCCGACGCGACGACTAGTGGAACGAGTCGCCGCAGGCGCAGGAACCGGTCGCGTTGGGGTTGTCGATCGTGAAGCCCTGCTTCTCGATGGAGTCGACGAAGTCGATCATCGCGCCGTTGAGGTAGGGGACGCTCATCCGGTCGACGACGACGGTGACGCCGTCGAAGTCGGTGGTGACGTCGCCGTCGAGGGTGCGCTCGTCGAAGAAGAGCTGGTAGCGCAGCCCGGAGCATCCGCCCGGCTGCACGGAGATCCGCAGCTGGAGGTCGTCGCGACCCTCCTGCTCGAGAAGGCTCTTCACCTTGGCCGCCGCCACCGGGCTCAGGTTGATCTGATCGGTGCGGCGCTCGGTCTCGACCTGCTCGGTCATGTGTCTGGCTCCCTGGTGTTGCGGGCTGGTCCTCGGTCCCAAGTCTCTCACACGCGGTGGTATTCCCCGGTGTCCGCGGACAGCGGCCCGCCTAGTGGGACCAGGTGCGCGCCACGCGTTCGGCGAGGTCGGCGAGGGATCCCATGGGGTCGGCGAAGGCCCGCTCCTCCCCCACCACCTCCACCAGCGAGTACGCCGACTCGACCCCCAGGGCACGCATCTCCCGTGAACCCACGAGGACCTGCCCCGCGAGCGCGACGCACGGTCGGAGCGCCGTACCGGCGACCTCGGCGACCCCGTAGGGCACCTTCCCCGACCGGCTGGAGAAGTCGAAGGCGCCCTCACCGGTGATCACCAGGTCTGCCTTGGCGGCCCGCTCCGCCAGCCGCACGGCGTCGGCGACCAGCTCGATGCCGGGTTCGCGCACCGCGCCGAGGAGGAGCAGGGCGTAGCCGATGCCACCGGCCGCACCCGCGCCCTTCTCGAGCGACAGGCGCCGGCCGGCGGCCGCGGCGAAGGACTCCAGCCAGCCGTCGACCTCGACGATGCGCTCCTCGGCGATCCCCTTCTGCGGGCCAAAGGTCTTGGTCGCCCCGAACATGCCGGTCAACGGGATGTCGACGTCCGTGGCCGCGACCAGCTCGACACCGGCGAGCGCCTCCCGGGCGGGCGCGAGGTCGACCTCGTGGATCGTGTCCAGGGCGATCGCCCCGGAGTCGAGGATGCCGTCGCTGGTGGCTCCCAGCGCGGCCAGCATCCCGGCGCCCCCGTCATTCGTCCCCGACCCGCCCAGCCCGACCACGACGCGGGACGCGCCGCTCTCCACGGCAGCCATCACCAGCTGGCCGACCCCGACGGTGCTGCCGAACTCGGCACCCCCGGTGATCAGGTGCAACCCGCACGCCTGGGCCGACTCCACGTAGGCCACGTCCTCGACGAAGAGCACCGAGGCGGGCACCTGCTCGCCGTGGGGCGCCTCGACGGTCGCGGCGAGCACCTCGCCGCCGAGCGCGGCGTGGATGACGTCGACGAAGCCCGGACCGCCGTCCGACATCGGAGCGAGGTCGAGCTGGTCGTCGGGGGCATGGCGCCGCCACCCCGAGGCGATGGCCTCTGCGGCCTCGACCGCGGTGAGGGTCCCGGCGAACTTGTCGGGGGCGATCAGCACGCGCATGCCGACATCCTCGCCGACTGCGGCACGATGGCGGCATGGACCCGCTGGAACCCGTCGTCGCCGAGGCCCGGGTCCCGGCGACCCCCCGGGAAGCCTTCATCGCCTTCACGGCGCACATGGACCAGTGGTGGGACGCCAACCTGACCGCCGACCCCGCCACCTTCACCTCGATCGAGATCGACCCCGACGGCGAGGTCGCCAGCCTCCACGATGACGACGAGCGGCACGTGTGGGGCCGGGTCACGACCTGGGAGCCGGGGGCGGCGTACGCCCAGGACTTCTGGCTCGGCCACTCCCCCGACGACGCCACGACCCTGCGCGTCGCCTTCGACGAGGACGACGGAGGCACCCGGGTGCGGCTCGAGCACGCCGGCTGGACCGCCGCGACGGCCGACGTCCGGGACCAGTTCACCGCCTGGCCCGAGCTCCTCGAGCGGTACGCCGCCCACGCGAGCCGATGAGCAGGTCCGACGCACGAGTGCGGCCGATGCGTCGCGAGGACGTCGCCGCGTGCGAGCGGATCAGCTCCTCGGCGTTCCACGAGCTCGACCTCCGGACCCACCAGCGCGGCTGGCCCGAGCCGTCTCCGAGGTCCGAGGACCGGGCTGCCCGCTGGCGCGGCCGCACCGAGCACCTCCTCGACACCGACCCGGACGGCTGCTGGGTCGCCGAGGTCGACGACGAGCTCGTGGGCTTCGTGACGTCGCTGGTGCGCGAGCTGATGTGGATCCTGGCGTCGTACGCCGTCAGGCCGGCCAGTCAGGGCCGCGGGCTCGGTCGGGTGCTGCTCGAGGCGGCGCTGCACCACGGGCGTGGCTGCCTGCGCGGGATGCTCAACGCCTCAGCAGACCCGCAGGCGCTGCGTCGCTACGTGCAGGCCGGCTTCGAGCTGCACCCCCACCTGCTGCTGACCGGTCGGGTGGAGCGGTCGCTGCTGCCGGAGGTGCGCCACGTGCGCGAGGGCGTCGAGGCCGACCGGGACCTGCTGGACTCGCTGGACCGGCGCACCCGCGGGGCCGCTCACGGGCCCGACCACGGCGTGCTGATGCGGGAGCTCCGGCTGCTCGTCACCGATCGGGCGTCGGGCTCCGGCTACGCCTACGTCGACCGGACCGGGTCACCCGTGGTCCTGGCCGCGACCGGTCGCAAGGCCGCCGCTGCACTGACGTGGGAGGCGCTGGCGGGCTCGGACCCCGACACACCCGTGCGGATCGCTCACGTCTCCCCCGCCAACGCGTGGGCCGTCGAGCTGGCGGTGGCCGCGCGGCTGGACGTGTGGTCGAGCGGCTTCCTCGGTCTGCGCAGGATGAAGGAGCCCACGCCCTACATCCCGCACCCCACCCTCCTGTGACCCGCGGGGACGTCGGCAGCCACCCGTGCCCCACCTAGGATGAAGGGCATGAGCACCGTCGACCTCCCCCTGCTCCCGCTGGGCCGCGGCCGCGACCTGGACACCGAGCGTGGCGTGGAGTGCCCGGGCGACCTCCCGGCGCAGTCCGACCCCGGCCTGGTGGAGCGCGCTCGCGCCGCCAAGGAAGAGCTGGGCGACCGGCTGTTCGTGCTCGGTCACCACTACCAGCGCGACGAGGTCATCCAGTTCGCCGACGTCACCGGTGACTCCTTCAAGCTCGCCCGCGACGCGGCCGCCCGGCCCGAGGCCGAGTTCATCGTCTTCTGCGGCGTTCACTTCATGGCCGAGTCCGCCGACATCCTCACCGCACCCCACCAGCAGGTGGTGCTCCCCGACCTCGCCGCCGGCTGCTCGATGGCCGACATGGCGCGCCTTGCCCAGGTCGAGGACGCCTGGGACTCCCTCGCCGAGGCGGGTGTGGCCGACGCCGTCGTCCCGGTGACCTACATGAACTCCAGCGCCGACATCAAGTCCTTCGTCGGCCGCCACGGCGGCACCGTCTGCACCTCGAGCAACGCCGAGACGGCGCTGGAGTGGGCCTTCGAGCAGAAGCCGGACGCCAAGGTCCTGTTCCTGCCCGACCAGCACCTCGGGCGCAACACCGCGGTGCTGCAGCTGGGCCTGTCCCTCGAGGACTGCGTGGTGTGGAACCCGCTGCTGTCGGGCGGCGGTCTCACCGCGGAGCAGCTGCGTGACGCGCGCATGATCCTGTGGCGGGGCCACTGCTCGGTCCACGGCCGCTTCTCCGCCGACGTCGTCGACGAGCTGCGCGCTGCGGATCCCGACATCCAGATCCTGGTGCACCCCGAGTGCACCCACGACGTGGTGCTCAAGGCAGACCTCATCGGCTCCACCGAGTTCATCATCAAGACCATCGAGGCGGCGCCGGCCGGCTCCAGCTGGGCGATCGGCACCGAGCTCAACCTGGTCAAGCGGCTCGCGGCACAGCACCCCGACAAGCGGATCTCGTTCCTGGACCGCAACGTCTGCTACTGCTCGACCATGAACCGGATCGACCTGCCCCACCTCGTCTGGGCCCTGGAGTCGCTGGTATCCGGCACGGTGGTCAACCGGATCGAGGTCGATCCCGACACCACCCACTGGGCCCAGGTCGCGCTGCAGCGGATGCTGGACCTCCCGGGGCGCTCCCACCGCGACTGAGTCAGTCGGGCAGCTCGAACCACACCACGGCGCCGCCGCCGATGCGGCCGTCGATCCCCATCTGGCCGCCGTGGCCCGCGACGATCCGCCGACAGGTCGCCAGCCCGACTCCGCTGCCGGGCACGGAGGTGTCGAGCCGCACCATCGGCTCGAAGACGTGCTCCCGCTGGTCCGGCGGTATGCCGTGGCCCCGGTCGGACACGCTCACCCGCCACCCGTCCTGCGTCCGCTCTGCTCCGAGGTCGATCGCGGCGTCCCAGGCGGAGAAGTTGACGGCGTTCATCACCAGGTGCGTGAGGACGACCTTGAGCCGCGCGGCGTCGCCCCGGACGGTGGGCAGCTCGCCCGCGCCGTGGACCTGACCCGGCGCGACCGCCTCACCCAGCTCCTCGATCGCCTCGGCGGCGACCACGGCCAGGTCGACCTCGCTCCGCTCTGCGGGTGCTCCGACCCGCGCGAAGGTGAGCAGGTCGTTGATCATCACGTCCATCCGGGTGACCCCTCGCTCGGCGCGGCGGATCAGGGTCAGCAGCTCCGAGTCGTCGTCCCCGATCTCCTCGCGCGCCAGCTCCAGGCACATCCGGACCGCCGAGAGCGGGTTCTTGAGGTCGTGGCTGACCTGCCCCGCGAAGGCAGCCAGCCGCTCGTCGACGACCGGGTCGTCGGGGAGGGCGCTGGTTCCGTCAGCGGACGTCACAGTCCCGGAGCATCCCACACCGCGAGCCACCGGCTCAGGTCCTTCTCGACAGGGATCTCCGGGGAGAGCGTGTCGCGCACCTGCATCTCGAGCAGGTTGTCGCGCTGCTGCGGGCCGGTCGGGGCGAAGGGGTAGAACGTCCCTTGCTTGTAGAGGTAGACCAGTCCGAGCCTGCGGCCGGTCCGGTCGGAAAACGGGATCAGCGAGCACAGCAGCCCCGTCCCGAAGCCCTGCGCCTCCAGCGAGGTGTTGACGGCGTGGAGATCCGTGCAGAGCCCGGCCACGTCGTCCGGGTCGTCGGTCACGGTCAGCCACGTGAAGCCGTAGGAGTCGGCGGTCACCGACACCTCGGGCGCATCGGGGTCGGACTCGATGAGCCGGATCACCTCCGACTGCATCTCCGCGAACGCCGTGCCCGTCGCGGCGCGGTAGCAGACGGACCCTGACCCCGTGGGCGTGAAGCCGGTGGCGGTCTGCAGGGTGATGGCCGCGCCGGGCACGCCGAAGAGCGCGTCGAGGTCGGGGCGCACCTCCCGCCGCCGTCCGGTGATCGCCTCCCAGAGACCCATCAGTCGCCCGGCCGGCCGAGCTCGGCCTGGATCCGGGCCAGCTGCTCGAGCCGCTGCTCCAGCGACGGGTGGGTCGAGGTGAGCGTCTTGAGGGTGGCGCCGCTGATCGCGGGAGCGATGAAGAAGGCGTTCATCGACTGGCTCTGGCGCAGGTCGCGCTGCGGGATCGCCGCGATGTCGCCGGTGATCTTCTGCAGCGCGGTCGCCAGGGCGGCCGGCTTCATGGTCAGGTAGGCGCCCGCCCGGTCCGCGGACAGCTCGCGGTAGCGCGAGAGGAGCCGGGTCAGGAAGAAGCTGACGGCGTAGACGACCAGGCTGACGACCAGCGCGATGACGAAGAAGGCGGCCCCGTTGCGGTCGCGGCGTCCCGCCAGGGCCCCGAACCGGGCGCCGTGCATGAGCATCCCCGCCACGATCCCGGCCGAGGAGGCGACGGTCATCACCAGCACGTCGCGGTGGGCGACGTGGGACAGCTCGTGCGCCAGCACGGCCTCGAGCTCCTCGGCGGACAACTTGCCCATGATGCCGGTGGTCACCACCACCACGGCGCGGTCGGGGCTGCGGCCGGTCGCGAACGCGTTGGGCATCGGGGTGTCGGCGATGCCGACCCGCGGCTTGGGCATGTCGGCCAGGGCGCAGAGCCGGTCGACCATGCCGTGCAGCTCCGGCGCCTCCTCCGGCGAGACCTCACGGGCCCGCATCGCACGCATGGCGACCTTGTCGGAGCTCCACCACTGGTAGACGGCGATGCCGATGCCCACGAGCCCGATGATCGGGACCAGCCCCTCGTAGCCGGAGCTGGCCGCCGCGAACATCAGCACGACGATGAGGGCGACGAACAGCGCACCCAGCAGGAACATCACCGTCGTCATCCGGACCGTGAGGCCGGTGTCCTTGATGAAGCGCGAGGAGGCCACGGTCTCAGCCGGGGATCAGGCCGTCGCCGCTGAGCAGGTCACGCACCTCTTCCAGGCTGGCGTCGGCCGGCGGCAGGATGAGGTCGGAGGTGTCGAGCGTCCCCTCCGCGTGGGGTACGGCGCTGTCGCGGACCCGGTCCAGGAGCGCCCCGAGGGCCTTGGCGAACACCTCGTCGTCGCCGGCCTCGACCGCCTGCTCGACGGCGTCGTCGAGGGCGTTGAGCGAGTCGATCGACTCCTCCGGGACGTCGAACTGCCCCTCGCCCAGGATCCGGATGATCAAGGAGTGCCGTCCTCGGTCGACTCCTTCTGCGGCTCCTCGGCCAGGATGTCGGTGCCCTCGATCGCCTGCGGCTGGCTCTTGGACTTCAGCTGGGCCAGCTCCGCCTCGACGTCGGACTCCGAGCTCATCGCGTCGAGCTCACGCGAGATGTCGTCGCCGCCCCCGATCTGGCTGACGTCCTCGAGGGCGCCGGAGGCCAGGAGCTCGTCGATCGCGCCGGCCCGCGCCTGCATCTGGGCGGTCTTGTCCTCGGCACGCTGTATCGCGAGGCCCACGTCGCCCATCTCCTCACCGATGCCCGACATCGCCTCGTTGATCTTGGTCTGGGCCTCGGCCGCGGTGTAGGTGGCCTTGATGGTCTCCTTGCGGGTCCGGAACGCCTCGACCTTGGCCTGGAGCCGCTGCTGGGCCAGCGTCAGCTTCTCCTCCTCGCCCTGCAGCTGGGCGTGCTGCGTCTTCAGGTCGTTGATCTGGGAGGTGAGTCCTGACTTGCGGGTCAGCGCCTCGCGCGCCAGGTCCTCGCGGCCGACCCCGATCGCCTTCTCCGCCTGCGCCTGCAGCTTGGCCTGCTGCTGCTCCAGCTGGTTGACCTGCAGCTCCACGCGCTTGCGGCTGGTGGCGACGTCCGCCACGCCGCGGCGTACCTTCACCAGCAGGTCCTGCTGGCGCTGGTAGCTGTAGTCCAGCGTCTCCCGGGGGTCCTCGGCGCGGTCGAGGGCCCGGTTGGCCTTGGACCGGAAGATCAGGCTGATGCGCTTCATGAGGCTCATGGGGCAACCCTAGGACCAAACCCCAAGGCGTGCGAGCGCTGCCCGCCGACCCGGGTAGGGTTGGGAGGTCCGCCGTCCCGTCGACGAAAGCACGTTCGTGTTCCGCCGAACCAAGTCCGAGTCCCCGACCACCGCCACCCCGGCCCCCAAGCCGGAGGGCAAGGGTCGTCCCACCCCCTCACGCAAGGAGGCCGAGGCGGCCGCCCGCGCCCGGGCGAAGGCCCCGCGGACCCGCCGCGAGCAGGTCCAGCAGCAGCGCAAGCAGCGGGCCGAGTCAAGCCGCAAGGTCCGTGAAGCGATGCGGACGGGTGACGAGCGCTACTTCCTCTCGCGCGACAAGGGACCGGTGCGCCGCTTCATCCGCGACTTCGTCGACAGCAGGTTCTCCTTCATCGAGCTGGTGCTGCCGGTGATGATCGTGACCCTCGTGCTCAGCTACTCCGGGAGCACCCGACTGGCGGGCATCGGCAACCTGATCCTCATGGGCATGTTCTTCCTGGTGATCATCGACCTGATCACCCTGCGCTTCCGGCTCCGCCGCGAGCTGGCGGCGCGGTTCCCGGACGAGCCCACGAAGGGCACGACGTGGTACGCCCTGAGCCGGTCGATGCAGATGAAGTTCATGCGGATGCCGAAGGCGCAGGTCAAGATCGGCGAGCCGCTGCCCGACCGCTACCGGTGACCACGCGCCGGCCCGCGAGGACGGCTGCTCAGGCGTCGTAGTCGAGGACCACCCGCGCCGCCGTCGGGTGGGACTGGCAGGTCAGGACGTAGCCGCGCTCCACCTCGTCGGGCTCCAGCGCGTAGTTGGCGTCCATCTGGACCGTGCCCTTCAGCAGCTTGGCGCGGCACGTGCCGCACACGCCCCCCTTGCAGGCAAAGGGCAGGTCCGAGCGCACCTCGAGCGCGGCCTCGAGGACCGGCGGACCGTCGGGCCGCAGCGGGAAGTCGCTGGCACGACCGTCGAGGCGGATCGTGACCTCCGCGGCCCCGTCGGCGCCGTCGTCGAGCGAGGCGACCGGCGCCCTCGGCACCGGGTCGGCGTGGAACAGCTCGGTGTGGATCCGGGTCGCCCCGAGATCGGTCAGCGTCTCGCGCAGCGCGACCACCATCTGCTGGGGGCCGCACAGGAACCAGTCGTCGGCGTCGGCGAGGTCGTAGGCCTTGACGATCTCGAGGAGCCGGTCGCCGTCGAGGCGCCCGGAGAGGAGCTCGACGTCCTGCCGCTCGCGGGAGAGCACGTGGATGATCTGGAACCGGTCCGGGAACCGGTCCTTGAGGTCGTGCACCTCGTCGAGGAACATCACCGAGCGACTGGTGCGGTTGGCATAGACCAGCGTGACCCGCGACCCCGGCTCGCCCTCGAGGACCGCCGCCACGATCGAGAGGACCGGGGTGATGCCCGAACCGGCCGCGACGGCGACGTACTGCTTCGCCGCCTCCGGGTCGAGGGTGGTCGTGAACCGGCCTGCGGGTGTCATCACCTCGAGCTCGTCACCGACCTGCAGCGACCCCACGACCCCGTCGGAGAAGGCTCCGCCCGGGAGTCGCTTCACCCCGATGCGCAGCACGCCCGACGAGGGCGGCGTGCAGATCGAGAAGCTGCGGCGTACGTCGTCGGCGCCACGCACCGAGAGGTGCTGGCCGTGCACGAACCGGTAGTCCTCGCGCAAGTCGTCGGGGACGTCGAACGTGATCGCGACCGCGTCGTCGGTCAGCTCGTCGATGGCCGCCACGCGCAAGGCGTGGAGCGCTGCATGGCCGCTCACAGCACCGATCCCTTCACTCGCCGTCTCCCGCTTTCCCGCGTCGTCCTGCACCCGCCCGTGGCGTTGCGGGCTCCCGGCTCGCTCACAGCACTGGACCGTTCACTCGCCGTCGCCCGCTTCCTTGCGTCGGTCGTGCACCCGCCCGTGGCGTTGCGGGCTCCCGGCTCGCTCACAGCACTGGACCGTTCACTCGCCGTCGCCCGCTTCCTTGCGTCGGTCGTGCACCCGCCCGTGGCGTTGCGGGCTCCCGGCTCGCTCACAGCACTGGACCGTTCACTCGCCGTCGCCCGCTTCCTTGCGTCGGTCGTGCACCCGCCCGTGGCATTGCGGGCTCCCGGCTCGCTCACAGCACTGGACCGTTCACTCGCCGTCGCCCGCTCCCCCGTGCTCGTGCACCCGCCCGCGGCGTTGCGGGCTCCCGGCTCGCTCACAGGGGCTTGAAGTGGTCGAACGGCTCGCCGCAGGCCCGGCACACCCACAGCGCCTTGCAGGCGGTGGAGCCGAACCGGCTGGACTCGCGCGTGTCGGGACTGCCGCACTGCGGGCAGCGGACCGACAGGGTCAGCGGCACCGGCCCGTCACCTCGGGCCGCGGGCGGCGCGACGCCGTAGGCCTCCAGCCGGGCACGGCCCTCGTCGCTGATCCAGTCGGTGGTCCAGGCGGGCGAGAGGACGAACTCGACCTCGACGCGGCGGTAGCCGGCGTCGCTCAGCCGCGCGACGAGGTCGTCGCGGATGGTCTCCATCGCCGGGCAGCCGGAGTAGGTCGGGGTGATCACGACGTGGACCCGCCTCTCGTCGTCGACCGAGACGTCGCGCAGGATGCCGAGGTCCTCGATGGTCACGACCGGCAGCTCCGGGTCGGGCACCTGGGCGGCCACCCGCCAGGCCTCGGTGCGGACCGGAGTCGCGGTCACCACGTCGCCCCCGGGTGGGACCGGGTGAGGTGCTGCATCTCGGCCAGCAGGTAGCCCATCTGCTCGGTGTGGATCCCGCGCCGGCCGCCGCCGCTGGCGGGGGTCACCTCGGGGAGGGCCAGCGTGGCCTGCTCCACGACCGGGACGATCCGCGCCAGGACCGGCTCGCGCAGCGCGGCGTGGTCGGTGGCGACCCCCTCCTCGACCAGGGCGGGGTCGAGCCAGGAGGTGTCGAAGAGCTCCTCGAGGTAGCGGAGCTCGTCGTCGAGCGCAGCCTGCATCCGGGCGTGCGACTCCTCGGTCCCGTCACCGAGGCGCACCACCCAGTGGGCGGCGTGGTCGAGGTGGTAGGCGACCTCCTTGACGGCCTTGCCCGCCACGCCGGCGACCGTCGGGTCGCTGCTCGTGCGCAGGGCGTCGTAGAGCTCGCTCTGCCACGCCGCGAAGAGCAGCATCCGCGCCATGGCGACGCCGAAGTCGGTCTGCTCGCGCTCGACGAGGTGGCCGTTGCGGAAGTCGCGCTCGTCGCGGAAGTAGGCGAGGGCGTCCTCGTCGCGCCCCTCACCCTCGAGCTCTCCGGCGCGGGCGAGCAGCGCCCTGGCCTGGCCCAGCTGGTCGAGGCCGATGTTGGCGATGGCCACGTCCTCCTCCAGCTGGGGGGCACGGCTGATCCACCAACCCAGTCGCTGAGCGGAGATCAAGGCGTCGTCAGCCAGCGCCAGGACGTAGTCGTAGGGCGTCGTCCCGACGGCATCGCGTGGGGTGGTCACAGGTGCTCCACTCCCTCGGGGATGTCGTAGAAGGTCGGGTGGCGGTAGATCTTGTCGCCTGCGGGGTCGAAGAACGCGTCGCGCTCGTCCGGGGTGCTGGCCTCGATGTCGGAGGACCTGACCACCCAGATCGAGACACCCTCCTGTCGCCGCGTGTAGAGGTCGCGTGCGTTGCGCAGCGCCATCTCGGCGTCGGGGGCGTGCAGCGAGCCTGCGTGGACGTGGGACAGGCCGCGCCGGGAGCGGACGAAGACCTCCCACAGCGGCCAGTCACGGGTCGCGCTCATGCGGCACCTTCCTCGCGAGCGGCCTGCTTGGCGGCGTACGCCGACGCTGCCTCGCGCACCCACGCGCCGTTCTCGTGGGCGCTGACGCGGTGCGCCATGCGCTCGGCGTTGCACGGGCCGTTGCCCTTGATGACCTCGAACAGCTCGGTGAAGTCGATCTCCCCGAAGTCGTAGTGACCCCGCTCCTCGTTCCAGCGCAGGTCGGGGTCGGGCAGCGTCAGGCCCAGCGCCTCGGCCTGCGGCACGGTCATGTCGACGAACCGCTGCCGCAGGTCGTCGTTGCTGAAGCGCTTGATCCCCCACGCCATCGACTTCGCGGTGTTGGGCGAGTCGTCGTCGGGCGGGCCGAACATCATCAGCGAGGGCCACCAGTAGCGGTCGACGGCGTCCTGGGCCATCGCCTTCTGGGCCGGGGTGCCGTGGGCGAGCGTGTGGAGGATCTCGAAACCCTGGCGCTGGTGGAACGACTCCTCCTTGCACACCCGCACCATGGCGCGGGCGTAGGGACCGTAGGAGCAGCGGCACAAGGGGACCTGGTTGGTGATGGCGGCGCCGTCGACCAACCACCCGATGGCGCCCACGTCGGCCCAGGTCAGGGTCGGGTAGTTGAAGATCGAGGAGTACTTCTGGCGACCGCTGTGGAGCTGGTCGAGCAGGTCGGCACGGTCGGCGCCGAGGGTCTCCGCGGCGGCGTAGAGGTAGAGCCCGTGACCGGCTTCGTCCTGCACCTTGGCCATGAGGATGGCCTTGCGTCGCAGGCTGGGGGCGCGGCTGATCCAGTTGCCCTCGGGCTGCATCCCGATGATCTCGGAGTGGGCGTGCTGGGCGATCTGCCGGATCAGCGTCTTGCGGTAGCCCTCCGGCATCTCGTCGCGCGGCTCGATCCGGCCGTCGTCGGCCAGCACCGCCGAGAACGAGGCGGGTTCGTCAGGGTCGGCGGCCCGCGGGGGCCGGGCATCCCCTGACCCGTCGGGCGCGGTGAAGTCGTTGCCGTACACACCCTCAGAATACCACGGTTTGTTACACGATGCAGAATCGAGGCTGATGTGTGTAACAGACGCGATGGATGTCAGGATGATGCGCATGAGCTCCCCGAGTGCCGACGTCTCCTGCCGCGTGGCATGGTCGGACGACGCCCCTGCCATCGCTGCCCTGCAGCTGGCGGCGCGACAGCACGACCTGGCCGGCGTCGTACCCGACGCGGCGTTGCAGGTCGACCCGGACGTCGCCGCCGCCGCGTGGCAGCGGACGCTGACCCGTCCGGACGACGCCCGCGTGCGGGTGCTGGTCGCCCTCGAGCGCAACCGCGTGGTCGGGTTCGCCATCACCTCGCCTGCGGGCGACCCCGACACCGACCAGGTGGCGGACGCCGAGCTCCTGGAGTTCACGATCGACCCGCGCGAACGCGGCAAGGGGCACGGCTCGCGCCTCCTGCAGGCGGCCGTGGACACGATGGCGGCCGACCGGTTCACCCGCTCCGTGACCTGGCTGATGGCCTCCGACGACGCCCTGCGCGGTTTCCTCGAGTCGGCGGGCTGGGCACCGGACACCGCCCACCGTGAGCTCGACCTCGACGGGACGGGCACGACGACGGTCAAGCAGGTGCGCCTGCACACCACGATCGCCGAAAGTGCTTGAAATCCTCGACGGGTGAGGGATGCTGGGAGACCGAATGTCATCGTCGACCGAGACCGGCAGGAGAGGGAGCGCGTGATGGGACCGCTGCCCCAGCTCTACAAGATCATCATCGTCGTCCTGGCAGTCGGACTCTCGCTCGGAGCGGGCCTCTGGCTCGCGGGCTACGTGGTCCTGCCACTGGGCGGGATCGGGGTCGGACTCGCCGGCGGGGCGCTGCTCGCCTTCCTCGCGACGCGCGACTTCACCCACCGCCGTTTGCGCTGACCACCCACTTGTAGCCTCGCCGGGTGCACGACAGCGCGCCCGACGCCCGACGCTCGGCAGTCGTGCGCGACGGGCTCGGGGTCGGCCTGGCCACCGGCCTCTACGGCACCTCGTTCGGGGCGGTCTCGGTCGCCGCCGGCCTCTCTGTCGCCCAGACCTGTGCGCTGTCCCTGGTCATGTTCACCGGCGCCAGCCAGTTCGCCCTGGTCGGCGTCCTGGCGGCGGGCGGCTCGCCCCTCGCCAGCGGGCTCACCGCGCTCCTCCTCGGCACGCGCAACACCCTCTACGGCATCCGGCTCGCCCCCCTGCTGGCCTGGCGCGGCGTACGCCGGGCGGGTGCGGCCCAGCTGGTCATCGACGAGTCCACCGCCATGGCCCTCAACCGCGACACCCGCCCGCTCGCCCGGACCGGTTTCCTGGCGACCGGGCTCGCCGTCTTCGTCCTGTGGAACCTGTTCACCCTGGTCGGGGCGGTCGCCGGGGAGGCGCTCGGCGACCCGCGCACCTTCGGCCTCGACGCCGCCGTGGGCGCGGCCTTCCTCGCCCTGGTCTGGCCGCGGCTGGCCGACCGCCGCAACCGGTGGGTCGCGGTGGCGGCAGCCGCGGTCGCGCTCGGCCTGGTGCCGGTCACCGCTGCCGGCGTACCCGTGCTGGCCGCGGGTGGTGTCGCGCTGCTGGTCGGGCTGCTCTCCCGGCGCCCTGACCCCACCGAGTTCCCGGAGGCGGCGCGATGACGCTCTGGCTGACCGTGCTCGGTGCCGGGCTGGCCTGCTACCTGCTGAAGCTGGCGGGGCTCTCGTTCCCCGCCGGGCTGCTGGAGCACCCCGTCGCGGAGCGGGTGGCGGACCTGCTCCCGGTCGCCCTGCTCGCGGGACTGGTGGCGGTCCAGGTGTTCTCCTCCGGACCCTCCCTGACCGTGGACGCGCGGCTCGCGGCGCTGGCGGTCGCCTTCGCGCTGCTGCTCGTGCGTGCGCCGTTCCTCGTCGTCGTGTTCGGGGCCGCGCTGGTCGCGGCGCTGCTGCGGCTGCTCTGACCCGTCAGCCGAGGTCGAGGAGCTCCTCGAGCCCCACGGTCAGACCCGGCCGGGCCGCGATGGCTCGCAGCGCGGTGAGCACTCCCGGGGTGAAGGACGCCCGGTGCAGCGAGTCGTGGCGGATGGTCAGCGTCTCCCCCAGACCGCCGAGCACCACCTCCTGGTGGGCCACCAGCCCTCTGATCCGCATGCCGTGCACCCGGATGCCGTCGACGTCCGCACCGCGAGCACCGTCCATCGACTGGGTGGTGGCGTCCGGCACCGCCCCGAGGCCCGCGTCGCGTCGCGCGGCTGCGATCAGCTCCGCCGTACGCCGCGCGGTGCCGGACGGCGCATCGGCCTTGTCGGGGTGGTGGAGCTCGACCACCTCCACCGACTCGAAGAAGCGAGCCGCCTCGGCGGCGAACCGCATCATCAGCACGGCCCCGATGGAGAAGTTGGGCGCGATCAGCACCCCGGTGCCCGGGGAGTCGGCCAGCCAGCCGCGGAGCGTCTCGAGGCGGTCGGCGTCGAAGCCGGTCGTGCCGACGACCGCGTGGATGCCGTGTCGGACGCAGAACTCGAGGTTGTCCATGACCACGTGGGGGTGGGTGAAGTCGACGACGGCCTCTGCGCCCGCCTCGACCAGCGACTCCAGCGGGTCGCCGGCGTCCACCCTGGCCACCAGCTCGGTGTCGGCCGCCTCCTCGACGGCCCGGCACACCTCGCTGCCCACCTTGCCGAGCGCTCCCAGCACACCGACCTTCATCGTCTCCTCCACAGCGTCGTCACGCCCCACAACCTAGCGTCGGGGGTCTTGCGCGGCAGGGGTGACTGACGGGGAGCCCCGGTAGTGGCAGTCTTGGCCCATGCCGACGCAGCAGATCCCCGCCCGGATCAAGTGGGCCGTGGACCTCATGGACGTCCAGCCCCAGGACAACGTGCTGGAGATCGGGTGCGGGCCAGGCTACGCCGCGGAGCTGATCTGCCAGCGGCTCGAGACGGGCAAGCTGTTCGCCATCGACCGCTCCGAGTCCGGCGTCGACCGCACCAAGCGGCGCTGCGCCTCCTACCTCGAGTCCGGCCGCATCACGGTCCGGCAGATCGACCTGGCGACCCTGCGGGTGCCGGTGAAGCGACTGACCAAGGTGTTCGCCTTCAACGTCAACCTCTTCTGGGTCCGCGACTGCGCCGACGAGGTCGCCCTCCTCCACGAGCGGCTGCTCCCGGGCGGGGGCGTCTACCTCTTCTACGAGACCAAGATGCCCGAGCTGGTCCCCAACATCGTCCGCAAGTCGTCCGAGGCGCTCTCCGCCGCCGGCTTCCGGGTGTCGGTGGTCGAGCAGAAGGCCCCGCCGGTCGTGGGGATCATCGGCAAGAGGTGACGGCTGAGCCCGGATCCAGTCGGAGTGACGGCTCGGCGCGGTTCGAACCGGCACGAGTGACGGCTCGGCGCGGTTCGAACCAGCACGAGTGACGGCTCGGCGCGGTTCGAACCAGCACGAGTGACGGCTCGGCGCGGTTGGAACCAGCACGAGTGACGGCTCGGCGCGGTTGGAACCAGCACGAGTGACGGGTCAGCGGGTGGGGCCGACCACAGCGAGGATCTCGGGTTGCCGGAACAGCGTCGCCGCGACCGACCGGACCTCCTCGGGGGTGACGCCGTCGACCCGGCCGATCACCTCGTCGAGCGACAGCAGCTCGTCGTAGATCAGCTCGGCCTTGCCCAGACGGGACATGCGTGAGCCGGAGTCCTCCATCCCCAGGACCAGCCCGCCACGCAGCTGCCCCTGCCCCCGCGCGAGCTCCTCCTCGGTGATGCCCTCGTCCGCCACGCGCGTGAGCTCGGCCCGCACCGTCGCGAGCACGTCGTCGACCCGCCGCGGCAGGCAACCGACGGAGACACCGACGAGGCCGGCGTCGTGGTGGTGCGAGGCGAAGCTGAAGACGTTGTAGGCGAGCCCGCGGTGCTCACGGACCTCCTGGAAGAGCCGGGAGGAGGTGCCGCCGCCGAGGGCCGCGTTGAGCACGCCCAAGGGGTAGCGGCGGTCGTCGTGACGGGTGAAGCCGTTGACGCCCAGCACCAGGTTGACCTGCTCGAGGGGCCGCGTGACCGTGCTGCTCCCGGCATGGACCCGGCGGACGCGGACCCCGGACTGCGGCACCACGGGCGGCTCCTCGCGGTCGAGGAAGCCGTTGCGGGCGAAGGCCCGCTGCACGTCACGGACCACGTCATCGTGGTCGAGGTTGCCGGCAGCAGCGACCACCATGTTGGCGGGCCGGTAGTGGCGCCGGAAGAAGCGCGCCACCTGGGCGCGTGTCAGTGAGGCGATCGAGTCGGCCGTGCCGGCGATCGGGCGGCCGAGCGGCCCCTCCCCCCACGCCTGGCGCGAGAAGAGGTTGTGCACGACGTCGTCCGGGTCGTCCTCGTGCATCGCGATCTCGTCGAGGATGACGTCACGCTCGGCCTCCACGTCGGACTCGCGCAGCAGGGAGTCGGTGATCATGTCGCCGAGGACGTCGACCGCCAGCGGCAGGTCGTCGTCGAGCACCCGTGCGTGGAAGCAGGTGTACTCCTTGGTCGTGAAGGCGTTGAACTCGCCGCCGACCGCGTCGAGGGCCACCGAGATGTCGAGGGCTGACCGGCTCCCCGTCCCCTTGAAGAGCAGGTGCTCGAGGAAGTGGGAGCAGCCGTGGAGGCTGCGGCTCTCGTCGCGTGAGCCGACGCCGACCCACACCCCGACGCTCGCGGAGCGTACGCCGGGCATCTGCTCGGTGATGACGCGCAGCCCGCCGGGGAGCACCGTGCGGCAGACCCGCGAGGCGACCTGCCCGTCGGGCCCGTGGACCGTCTCGAGCGTGCGGGTCGCGCCGACCCGCTGGTCAACGGACAACCGGCCGGGGGTGTTCCCCCGGCCGGTGGTCCGTGCGCTGCTCATCGAGGTCACTCGGACTCGTCCGACTCCTCGCCGCTCTCCTCGACGACCGGGACCAGCGACAGCTTGCCGCGGTCGTCGATCTCGGCGATCTCGACCTGGACCTTCTGTCCGACCGCGACGACGTCCTCGACGGCGTCGACCCGCTTGCCGCCGGCGAGGGCGCGCAGCTTGCTGATGTGCAGCAGCCCGTCCTTGCCCGGCAGCAGCGAGACGAAGGCACCGAAGTTGGTGGTCTTCACGACCGTGCCGAGGTAGCGCTCGCCGACCTCCGGCATCGTCGGGTTGGCGATGGCGTTGACCGCCGCCCGGGCGGCCTCGGCGGCCTCGCCGTTGGTGGCACCGATGTAGACCGTGCCGTCGTCCTCGATGGACAGGGTCGCACCGGTGTCGTCCTGGATCTGGTTGATCACCTTGCCCTTGGGGCCGATGACCTCGCCGATCTTGTCGACCGGCACCGTGATCGTGAGGATCCGCGGCGCGTGGACCGACATCTCCTCGGGCGCGTCGATGGCCTCGGCCATGACGTCGAGGATCGCGAGCCGGGCGTCGCGTGCCTGGGTCAGCGCGGCGGCGAGCACCTCGGCGGGGATGCCGTCCAGCTTGGTGTCGAGCTGGAGGGCGGTGACGAACTCGCGGGTGCCGGCGACCTTGAAGTCCATGTCGCCGAACGCGTCCTCCGCGCCGAGGATGTCGGTCAGCGCGACGTAGGACGTCTCGCCGTCGACCTCACCGGAGATGAGCCCCATGGCGATGCCGGCGACCGGCGCCTTGAGCGGCACACCAGCCTGCAGCAGCGACAGCGTCGAGGCGCAGACCGAGCCCATCGAGGTGGAGCCGTTGGACCCCATCGCCTCGGAGAGCTGGCGGATGGCGTAGGGGAACTCCTCACGGGAGGGCAGCACCGGCAGCAGGGCCCGGCGGGCCAGGGCACCGTGACCCACCTCGCGACGCTTCGGCGAGCCGACCCGACCGGTCTCACCGGTGGAGAACGGCGGGAAGACGTACTTGTGCATGTAGCGGCGGTGCTTCTCGGGCGACAGCGTGTCGAGCTGCTGCTCCATCTTCAGCATGTCGAGGGTGGTGACACCCAGGATCTGGGTCTCGCCCCGCTCGAAGAGCGAGGAGCCGTGGACGCGGGGCACCACGCCGACCTCGGCGTGCAGCGGCCGGATGTCGGCCAGGCCACGCCCGTCGATGCGGACCTTGTCGCGGAGCACCCGCTCGCGGACCAGCTGCTTGTTGAGGGACCGGAACGCCGCCCCGATCTCCTTCTCGCGGCCCTCGAACTGCTCGGCGAGCTGGTCGAGCAGCCCCGCCTTGATCTCGTCGAGGCGCTCCTCACGCTCCTGCTTGCCGGCGATCGTGAGGGCCTCGGCCGTCGCCTCGCGCACGGCACCCTCGACGGCCTCGTAGGCGTCGTCCTCGTAGTCGAGGAAGACCGGGAACTCCTGCACCGGCTTGGCCGACTGCTTCGCCAGCTCGACCTGTGCCTCGACGAGCTGCTTGATGAAGGGCTTGGCCGCGTCGAGGCCGCTGGCGACGACCTCCTCGGTCGGCGCCTGGGCGCCGCCGCGGACCAGCTCGATCGTGCGCTCGGTGGCCTCGGCCTCGACCATCATGATCGCGACGTCGCCGCTGTCGGTGACCCGGCCGGCGACGACCATGTCGAAGACGGCGTCCTCGAGCTGGGCGTGGGTCGGGAAGGCCACCCACTGGCCGTCGACCAGCGCCACGCGGACGCCGCCGACGGGGCCGGAGAACGGCAGGCCGGAGAGCTGGGTGGAGATCGACGCGGCGTTGATCGCCAGCACGTCGTAGGGCATGTTCGGGTCGAGCGCCATCACGGTGATGACGACCTGGACCTCGTTGCGCAGCCCCTTCTTGAAGGTCGGGCGCAGGGGGCGGTCGATGAGGCGGCAGGTGAGGATGGCGTCCTCGCCGGGACGACCCTCGCTGCGGAAGAACGAGCCCGGGATCTGCCCGACGGCGTACATCCGCTCCTCGACGTCGATCGTGAGGGGGAAGAAGTCGAAGTGGTCCTTGGGCTGCTTGGAGGCCGTCGTGGCCGACAGCAGCATGGTCTCGTCGTCGAGGTAGGCGGTCACCGAACCGGCGGCCTGACGGGCCAGCAGGCCGGTCTCGAACTTGACGGTGCGGGTGCCGAACTTGCCGTTGTCGAGAACGGTCTCGACAGCGGAGATCGTGGGTTCAGAGCCAGACATGAAGAGTGGTCTCTACTTTCGTTCGCGGAGCGATCCCGCGAATGACCCGCGCTGAGGTGGGTGGCCGGTCTTCGATCGAGGCCCGCAGCGCCGCCCCGCCGAGGCGGGTGGGTCCTGAGGGCCACTACCGAGGACCGGGCCGACGTTCGCGGATCGCTCCTGGATTTCTGGTGGTGTTCAGTTGTGGTGCTGCCTGCAGGCTAGCGCGCCCTTACCCGGGCGCCGGATGCGCCGACGAAATGTGCGAGGAGGGCCCGCGATGGCGGACCCTCCCACAACGTCTCAGCGGCGCAGACCGAGGCGCTCGACCAGCGAGCGGTAGCGCGCGATGTCGGTGTCGCGCAGGTAGTTGAGCAGACGCCGACGCTGGCCCACGAGCAGCAGCAGGCCGCGGCGGCTGTGGTGGTCGTGCTTGTGCTGCTTGAGGTGCTCGGTGAGGTGGCTGATCCGGTGGCTCAGCAGGGCCACCTGCACCTCGGGCGAACCGGTGTCGCCCTCGGTCGTGGCGTACTCGGCGATGATCTTCTTCTTGGTCTCCGCGTCGGTACCGATCGACATGCGGGCTCCTTCCGGTTGCTCTCGTTGCGCGGCGCTCCGGGTCTGTCGTCCTCGGGGCACTCTCTGTCCGCGGCCGTTTCACGGCATCCGGAGGAGATTATCAGCGCGACGACCGGCGCTCCCAATCGCGGAGCGCCGGTCGTCAGCAGCGTGGTGTCAGGGCGCCGGAGGCGGGTCCTGCCGCTCCGTCGTCCGCTCCTGCGTGGTCTGCGTGCCGTCGGCGTGCGTCGTCGTGGCGGTGGTGGTGTGGCTGCGCCGCGCGTTGGTCTGCACGGCGGTGAGCACCACGACGAGGACACCCGCGAGCGCGAGGATCCAGCCGATCAGCGTGAGGTCGACTGCCTCGATCGCGTCCTGTACCGCGAGCGCGAGGATCAGCCCGATCGCCAGCAACGACACTCCGAGTCCGTAACCCATTCCTGGCCCCTTCCAGTAGGCCGACCGGACGGTCGGCACCGACACCGTAGCGACCGGGGCGCTCGATGCACGGACGCCACGCAGTTCCGCCCGTGCACGCAGGGACGACGAGCGGGTGTCGATTTTGTGCCCTGCCGATCGTCAAGGACCCGTCAGAGCGACACAATCGGCACGAGCAGAGGAGACGTCATGACCGAAACCTGGATGTTCCTGATCCGCGAGCCCGACTGGGACTCGGACCGCTACCTGCCGGAGAACCTGCCGGCCGACTTCCGCCCCGACCTGGATGCGGAGATGGCCGCACACGGGCGCTTCGCCCAGGCCGTCGAGGAGCTCGGCGGCAAGATCGTCAGCAGCTACGCGCTGCAGAACCACAAGCACGGCGGCACCGTGCGGCCCGGCAAGGACGGCGCCGAGGACGTGTGGAGCGACGCGTCGCTCGCCGACAGCAGCGAGGTGATCACCGGTTTCTACGCGGTGGAGTGCGACGAGGCCGTCGCCCGGAAGCTGGCCGTGCAGGTGCCGACCGGCGGCGTCGTCGAGATGCGCAAGGTCCACCCCTTCGAGTGACCCTCGATCCGGAGGCGTTCCGCACTGCCTGGCCCCAGGTCGTGCGGGCGCTGGCCGCCGCCACGCGCAGCCTCGATCTCGGCGAGGAGTACGCCGCGGAGGCGTTCGGCCGCGCGGCCGCCCAGCCCGTCGGGTCGGTGGACGACCTGGCAGCCTGGTGCGTCCGCGTGGGCCGCAACGCCTGGCTCGACGACCGTCGCCGCCAGCAACGCTTCGACCGGCTGCTCCCCGACCTCGCGGTCGACCCGGACCGGACCTCCGCCGCCATGGACCACGACCGCCTACCCGGGGATGCCCTCGACGACCGGCTCGCGCTGCTCTTCGTGGCCTGTGACGAGGCGCTCGCGCCCGGTGCCCAGCTGGTCCTCGCCATGCGGGTGGTCTGCGGCCTCTCGACCCGGCAGATCGCCGGGCACCTCGGGGTCCCAGAGGCGACGGCCGCGGCACGCCTCACCCGGGCCAAGGCCGCTCTCGCGGGAAGCGGCGCCGGGTTCGTGGTCCCCCGACGGGAGGTGCGGCAGGAGCGCCTGCCGGTCGTGATGGCCTGCGTGGCCGGTCTGCTGACGGTCGGCCAGCGGGAGGTAGTGGCGCCCGGTGACGCGACGGACGACCCCGCCCGCGACGCCCTCTCGCTGGCCGAGGCGCTGACGGCGGAGGAGCCCTCGGACCCGGAGGTGCTGGGCCTGCGGGCCGTGTGCCGGCTCGCTCTGGCCCGGCGGCCGGGACGGGTGCGCGACGGCGTGGCGCTCACCCTCGACGACGCCGACCGCACCGCGTGGCACCCGCGGCTCCTGGCGGCCGGGCTGGAGGACGCGGCTCGCGCGGCACGCCTCGCGCCGGTGCCGCCGGGCCGCTTCGTCCTGGAGGCGGCGATCTCGGGGGTGCATGCCGCGGCGCCGAGCGCCGAACGGACCGACTGGGACCGGCTGGCCGGCCTCTACGACGCGTTGCAGCGAGCCTGGCCGTCGCCGGCGGTGGAGGTGGCCCGCCTGGTCGTCGCCGGACGCCGGCACCTCCGGAACGGCCGCGACCCCGCGACGGTGGTCGCGGGGCTCGAGGCCCTCGTCGCCGACGGGCCGGCGTACGCCGCCCGGGACGCCGGGCTGGCACTGGCGGACCTGGCCCGCAGGACCGGGCGGGTGGAGGAGGCCGCCGCCCGGTACCGCGAGCTCGCCGAGGTCGTCCCCGAAGGTCCGCTCCGGGAGTTCTGCCGGCAGCGGGCCCGGGGCTGAGCAACGCCAGCCCCGGGTCCGGTCACCGCCCGGGGGTCAGGCGCTCACCTCACCGAGCGCCGCGATGACCTCCGCCGGCGTGCCAGCCGCCCGGAGCCGGGCGATGGCCTCGTCGTCGGTGAAGATCCCGGCCAGGGAGGACAGCACCGCCAGGTGCTCGTCGCCGGTACCGGCGATCCCGACGACGAACTCGGCGGGCTGGCCGTTCCAGTCGACCGGCTCGGCGTACCGCACGAACGAGATCGCAGTTCGCCGGATCGACGGCTTCGACTCGTTGGTGCCGTGCGGGATCGCCAGGCCGTTGCCCATGAACGTCGAGACGGACTGCTCGCGCTCGTGCATCGCCTCCACGTAGGCCTCGTCGACGGCCCCCACCTCGACCAGGAGCCTCCCGGCCTCGGTGATCGCCTCGTCGCGGGAGGACGCGCGCCCCCCGAGGACGATCGACTGCTCCGACAGGATGTCGCTCACGTCCGCTCTCCTCACTCGTCCGCGTTGGCCTGGTCGACCAGCTCGACGATCTCGTCGTACTTCGGGCTGCTCATGAAGTTGTCGACCGACACGTGGATCGCCGACGGCGACTGCTGTCGTGCGCGTTCGGTGAGGTCCTGGTGGGTGACCACCAGGTCGACGTCGTCCGCGAGGTTGGCGATCGCCCGGTTGACGACCGTCACGTCGGAGTGTCCGGCGGCCTCGATCTTCTTGCGGAGGACCGATGCCCCCATCGCGGACGAGCCCATGCCGGCGTCGCAGGCGAAGACGATGGAGTGGATCTCCTTCGTCGTCGTGGCTGAGGTGCCGGCGAGGGCACTGCTGGCCACCGACGACTTGCCCTTCATGGACTCCATCTGGGCCGTCGCGCCGACGAGCTGGTCCTCGGGCTCCACGGCCTTGTCGAGGCGCAGCATCAGGGCCGCGACCAGGAAGCTGGCCGTCGCGCCACCGATGATGGAGAGCGTGACGCCGAGGTAGTCGGTGACGGTCGAGTTGGTCTGGATGTAGACCGCGAACACCGATCCTGGTGCTGCTGGTGCACGCAAGCCGACGTCGAAGAGCACGTTGATGAGGATCTGCGTGAAGCCGCCCGCGATCATCGCGACGATCAGCTTGGGCTTCATCAGCACGTACGGGAAGTAGATCTCGTGGATGCCGCCGAAGAAGTGGATGATGACCGCGCCGGGCGCCGAGGCCTTCGCGAGCCCCTTGCCGACCATCATGTACGCGAGCAGCAGCCCGAGCCCCGCGGCAGGGTTGGCCTCGAGCAGGAACAGCACGGACTCGCCCGAGCTCTCCACGTCGGCCGCGCCCAGTGGCGTCAGGATCCCGTGGTTGATCGCGTTGTTGAGGAACAGCACCTTCGCCGGCTCGATGATGAGCGAGGTGAACGGCAGCAGGTTGGTGTCGGTGAGGAACTGGATGCCTCGGCTGCCGACATTGACGATGCCGTCCATGATCGGGCTCATCGCGAAGAAGCCGAAGGTGGCCAGGATGCCGCCCCAGATGCCGGCGGCGAAGTTGTTGACCAGCATCTCGAACCCGGGCTTGATCTTGCCGTCCCAGGTCGCGTCGATCTTCTTCATCGTCCAGCCGCCGAGCGGGCCCATGACCATGGCGCCCATGAACATCGGGACCTCGGTGCCGGCGATGACACCCATGGTCGCGATCGCACCGACGACACCGCCACGGGTGTCGTAGATCATCTTGCCGCCCGTGTAGCCGATGAGCAGCGGCAGCAGGTAGGTGATCATCGGACCGACGATGCCGCCGCCCTCGAACTCACCCCAACCACCGATCTGGGCCACCCAGCCGTCTGGGGCCAGGCTGCCCTTCCCGCCGAGGTTGAGCCAGCCCACCTCGATGAACATCGCGGTGATGAGTCCCCAGGCGATGAAGGCGCCGATGTTGGGCATCACCATGTTGGACAGGAACGTCCCGAACTGCTGGACGCGTACGCGGGCCCCGGTCCGTGGGGCATCCGTCGTGGTCGCCATCTCTTCTCCTCCTCTACCGGACCGGGCGGTGACTCCGGTCACTTCGGATACCCCAGTGAACCACAGACTCGGGCACATTCACAAGGAGTCGGGCGCACTTTCTGGCTCGTTCGTGTGGATTTATGCCCGTTTTGCGACTATGGTGGCGGTGCTGCGCTCACCCGAGGCGGCACGAGACCCGAGCGAGGAGAACCGTTGAAGGCCCTGCGCTCCAAGGCACCCGAGGACGGTCGGAGGCCGCACAGCAGGGAGGGCGTCAGCGCGGGCGTGGCGCCCGGGGCAGAAGGTGGACCCAGCTCGCATCTCGCCTCAGCGGCCCCGGTGGATGTCCGGGGCTCGAGGCACCCGAACACGGAGGAACCATGACATCAGCGTACGACCGGTACCGCGCGGCCGATTTCGACCGGCCGCAGGAGAGCTGGGCCTGGCACGTGTACGGCGCGGGCGAGGAGAACATGGGCAAGGACGATCAACCCGAGCTGGTGCCCGTCCCCGCACCGGATGCCGACCAGATGCTGGTTCGCATCGACAGCGTGGGGCTCTGCTTCTCCGACGTGAAGATCCTCCGCGCCGGAGGCAGCCACCCGAAGCTCTACAACCGCGATCTGTCCACGGAGCCCACCCGACTGGGTCACGAGGTCAGCCTCACGGTCATCGAGGTCGGGGAGAACCTCGCGGACAGGTATCACGCCGGCCAGCGTCTGGCCGTGCAGCCCGACATCTATCAGGACGGCAAGAGCACGGCCTACGGCTACACCATTCCCGGCGGACTGATCCAGTACCACCTCATGGGCGCGGAGATGCTCGACACCGACGACGGTGCCTGCCTGCTGCCCGTGCCTGACACGATGGGCTATGCCGAGGCCTCCACGCTGGAGCCCTGGGGTTGCGTGATGGCGGCCTACACCCAGCGTCGCCGCCTGGAACCCAGGAAAGACGGGACCATGTGGATCATCGGCCGGCCCGGCGACGAGCGTGAGTACCTCTTCTCCTCCGGTCTGGACGCGCCAGCCACCATCGTGCTCACCGACGTGCCCCCCTCGGTGCACGAGCTGGTGGAGCAGACGTCGGCCACGAAGATCGTGCGCAACGGCGTCGGCACCGACGACTACCAGGCCCTGGTCGACGAGCTGACCGACGGCGCGGGCTTCGACGACATCGTCATGCTCGATCCCCGCTCCGCGGCGACGGTGGGGGCTGTGGCCGAGCACATCGCCCGGCGGGGCACCCTCAACCTGGTGGGCGAGACCGCCCTGGACGGCCTGGTGGACACCGACGTGGGGCGCCTGCACTACGACTACACCGCCTATCTCGGCGGCCGAGGACCGGACATCGCCGCCTCCTACGGGGAGGCGCGCAACCGCTGCGACCTGCGCTCCAGGGGCACCACCGTCTTCGTGGGTGCCGGCGGCCCCATGGGGTTGATGCACATCCAGCGAGCCATGCAGCAGCCCGACGGCCCCAGCAAGATCGTCGCCACGGAGGTGAGCGACGAGCGCCTGAAGAGCCTCGAGGGTCGCCTGGCCCACCTGGCTGAGGAGAACGACTGCGAGCTGCTCACCTTCAACTCCCAGACCGCGGAGGAGTCCCTCCACGACTTCGTCATGGGGATCACCGACGGCAAGGGGGCCGACGACGTGGTGGTCAGCGTCCCCATCGCCGCTGTGATGGCCGAGGCCGACACCCTGATGCGTCCCGACGGCATGCTGGTCTTCTTCGCCGGTGTCCCCAACGGCACCTTGGCCCCGTTGAACCTGAGCGCGGTCTACCTGGACAACGCCCAGTTCACCGGGACCTCAGGGCTGACCATCCACGACCAGCAGCAGGTGGTGGACCTGGCCAACCGGGGTGAGCTCTCTCCGGGATCCATCGTGGGCGCCGTCGGCGGCATGCGGGCGGCCAAGGACGGCCTCCAGGCCCTGGTCGACGGCAGCTACTCCGGGAAGGTCCTGATCTTCCCGCAGATCCACGACCTCCCCCTGATGGGACTCAACGAGCTGGAGGAGAAGCTGCCGGACGTCGCCGAGAAGCTGGGCCCTGGCAACACGTGGAACGACGAGGCGGAGAAGGCGATCTTCGACAGCCAGCTGAGCGGCTAGCGGCGACCTGGCGGCTGCGATGCACCGCGGGCGCATCCGCCGACGGCGCAGGAACTCCCGGCCGGTCCCCCGGTGTCCGTGGAAGCCTGGTGCGCGGCTACGGTCACCCCCGTGATCGTCTGGCTCAACGGCACCCACGGCGCGGGCAAGACCACGACCAGCACACTGGTTCAGCGGTTGCTCCCGGGCTCCCGTGTCTTCGACGCCGAGAAGGTCGGCGAGACCCTCATGGACATCTCGCCCGGCCTGCCGGCGACCGACAACTTCCAGCACTGGCCGCCGTGGCGGCCGCTCGTGGTGGACACCGCACGGCGGGTGCTCGACTACACCGGCGGCACGTTGGTGGTGCCGATGACGGTGCTGGTGGAGCAGTACTGGCGCGAGATCGCAGCTGGCTTGGGCGAGCACGGGATCCCGGTCCGGCACTTCGTCATCCACGCCGAGCAGGACACGCTCCGCCACCGCATCGAGAGCGCGACGCCGGTGCCGTCCCCGTTCCGGCTGCAGTACCTCGCGCCCTACGCCGAGGCGTCCCGGACCTGGCTGCACCAGGAGGCCGAGGTCGTCGACACCACCCACCTCACACCGGCCGAGGCCGCGCAGGAGATCGCCGCCAGGGTGGAGTCAGACCGGCGCTGACCCGAGGTGCTCCCGCACCGCCGTGACGACGCCGGCGGGCCCGAGCTCGACCAGGTCGCCGGCGTACCGGCCGTCGACGAGCAGGGACCCGGGCCGCGTGGCCTGGTTGGTACGCCGCAGGGTCGCCCGCAGCCCGTCGCCCCGAGCCGCGCGGAGCACCGCAGGGACCAGCCAGGCGGTGTTGCTTGCCGAGACGACCTGGACGTCGACCCCGGGCAGCTCCGCGCGCAACCGCCCGTAGGCGGCCGCCAGCACCCGCGTGGCGTGGTCGTGCTCGACGGGCTGCTGGCGGCGCCCCGCCACGGCGATGGGGTCACGGCTGTCCCCCGCGCAGCAGCCACTGCTGCCACGGGCGTCCGCCCACGGCCGCACCAGGACCACCCGCGTCGGCACGCCGCTCAGGGCTCCCGGCGTTGCTGCGCGCCGCCGACGGACTCGTCCACGTCCTCGGTGTCGGGAGGCAGCTCTCCGCGGCGCATGCGCTGCACCACCAGTGCGGCCTCGACGATCAGCCACATCGCCAGCACGAAGATGATGGCGTCGAGCGGTGCGAGCACCCACTCGCCGGCGTCCACGAAGTTCTTCAGGTTGACCAGGAGCGCCCACGACGTCATCACCAGCAGGAACACCAGCGGCACCACGACGGCCACGGGGTTGCGGCCACGCTTGGCGACCCAGACGGCGACGACCGTCAGCGCCAGTCCGGCGGTGAGCTGGTTGGTGGTGCCGAAGAGCTGCCAGAGCACCCCGAAGGTGTAGCCGGCCTCTCCGCCGCCTGGCAGCAGCGCCATCACCAGCGGAACGACGACGGCGATCGCCCCGGCGAGGGTCAGGTTGCGCGCTCCGGCGCGCCAGCCGGCGATCTCGGAGATCTCCTGGACGACGTAGCGCTGGAGCCGGACACCGGTGTCCATGGTGGTGGCGGCGAAGCTGATCACCACCACGGCCGCGAAGATCGCGCCGAGCTCGAGCGGTACGCCGAGGTTGTTGGCGAACACCGCGACCCCGTTGACGAAGTTGCCCACTGCCCCACCGGAGGCCGTGGCGAAGTCGGGGTAGAGCGCCTCCCAGTCGGTGCGGGTCGCGACGACACCGGCCGTCACGGCGAGCACGGCGCCCATGGCCAGGCTGCCCTCCCCCACGGCGCCCATGTAGCCGACGTAGCGGGCGTCGGTCTCCTTGTCGATCTGCTTGGCCGTCGTCCCCGAGGACACCAGCGAGTGGAACCCGGAGATGGCACCGCAGGCGATGGTGATGAACAGGAACGGGAAGATCGAGGGCGAGTCGTCGGGGACGTCGTTGACCACCGGCGCCACGATCGTGTTCCAGCCGACCAGGACCCCGAGGCCGATCACGCCGAGCGCGATGAAGAGCTGGTGGGAGTTGATGTAGTCCCGCGGCTGCAGCAGCATCCAGACCGGGAGCCGCGAGGCGATGAAGGCGTAGGCGAACAGGATGATCACCCAGAGGTTGCGAGCCATCTCGAAGCCCAGTGCCTCGGCCAGCGGGGTGATGTCGATCGGGACCTGCTGGCCGACCCAGATCAGGGCGTAGAGCGCGACGACGCCGACGAGCGAGGGGACCAGCGCCGGCGACCGGGTCTTGTAGATGTACTGGCCGATGCCGATCGCCAGCGGGATCTCCACGAAGATCGGGATGACCGCGCCCGGGTTGGCCACGAACAGGTTGCCGATCACGACTGCGAACACCGCGTTCACGAGCGTCAGCAGGAAGAAGATGATGACCAGGAACAGGGTGCGGGCGCGGACGCTGATGATGTCGCGGGCGATGGTGCCGATGTTGCGTGCCCGGTGGCGCACCGAGACCGCCAGCGAGCCGAAGTCGTGCACCCCCGCGGCGAAGATCGTGCCGACCACGATCCACAGCAGCGCGGGCCCCCAGCCCCAGAACACCGCGATCGCCGGCCCGACGATCGGCGCTGCCCCCGCGACCGAGGTGAAGTGGTGCCCGAAGACGACGTGCTTGTTGGTCGGCACGAAGTCGACCCCGTCCGAGAAGCGGTGGGCGGGCGTGACGTACGCGGGATCGAGCGCGTACACCTTCTCCGCGAGGTAGCGGGAGTAGTAGCGGTACCCGAGGAAGTAGAGCCCTCCGACCACAACGGCAACGACTACGGCAGGCATGGTCCGTCCTGACTATCGGCGACTGGGGGGTCCGGGGGTCAGTGTGGCCGTCGTCACGCGGCACCCGCAAGAGCCGCGCGCGACTCGCCTACGCTGGGCACCCGTGGACGACGGAGACCTGACACGGGTGATCGACACCGCCTCGGTGGGCGAGGTCGGGTGGGTCGACGAAGCCGGTGCTCCGCGGGCCGCTGCGGTGCTCCCCCTGCTGCGGGACGGCACACCGGTGCTCGCGCTGACGTTCGACCGCGTCGAGCTGGCGGTGTCGCTCTCCGGGGCTGCACGCGTCGACCTCCTGGTCCGCGAGCCCCGCAACACCGCGAGCGGGTGGACGCCGACGGCGTGGGCCTGCCGGACCAGGCTGGTCGAGGACCTCGACGGCGACCTCTACCGCGACGAGCTGCAGCTGCAGGAGCTGCGTCGCTACCCCCCGGCTCGTCGGTACGCCGACTCCCCCCTGCTGATGCGCGAGCACTGGTGGTTCCTGCCGCGACTGGTCGTGGTGCTCGAACCGGAACGCACGCTGTCACCCCCGCCGGCCCGGAGCGATGCCGCTGACCTCCTCCTCGTCACCGCCGACGGCGCCGAGCCCCGGTGCGCGGGTGTGCGCCGCGAGCCGTCAGGTCTCACGCACTCGTGGGGTCCGAGACCGACGCCGGGCACCGGGCTCGTGCTGGCGCAGGAGGCGTCGTTCCCCGACCTGGAGTCGTGGACTGCGTGGTCCCTGCCCGTGGCGGTCTCCGAGGCCGGGATCAGCGCACGCGAGCCGCTGCCGGACGTCGGTCCGGTCGGGCCACCCCGCCTGTGGGAGCGCTGGCGGGCCGAGCGGCAGCTGGCACGTGCTTGCCGTCGGGGTCTCGCCGCCTGGCAGTCCTGATCCCTCAGCTGCCGCTGAGCACCGTCCGGACGGCCTCGCGCGCGGCCTGGGGGTCGGGAGCCGCGAGGGCCGCCTCGGCAGCGTCCTCGCACTGCTCGGAGGTGACCGACGCCAGCATCGCGCCCACCGGCCGCACCGCGGCTGCCGCCATCGACAGTGACGTGATGCCCATGCCGACCAGGGCGCACGCGAGCAGCGGGTCAGCCGCGGCCTCGCCGCAGACCCCCACGGACTTCTGTGCCTGCCGACCCGCCTCGGCCGTGATGGCGATCAGTTGCAGCACGGCCGGCTGCCACGCGTCGGTGAGGTGGGCCAGGTCGGTCGCCATCCGGTCGGCCGCCATCGTGTACTGCGTCAGGTCGTTGGTGCCGATCGAGAGGAAGTCGACCGCCGCGAGCATCTGGTGGGCCAGCAGGGCGGCACTGGGCACCTCCACCATCACACCTGCCTTGAGGCCACGGGCGCGCACGTGCGCGGCGAAGTCGGCCGCCTCGGCCACGGTGGCCACCATCGGGGCCATCACCCAGGTCTCGGTGCCGGCCGCCTCGGACGCGCGGGCGATGCCGTCGAGCTGTCGGTCCAGCAGCCCGGGGTTGTCGAAGGAGAGGCGCAGGCCGCGCACCCCGAGGGCCGGGTTCTCCTCGTCGGTGAGGTTGGCGAAGGCGAGCGGCTTGTCCGAGCCGGCGTCGAGGGTGCGGACGACCACATAGCGGTCCTGTCCTCCGGGCCCGGGCTCGGCGAACGCGTCGAGCACCTCGCCGTAGATCTCGGCCTGCTCCTCGACGGAGGGCTCGTCCTTCCGGTTCAGGAAGGAGAGCTCGGTGCGGAAGAGACCGACGCCCTCCACCGGCGCCTGCGCTGCAGATCGCGCCGACTCCCCGTCGGCCACGTTGGCCAGGATCCGGACCGGCTTGCCGTCCGAGGTGCGACCCGGCCCCGCCCAGGCGGCCGTGGCGGCCCGCGCCTCGCGGTCGGCGGCCACCCGGCGCTCCGCGTCCTCGTGGTCGGGGTCGACCTCGACCGTTCCGGCCGTCCCGTCGACGAGCACCCGGGCCTCCGGGGCGACGTCGAGCACGCCCGCGGTCCCGACGACGCACGGAATGCCGAGCTGGCGCGCGATGATCGCCGTGTGGCTGGTCGGGCCTCCGCGCTCGGTGACCAGGGCCAGCACCACCTCGGGGTCGAGGCCCGCCGTGTCGGCGGGAGCCAGGTCCCCCGCGACGAGGATGCACGGCTGCTCGGGGACGGGTACGCCGGGCTCCGGCTCCCCCACGATGCGGGCCACCATCCGCCGCTCGATGTCACGGAGGTCGGTGGCCCGCTCGGCCATCAGACCGCCCATGCTGGTGAAGATCGCGACGAAGGAGTCGACGGCCTTGCGGACGGCGGTGAGCAGGTCGTCGCCGGCGGCCAGCTCCTTCTGCACCGCGCCGCGCAGCCCCTTGTCGCGGGCCAGACCGGCCGAGGCCGTCAGGACCTCGGCGGCCGCACCGGACGCGCGGTCCGCCTTGGCCGCGAAGCCGTCGGCGACCGCCGCCGCGACCTCGTCGTACCGGCCGAGGGCGGAGTCGGCGTCGGGGAAGGCGGCGGGGTCGAAGGAGTCGAGGGCGGACTGGGCGATCTCACCGCGGGCGAGCAGCACCGGCCCGTGGGCGATGCCGGGCACGACCGGGGTTCCGACGAGCTGGGTGGTGGAAGCCATGAGACAAGTTACGCACGTCACCCCCTTGACAGTCAACACGTTCGGGCGTAAAACAACATATACACAGACCCGACGGGATGGACGGAGCCCCCTATGTACGCCGAGGAACGCCAGCAGGCGATGGCCCAGCTGATCGGCCAGCACGGTCGACTGTCGGTGGTGCAGCTGTCCGACGAGTTCAAGGTGACGACCGAGACCGTGCGTCGGGATCTCTCCTCGCTCGAGCGTATCGGTCTGGTGCGGCGGGTCCACGGAGGTGCGGTGCCGGCGAGCTCGCTCACCGTCATCGAGTCCGGGCTCAGCGAGCGCGACCGCGCCAACACGCTCGCCAAGGACCAGATCGCCGCCGCTGCGCTGCAGGAGCTGCCGCCGGCCGGCTCCGTCGTGGTGCTGGACGCCGGGTCGACGACCGGGAGGCTCGCTGCCCTCCTCCCCCGGGACCACAAGCTCACCGTGATCACCCACGCCGTGCCGATCGCGGCACGCCTGGCGGGGCTGCCCCACATCGAGCTCCACCTGCTGCCCGGCCGGGTGCGCACGACGACCCACGCCGCTGTCGGCACCGACACCGTCGCGGCACTCGCCGACGTCCGCGCCGACGTCGCCTTCCTGGCCACCAACGGGCTCAGCGCCGAGTTCGGCCTCTCCACGCCCGACCGCGACGAGGCCGCCACCAAGCGGGCGATCGTGCGGTGCGCGCGACGCCGGGTCGTGCTCACCGACGCGAGCAAGATCGGCGTCGAGTCCTCGCAGCGCTTCGCCGGTCCGGGCGAGATCGACGTCGTCGTCACGGACGCTGCCGTCCGCGACGACGACCGCGCCGCCCTCGAGCGCGCCGGGCTCGACGTGGTGGTCGCGTGATCCTGACGCTCACGGCCAACCCCAGCCACGACCGGACCGTCACCCTGCTCGAGCCCCTGCACCACGGGGCCGTGCAACGGGCGGCGTCCGTGACCAGCCAGGCAGGCGGGAAGGGCGTCAACATCTCCCGCGCCTCGGTGGCAGCCGGGGTCCCCACGCTCGCCGTGCTCCCGGCGCCGGAGGACGACCCGTTCGTCCACGAGCTGCTGGCCGCCGGTGTCGACTGCCGTCCCGTCCGGCAGGACGGGGCGCTGCGGGTCAACATCACCATCAGCGACCCGGAAGGCACCACCACGAAGCTCAACAGTCCCGGACCGCAGATGACCGAGGCCACCCGGGCCGCGATCGCGGACTCGCTCGTCCGGCGTGCGCAGCCGGGCGACTGGGTCGTGCTCGCCGGTTCCCTGCCGCCCGGCGCGCCGGTCGACTGGTACGCCGACCTCGTCGTCGCCCTCGCGGGCTCCGGCGCCAAGGTGGCGGTGGACACCAGCGACGACCCGCTGCACGCGCTGGTCGGCAGGCTCCACGACGGTGCCCCCCGACTCATGAAGCCCAACGGCCACGAGCTCGCCTCGCTGACCGGCGAGGACGGCGACACCCTGGAGAAGGACCCCGTCGCGGCCGCCCGCGCGGGCACCCAGCTGCTCGAGCGTGGCGTCGAGTGCGTCCTGATCACCCTCGGCGGCAACGGAGCCGTCCTGCTGCGCGCGGACGGCGCCTGGTACGCCGCACCGCCCCCGACCACCGTGGTGAGCACGGTCGGTGCCGGGGACTCCAGCCTCTTCGGCTACCTGCTCGGCGACATCCAGGGTCGCACCCCCGACGAGTGCCTGGCACTCGCCGTCGCCTACGGCAGCGCCGCCGCTGGGCTCCCCGGCACCACCATTCCCCACCCCGCACAGGTGGACCCCACCCGAGTCGAGGTCACCTCGCTCGACCTCACCCAAGGAGACCGTTCATGAGCGACCTCATCACTCCCGGGCTGGTGCGTCTCGCCGCCCCTCTCGGCACCACCAAGCACGACGTCATCGGGGCCCTGGCCCACGTCGTCGGCGAGGCGGGCCGTGCCCACGACGTCGACCAGCTGGTGCGCGACACCCTGGCCCGCGAGGAGACCTCGGCCACCGGCCTGCCCGGGGGCATCGCGATCCCCCACTGCCGTACCGAGGGCGTCACCGAGCCCACGCTGGCCTTCGCCCGACTCGAACCCCCCGTCGACTTCGGAGCCAAGGACGGCCCGGCGGACCTGATGTTCCTGATCGCCGCCCCGGCAGGCGGTGACGCCGACCACCTCCAGATCCTGACCCAGCTGGCCCGGGCCCTCGTGAAGCCCGCCTTCACCGACGCCCTCCGCGCAGCGGAGACCCCGGACGAGGTCGTGGCCCTGGTCCACCAGGAGCTCGGGATCACGGCCGCAGCGGCCACCGCGCCGGCCGCCAGTCCCGTCCCCGCGCCGCCGGCCGAGTCGACGGCGCCGGAGTCCACCGCTCACGAGGCCCGGCGCAGGCTGGTGGCCGTCACGGCCTGCCCGACCGGCATCGCGCACACCTACATGGCCGCGGAGGCGCTCGAGGCCGCCGCCGCCCGCGCGCGCGTGGACATCAGCGTCGAGACGCAGGGGTCGGCGGGCTCGCACCCGCTCACCCACGACCAGATCGCCGAGGCCGACGCGGTCGTCTTCGCAGTGGACGTCGGGGTGCGCGACCGCCACCGCTTCGCGGGCAAGCCGGTCGTCTCCTCCGGGGTGAAGCGACCGATCGACGACGCCGACGCCATGATCGCCGAGGCCCTCCGCTACGCCGATGACCCGCACGCCCCGCGGGTCGAGGGGAGCGTCGACACCGCCGGCCACGGCGAGGCCGCGGGTGAGACCTGGGGCGGTCGGGTACGCCGGGTGCTGAT
This sequence comes from Nocardioides coralli, assembly GCF_019880385.1. Lineage (NCBI taxonomy): Bacteria > Bacillati > Actinomycetota > Actinomycetes > Propionibacteriales > Nocardioidaceae > Nocardioides > Nocardioides coralli. The sequence continues at coordinate 2,316,051 of NZ_CP082273.1, forward strand.
GACCGGTGTGTCCTACATGATCCCGTTCGTCGCCGCAGGCGGCCTGCTGATCGCCCTCGGCTTCCTCTTCGGCGGCTACGAGATCACCGGTCCGGCCGGCGAGATCCTCGCCACCAACTCCCTGTTCAACCTGCCCGACCCCGACGCGCTCGGCCTCGACCACGCGCTCCTCGGCAGTGGCTTCTTCGCCTACCTCGGGGCAGCGCTCTTCGGACTCGGCGCCACGGCGTTCAAGTTCCTGGTCCCGGCCCTCGCCGGCTACATCGCCTATGCCATCGCCGACCGGCCCGGCATCGCCCCGGGCTTCGCGATGGGTGCGCTGGCGATCGACCTCGGTGGCTTCGGGACGCCGCAGAGCGGGTTCCTGGGCGGCATCATCGGCGGCGTCCTGGCCGGTCTGGTCGCTCACTGGATCGCCTCGCGTGCCGTGCCGTCGTGGGCGCGCGGCCTGATGCCGGTGCTGGTCATCCCACTCGGCGCCACCCTCGTCACCGGTCTGGTGATGGTGGTGCTGATCGGTCGGCCGCTCGGATCCCTCATGGACGCCCTCAGTGACGGGCTCGGCAGCATGAACGAGACCCCCGGCCTCGCCGTGGTTCTCGGCGCGATCCTCGGCCTGATGATGGCCTTCGACATGGGCGGCCCGCTCAACAAGGTGGCCTACGCCTTCGCCACCACCGGCCTCGCCGCAGCCGCCACGGCCACCGACGCGCCGGAGCTCAAGGTGATGGCGGCGGTCATGCTGGCCGGCATGGTTCCCCCGATCGCCCTCGCGCTGGCGACCGTCGTCCGGCCGCGCCTGTTCACCGTTCCCGAGCGCGAGAACGGCAAGGCCGCGTGGCTGATGGGTGCCTCCTTCATCACCGAGGGAGCCATCCCCTTCGCCGCCGCCGACCCCCTGCGCGTGATCCCGTCGATCATGGCCGGGTCGGCCGTCACGGGTGCCGTGGCGATGTCGCTCGACGTGACCCTCCGCGCCCCCCACGGCGGGATCTTCGTCCTGTTCGCCGTCGGCAACATCATCGGGTTCCTGGTCGCCCTCGTCGCCGGCACGCTCGTCGCGACCGCCGCCGTCGTCGTGCTCAAGCAGGCCAGCCACCGCGACACCGACCTCGTCACCGTCTGACACCCACCACCAGAGAAGAGGAACCCATGCCCTCCAAGTCCGTCGTCGTCGGCTCGGCCGTCGGCCTCCACGCCCGGCCCGCCGCGATCATCGCCGAGAAGGCCGGTGAGCTCGGCTCCGACGTCACCATCAACGGTGTCGACGCGAGCTCGTCGCTGCTGATCATGACCCTGGGCGCCAAGAACGGCGACACCGTGGAGGTGGCCGGCGACGACTCGTCGGCCGTCGACACGATCGCCGACCTCGTCGAGCAGGACCTCGACGCGGAGTGATCAGGCGACGCCGGTGGCCGGGTCCTCGGGCCCGGCCGCGGCGTCACGCAGTGCCAGGTAACCCGCGCGCACCCCGACGGCCCGCTCCAGCTCGTCGAGGACCTCCCGGAAGAACTGGTCGCGGTAGGTCTCGTCGGTGAGCACCGCCACCGCGAAGTAGAGGCCCGAGAAGCCCGCCAGGAAGACCGAGACCTGCACCAGCTCGATCGAGAGCTGGGTCAGGAACGGGACGTTGACCAGGCGCTCCTGCCCCGTCCAGGCCTGCTGGACCTCCGCGGTCATCACGATGCCGCCGAAGAGGAGGAAGAAGCCCAGCACCGCCAGCGACAGCAGCAGCACCTGCGCGATCTGGGTCACGAGCAGCACCAGGATCAGGTTCCACCGCTCGTAGCCCGGCACGTCGCCGTACCGGCGCCAGTCGATGTGGCTCCCCTGCTCGTCGAGCAGCTGTCCGACCGGCTCCTCGATGGGGGTACGCCGGGTGGCGCGCCGGACCAGCTCGAGGTCGATGAAGTCGTCGACCTTGTCGACCTCCTCCGGCAGCCGCACGACCAGGAACAGCACGGCGATGCCGCCGAAGAGCAGCAGCGTCAGCCAGAGCACCGATCCGTCCAGCGTCGAGGACAGCTGCCAGACCTCGGCGTTGATGAAGAGGAAGGTCACGAAGAGCAGCAGCAGCGGCAGCGCCCGGGTGACCATCGGCAGCAGCTGCCGCAGGCTGCTCCGGGTCCGCCGCAGGGCCCATCCGAGGATCGGCCGGGCGCGCAGGGCGGTGATCGCGTAGAAGCCGGCCGCCAGCATCGCGAAGAGGGTCAGCGTGGCCGGCGCGAACGACGCCCGGCCGGTCACCCAGGTCAGCGCCACCGCCGAGCCCACCGCGATCAGCGCGACCAGGACCATGACCGGGACGGTCTTGCGCGGACGCAGCGCCGCCCGGGCCCGCGCGCGCTCCTCGGGGACGAAGTAGGGCAGGCCGTTGCGGATGAACCACGGCTCGATCTCGCGCTCGTGGGTTCGGCGGGCCATCAGGACCCCAGGACGAGGCGCGTGCGACGTACGTCGTCGGCCATCGTCTCCAGCAGCGGCTCGGCCCCGTCGAAGCGCACCATCCCCCGCAGCCGGTCGACGAAGGTGACCTCGACCTCCACCCCGTAGAGCTCCAGGTCGTCCCGGTCGAGCGCGTAGGCCTCCACCCGTCGCGCGCGCTCTCCCGCGAACGTCGGGTTGGTCCCCACGCTGATGGCAGCGGGGTAGCGCTCCGCGGTGTCGAGCCGGGTGAGCCACCCGGCGTAGACGCCGTCGGAGGGGGCGGCCATGCCCTCGGCGATCGGGACGTTCGCCGTCGGGTAGCCGAGCTCGCGGCCGCGCCGGTCGCCGACGACGACCTCGCCCCGGACGGTGAACGGACGTCCCAGGGCCTCGGCCGCCCCGGCGACGTCGCCGGCCGCCAGGCAGGTGCGGACGTAGGTGGAGGACCAGACCTGCGGGCCGCCGTCCAGGGCGATGCCCTCGGCGGTGAAGCCCCGCGAGCGGCCGACCTCCCGGAGCAGGGCGACGTCCCCCGCGGCGCGGCTGCCGAAGCGGAAGTTGGCCCCCACCACGACCGTTGCGGCGTGGAGCGCCTCGACCAGGACCCGGTCGATGAACTGCTCGGGCGACCAGCCGGCCATCTCCCGGGAGAAGGGCAGGGCGAGCACGTGGTCGACCCCTGCCTCGGCGAGCAGCGCCGCGCGGGTGTCGATGGCGGTCAGGATCGAGGGAGCGTGCTCGGGCCTCAGCACGGCCATGGGATGGGGGTCGAAGGTGACGGCGACCAGGGGTCGCTCGCTCGTCTCGGCCGACCCACGGGCGCGGGCGATGACCGCCCGGTGCCCCCGGTGCACGCCGTCGAAGTTCCCGATCACGACCGTGGTGGCGCCGAGGGACGCCGGGACGTCGTCGAGTGAGCGCCAGACCTGCACGGGCTGCACCCTATCGACGTCGCGGGCACCCGGCTCAGCCGGTGAAGACCGCGACGGCACGGGCGACGTCCCCCTCCTGTGCGTAGAGCGCCAGGAAGGCCCCGTCGGGTGCGAACACCGCGACCGGACCCGCGGCGGGGAGCGCGGCGCGGAGCCGTCGACCGTGCCGGACGTCGGCGGCCTGCACATCGTCGAGGTCGTACGCCGGGAACGCGACCCGGGCCGCGTCCTCGATCGGGATGAGCCCGAACGCCTCCGCGTGCTCCTCGAGGGTCCGCGCGTGCGTCAGGTCGAACGGACCCACCGCCGTGCGCCGCAGTGCGGTCAGGTGGCCCCCCACGCCCAGCGCCACCCCGACGTCTCGGGCGATCGCCCGGATGTAGGTGCCGCTGGAGCACCGCACCGAGACGTCGACCTCCCCGTCGCGCACGTCGCGGACGACCAGCTCGTGGACCGTCACCCGTCGCGGGGCGAGCTCGACCTCCTCGCCCTCACGCACCCGCTGGTAGGCGCGTCGTCCGTCGACCTTGACCGCCGAGACCGACGACGGCACCTGGTCGAGCTCTCCGACCTGGTCCGCGAAGGCGGCCCGGACGGCGGACTCGTCGAGGTGGTCGACGGGTGCCGTGACCACCACCTCGCCGTCCGCGTCGTCGGTCGTGGTCGTGACGCCGAGCCGGACCGTGGCGTCGTACCGCTTGTCGGTGAGGAGCAGGTGTCCCAGCAGCCGGGTGGCGCGGTTGACGCCCAGCACCAGCACGCCGGTGGCCATGGGGTCCAGGGTGCCGGCGTGGCCCACCTTGCGAGTGCCGGCGAGTCGCCGGACCCGCGAGACCACGTCGTGGGAGGTCATCCCGCCGGCCTTGTCGACGACGACCAGGCCGGGTGCGTCGGTCACGCCTCGTCGTCCTCGTGGACCGCATCCGCCTCGTCACCGGCGTCCGCGTCGGCCGCCTGCTCCCGGGGCTTCTTGTAGGGGTCTGCCTCACCGGCGTAGCTCGTGCCGCGCGCGGCGGCGACCGCCTCGTCCTGCTGGCGGGCCCGGGCGAGCACCTCGTCGAGGTGGCGGGCGTTCTCCGGCAGCGCGTCGTGGACGAACTCCAGCGTGGGCGCGTGACGCATCCCCAGCTGCTTGGCGACCTCCGAGCGCAACAGGCCCCGGGCGGACTCGAGCGCGGCGGAGGTGGAGGCGAGGTCGGTCTCCTCGCCGAGCACCGTGTAGAAGACCGTGGCCTGCTGGGTGTCGCCGGAGACGCGGACGTCGGTCACCGTGACGAAGCCGATCCTCGGGTCCTTGATCCGCCGCTCCAGCATCTCGGCGACGATGACGCGGATCCGGTCGGCGATCTTGCGGACTCGGGGGTTGCTGCTGCTCATTCTGGTTCCTCGTGTCGGAGCCACCGGCGGGGCGGCGACTCATGCACTGCTCGGGTGGTGCAGGGCCGAGGGGTGCAGGGATCCCCGGACCGGCCGGGGACCCCTGTCACCTCACCTCAGTCGCGCGGGATCTCCCGCATCTCGAAGGCCTCGATCACGTCGTCGATCTTGATGTCCTGGTAGTTCTTCAGGACCAGACCGCACTCGAAGCCCTCGCGGACCTCCGACGCGTCGTCCTTCTCGCGGCGCAGCGAGGCCAGCTCCAGGTTGTCCTGGACGACCGCGCCGTCGCGCAGCAGCCGGACCTTCGCGTTGCGCCGGATCACGCCGCTGGTGACCATGCAGCCTGCGATGTTGCCGGCCTTGGACGACTTGAAGATCTCCCGGATCTCCGCCTGGCCCAGGACCTGCTCCTCGAACTCGGGCTTCAGCATGCCCTTGAGCGCGGCCTCGATCTCGTCGATCGCCTGGTAGATCACGGTGTAGTACCGGATCTCGACGCCTTCCTTGTCGGCCATCTCGGTCGCCTTGCCCTGCGGCCGGACGTTGAACCCGATGATGATCGCGTCGGAGGCGGCTGCAAGGTCGACGTTGGTCTCGGTGATCGCACCCACACCCCGGTCGATGACGCGCAGGCTGACGTCGTCACCGACGTCGATCTTGGACAACGCGTCCTCGAGCGCCTCGACCGAACCGGACACGTCGCCCTTGAGGATCAGGTTGAGCTCCTGCGACTCGCCCTGCTCCATGGAGGCCATGAAGTCCTCGAGGGTACGCCGGACACGACGCTTCGCCTGCATGGCTGCCCGCTCGCGGGCCTCCCGCTTCTCGGCGATCTGGCGTGCCATCCGGTCGTCCTCGACGACGATGAAGTTCTGACCGGCGCTCGGAGCGGCGTTCAGACCCAGCACCATCGCCGGGCGCGACGGGTCGGCCTCCTCGATGTTCTCGCCGTGCTCGTCGAGCATGGCGCGGACGCGACCGTAGGCCGGTCCGGCGACCAGCGAGTCGCCGACCCGCAGCGTGCCGCGCTGCACGAGCACGGTCGCCACAGGACCACGGCCGCGGTCGAGGTGTGCCTCGACCACGAGGCCCTGCGCGTCCTGCGTCGGGTTGGCCCGCAGGTCCAGGGAGGCGTCGGCCGTGAGCACGATGGCCTCGAGCAGGTTCTCGAGGTTGAGCTCGGACTTCGCGGACACGTCGACGAACATGACGTCGCCGCCGTACTCCTCCGGCACCAGGCCGTACTCGGTGAGCTGACCACGCACCTTGGAGGGGTCGGCCTCCGGCAGGTCGATCTTGTTGACCGCGACCACGATCGGCACGTCGGCGGCCTTGGCGTGGTTGAGCGCCTCGACCGTCTGCGGCATCACGCCGTCGTTGGCAGCGACCACCAGCACGGCGATGTCGGTCGCCTGCGCACCGCGGGCTCGCATGGCGGTGAACGCCTCGTGACCCGGGGTGTCGATGAAGGTGATCCGCCGCTCCTGCTCGTCGACCTCGGTCGCGACCTGGTAGGCACCGATGTGCTGGGTGATGCCACCGGCCTCCTTGTCGACGACGTTGGCACTGCGCAGGGCGTCGAGCAGCTTGGTCTTTCCGTGGTCGACGTGACCCATGACGGTGACGACGGGGGGCCGGATGGCCAGGTCCTCGTCGTCGCCCTCGTCGGCGCCGAACTCGAGGTCGAAGGACTCCAGCAGCTCGCGGTCCTCGTCCTCGGGAGAGACGACCTGGACGACGTAGTTGAGCTCGTCACCGAGCAGCTCGAACGTCTCGTCACCGACCGACTGGGTCGCGGTCACCATCTCGCCGAGCGAGAAGAGCATCTGCACCAGCGAGGCGGCGTCGACGTTGATCTTCTCGGCGAAGTCGGTCAGCGAGGAACCGCGGGCGAGACGGACGGTCTCGCCGTTGCCCTTGCGGACGCGCACGCCGCCGATCGTCGGCGCCTCCATCTGCTCGAACTCCTGGCGACGCGCCCGCTTGGACTTGCGACCACGACGCGAGGGACCACCGGGTCGCCCGAAGGCACCCTGGGTCTGGCCGCGCCCACCGGGACGACCACGGCCACCGGGGCCACCGGGGCGGAAGCCGCCACCGGGCGCGCCGGCACCCGCGCCGGCGCCGGGGCCGCCGCGGCCACGGGCGGGGGCACCGCCGCGACCGCCACCGGGGCCACCACGGCCACCACCGGCCGGACGGGCACCAGGCCCGCTGCCGAAGGCGGCGGGCGACTTGGGCATCATCGCCGGGTTGGGACGCGGCACGCCGGGCGCGCCACGGCCGGCAGGCGGCCGCGGCGGACGGTTGTCGTCACCACCACGGTCAGCGGGGGCGGGACGACGGCCCATGCCCTGGCTGGACGCGAACGGGTTGTTGCCCGGACGCGGCGCACCCGCCCGGCCCACCGGACGCGGCGAGGGCGCCTTGGGCGCAGCGGGCTTGGGGGCGGCAGGCTTCGGCGTCGCCGGGGCAGCCGCGGCCGGGGCCTCGGGCTCCGCCGGCGGCTCCTGGTCGTCCGGCGCGACGACGGTCGGCTCAGCGGCCGGGGCCTCGTCGACGGCGGGCTGCTCGACCGGCGCCTCCGGCTCGGGAGCGGCCTTCTTGCCCGGCGGCTTGGGGGTCGCCTTCTTGGCAGCGGCCTTCTTGGGGGCCGGCTTCTCGGCGGGCGCCTCGGCCGGTGCCGCGGCAGCCGACGACTTCAGCTGCTCGCCGTACTCCTTGCGGAAGCGCATCTCCGCGGGCAGCTCGACGGTGGAGCTCGCCGACTTGACGAACTCCCCCATCTCCTTGAACTTCTCGAGAACGAACTTGCTCTCGACTCCGAACTCCTTGGCGAGCTCGTGGACTCGGGTCTTGGCCACGTTTCTCCTTCTGGCCTGAGACCCGGGTCGGGGTGACTCTCAGACCGTTGGTGGTTGCTGGTGGGCGGTGCTCAACGCGAAGCTGCTCATCGCGAGTTACTCATCGAGTGCTCATGAGCTACTGCTCCAGTTCCTGTCGGTCGGTCGTGTGTGCACGCGAGACGAGGTAGTCACCCACCGGTGCGCCGGTCAGCCCGTCCGGGACCCTGAGGGCCCGGGCGAAGGCTCTCCGGCGCACCGCGAGCTCGTAGCACTCCGGCGTGGGGTGCAGGTGCGCCCCGCGACCCGGAGCGGTGCCGCTGGGATCGGGTACGGCGGCCGGTCGGCCGTCGCGATCCGCGCCCCGCACGACACGCAACAACTCGCGCTTGGCGGCTCGCTCCCGACATCCGATGCAGGTCCGGACCGGGGTCCGGGCAGGGGATGTCGAAGTGCTGACCACCGCCAGCAACCTTAGCCGGTCTCGCACGCTCCCTGCGAACCGAGGCGGGTGCGTTGGCCCGGTTAACGTGCGAGGTTGCGTGGTTTCGACGCGCTAGCGCGCGTTCGCAGGCTCACGCGCGTCGCTTGCTCAACCTGCGCCGGCCCACGCGCCGCCTTCGTTCCTCAGGCGTCGCTGCCGACTTCGTCAGAGCGGATGTCGATCCGCCAGCCGGTGAGGCGGGCGGCCAGGCGGGCGTTCTGCCCCTCCTTGCCGATGGCCAGCGAGAGCTGGAAGTCGGGCACGACCACCCGGGCGGAACGTTCGGCCTCCGACACCACCTCGACGGAGGTCACCCGTGCCGGCGACAGCGCGTTGGCGACCAGCCGGGCGGGCTCGTCGGACCAGTCGACGATGTCGATCTTCTCGCCGTGCAGCTCTGACATCACGTTGCGGACCCGCTGGCCCATCGGGCCGATGCAGGCGCCCTTGGCGTTGACGCCCGACACGGTCGACCGAACCGCGATCTTGGTGCGGTGGCCCGCCTCGCGGGCGATGGCGGCGATCTCGACCGATCCGTCCGCGATCTCGGGCACCTCGAGCGCGAAGAGCTTCCTGACCAGGTTGGGGTGCGTGCGCGACAGCGTGATCTGTGGCCCGCGCATCCCCTTGCGCACCGAGACCACCAGGCACTTGATCCGGGTCCCGTGGTCGTAGGTCTCCCCCGGCACCCGCTCGCCCGTCGGCAGCAGCGCCTCGATCTTGCCGAGGTCGACCATCACGTCGGCGGGGTTGCGGCCCTGCTGGATGATGCCGGAGACGATGTCGCCCTCCTTGCCGGAGAACTCACCGAACTTGATGTCGTCCTCGGCGTCCCGGAGCCGCTGCAGCATGATCTGCTTCGCCGTCGTGGCGGCGATCCGACCGAAGCCGTCGGGGGTGTCGTCGTACTCCCCCACCTTCTCGCCCTCGTCGTCGAGCTCGGCGGCGTAGACGGTCACGTGACCGCTCTTGCGGTCGAGCTCGACACGCGCCTCCTCCACCGCCCCCGGGGTCTTGTGGTAGGCCGTGAGCAGCGCTTGCTCGATGGCCTCGACGAGCACGTCGAAGGAGATCTCCTTCTCGCGCTCGAGCATCCGCAGGATGTTCAGGTCGATGTCCATCTCAGGCCTCCTTCGCCCCGGGGCGGTTGAACTCCACCTGCACGAGGGCCTTGGTGACCTCTGCGAAGGGGACCTCGCGCCGCTTGCCACTGACCTCGAGCTCGGCGGCGGTCTCGCCTGCCTCGACGATCCGACCGGTGACGACCTCGCCGTCGCCCAGCGTCACCCGCACCAGGCGCTGCAGGTTGCGGCGCCAGTGACGGGGGTGGGTCAGCGGACGGTCCACACCGCGCGAGGTGACCTCGAGGGTGTAGGGCTGCTCCCCCATGACGTCGGAGTCGTCGAGCACCCGGGAGACCTCACGTGTCGCGTCGGCGACGTCGTCCAGCGTCACGCCACCGTCCTTGTCGACAGCCACACGCAGGATCCGGCGCTTGCCGGCGGGGGTGATCTCCACGGCCTCGACGTCGAGCCCGAGCGCACGGAGGGGGTCGGTCAGCTCCGTCTCGATCCGCTCGCGGGTGGCGTCGTGCCTTGCGGTGCTCACGGTTGACGACCTCCTTGTGCAGTTGGAGCACACCACGATAGCGGCTGCCCCGGGCCGCGCCGAGGCGCGGGGATAGGGTCTGGCGCGTGTCGCCGCCCGAGCTCTCCCGCCGCGCCGCGCTGACCGGCGTCGTGTTTGGGCTGGCGGTCGCCGGCTGCGACCTGCAGGCGCGCGAGACCCCTCCCACGGGCACCCCGACGGCCGTCGCGCCGACCGGCACACCGGGCTCCGAGGCGGCCGCACCCGAGGACCCCGACGAGGCCCTCGTCGAGTCGGTCCGTGCCGACATCGCAGCCGCCCTCGCACTCGTGACCGCCGGCGCCGGGCGTCCCGCACTGCGCGCAGAGCTCGGCGACTGGCGGCGCCTCCACCGGCTCCACCTCGACGCGGTGCCCGGCGAGGACGCCGGCGAGGACGCCGGGGAGCAGCAGGCCACGGCGGTCGGCTCCGTGGCCCAGGTCCGCCGACGTGTGCGGCGCGAGGAGGCCAGGCTGCAGCGGACCCTGGCCGACGCCGCGCTCGCGGCCGAGAGCGGCCCGCTCGCCGCGCTCCTGGCCAGCATGTCGGCCGGCATCGCCCAGCTGCTCGCTGCCACCGGAGGTGGCCGGTGAGCCCCCTCGACGGCCTGCAGCGGGCGCTGGCCGCGGAGCACGCCGCGCTCCACGTCATCGGCGCACTCGGGGCCCGCACCTCGGTCTCCGAGACCCCGGCCCTCCACGCCGAGCTGACCACGAGCCACGACGAGCACCGCGACCGTCGTGACGAGCTCGACGCGCTCGTGCGCGGTCTCGGCGGTACGCCGGTGGCGGCCGAGGCGGCGTACGACCTCCCCGACGGCCTGGGGTCACCGGCCTCGGTCACGGGGGCCGCGCTCGAGGTGGAACGCCGGGCCCAGGCGACGTACGCCTGGCTGGTGGGGCAGACCAGCGGCGAGGAGCGGCGCTTCGCGATCACCGCGCTGACACAGACAGCGGTCCGTGCCCTGGCCTACCGGGGAAGTCCCGAGATCTTCCCCGGTATGGCCGGTGCACGGACCGCTCGCCGGTAGTCCGGCGCCGAGCCGCCTCGCGGGAGTTGGGGGACCAGAGCGAGGCGTCTTGCGAAATCCTGCAACACAACCGGTCCGCGACACGAGCGGGCGCCATCCTCACCTTTTCGCATTGCAGAAACCTGCAACCCGCGCCCTGCTCAGAGCCAGCCGCGCACCACGTCGACGAGGTCCCGCAGCGAGGCCACGACCGCGTCCGGCTCCCCCTCCGTGTGGCCGACCTGCTCGGCCGGGATCCGGCTGTGCGGCACGTGGACCGTGCGCATCCCGGCGTTGGCGGCACCCCAGACGTCGTCGAAGAGACGGTCGCCGACGTAGACGCACCGCGCAGGGTCCGTCGCGCCCACGGCCTCCATGGCCGCCCGGAACGCCCGGGCAGACGGCTTCGTCCACGGGATCTCGCTCGTGTAGACGTCGCCGTCGACGAGGTCGAGGACGCCGTCGCGCTCGAAGAAGCCCCGGTGCCACTCCCGGGGCCAGATCGTGTTGGAGAGGACGCCGACCCGGAGCCCGAGGTCGCGCAGCTCCTCCCAGACGGGGCGGACGTCGGGATCGGTGTCGGTGTGCGGCTCCCAGAACTCGTAGTACGCCGCGAGCAGCTCCGGGTCGTGCTCGAGACCGGCTTCCTCGAAGAGGTCGGCGATGGTCGAGCTCTGCTGGTGGTCGCGGCTGCGACCCCAGATCGCGGCACCCGCCGCGTGCAGACGTGAGGCCCACGCGTGGTGGTCGTCGTCCGGCGACGGTGTCCGGGCCACGGCCTGGGCGAGCGCCAGCGACTCGGCGTGGAAGTCGACGTCGTGCCAGCGGGTCAGCGTGCCGCCCCAGTCGAAGATGACGGCGTCGAGCCCGTCCTCAGCCACGGACGACGTCCACGACCCGGTCGACGGCCTCGGCCACCGGGACCTCCTGCCGCTCACCCGAGGCCCGGTCGCGCAGCTCGACGGAGCCGTCGGCCAGGCCGCGCCCCACGGTGAGGATCGTCGGGACGCCGATCAGCTCGGCGTCCTTGAACTTCACGCCGGGGCTGACCTTGCCGGTGCGGTCGTCGTAGAGCACCGTCACCCCGCGCTCGGCCAGCTCCTCGGCGATCCGGGCCGCGGTGTCGAACACCTCGCCGTCCTTGCCGGCGGCCACCACGTGGACGTCGGCGGGGGCGACCTCCCGCGGCCAGCACAGGCCGATCTCGTCGAGGGTGTTCTCGGCGATGGCGGCGACCGCCCGCGACGGCCCGATGCCGTAGGAGCCCATGGTGACGGTCACCAGCTTGCCGTTCTCGTCGAGCACCTGCAGACCCAGGGCCTCGGCGTACTTGCGGCCCAGCTGGAAGATGTGGCCCATCTCGATGCCGCGCGCCGCCTCGAGCGTGCCGCCGTCGCAGCGCGGGCAGGGGTCGCCCTCCCTCACCTCGGCGGCCTCGATGGTGCCGTCGGGCGTGAAGTCGCGGCCGGCCACGAGGTCGACCACGTGGGAGCCCTCGACGTTGGCACCGGTGACCCAGCGGGTGCCCTCGACCACGCGCGGGTCGACGAGGTAGCGGATGCCCGACTCGCTCTCGGCGCCGAGCGCGGCGGGCCCGATGTAGCCCTTGACCAGGCTCGGGTGCTGCTTGAGGTCGGTCTCGTCCATGGCCTCGACCTCGATCGGCTCGAGCTGTCCCCCGAGCCGCTTCAGGTCGACGTCACGGTCGCCCGGGACGCCGATGGCGAGCGGCTCGCGGGTGCCGTCGGGGTGGACCAGCACGACCATGACGTTCTTGAGGGTGTCGGCGGCCGCCCACGGCCGGTCGTCGCGGGGGAACCGGTCGTTGAGGTGGTCGACCAGCGTCTCGATGGTCGGCGTGTCCGGGGTGTCCTCGGCGTGCGCGGCCGGGACGTCGGCGTACGGCACCGGTTCGGGCGCGCGCACCTCGACTGCCTCCACGTTGGCGGCGTAGTCGCAGCGACTGCAGCGGACGTAGGTGTCCTCGCCGACGTCGGCCTTGGCCAGGAACTCCTCGGACGCCGAGCCGCCCATCGCCCCCGAGGTCGCCTTCACGATGACGTACTCGAAGCCGAGCCGGTCGAAGATCCTGATGTAGGCGTCGCGGTGCCGCTGGTAGCTGGCCTCGAGACCGGCGTCGTCGACGTCGAAGGAGTAGGAGTCCTTCATCACGAACTCGCGGCCGCGGAGCAGCCCCGCCCGGGGCCGCTGCTCGTCGCGGTACTTGGTCTGGATCTGGTAGATCGAGAGCGGCAGGTCCTTGTAGGACGAGTAGAGGTCCTTCACGACGAGCGTGAACATCTCCTCGTGGGTGGGGCCGAGCAGGTAGTCGGCCTCCTTGCGGTCCTGCAGCCGGAAGATGTTGTCGCCGTAGTCGGTCCAGCGACCGGTGGCGTCGTAAGGCTCCTTGGGCAGCAGCGCGGGGAAGAGCAGCTCCTGCGCGCCCATCGCGTCCATCTCCTCGCGGATGATCCCCTCGATGTTGCGCAGCACGCGGAGTCCGAGCGGCAGCCACGAGTAGATGCCGGGTGCCGCGCGGCGGATGTAACCCGCCCGCACCAGCAGCCGGTGGCTCGGCACCTCGGCGTCGGCCGGGTCGTCGCGCAGGGTGCGCACGAAGAGGCTGGACATGCGGAGGATCTGGGCTCGAGCCATGGCGGGAAGGCTACTTGGCGGCCGGCGCCAGCCACCAACCAGTTGACCGGTCAGAACATCACCGTCGCGAAGGTGGCGGTCCGCACGAACCCCACGCGCTCGTAGACGCGGCGGGCCGCGTGGTTGAAGTCGTTGACGTAGAGCGACACCACGGGAGCGATGTCCTCGCGGACCTGGCGCACGACCGCCGCCATCCCGGCGGCGCCCAGGCCGGTCCCCCGCCGCTCCGGCGTCACCCAGACACCCTGCACCTGGGCCGCGGCCGGTGACGCGCAGGCCACCTCGGCCTTGAAGACGACCTCGCCGTCGTCGATGCGGGCGAAGGACCACCCCCGCGCGATCAGCTGGTGCACCCGGGTGCGGTAGAGGTCGCCGCCGCCTCCCGCCTCGGGCGAGATGCCGACCTCCTCGGTGTACATGGCCACGCACGCGGGGTAGAGCACCGCGGCGTCGTCCATCGTCGTCCGGCGTACGCCGGGGTCGGGCTCGACCAGCGGCGCGGCGCGCGTCTCCAGGTGGGGCTGGTCCCACCGCAGCTCCCGGGGCGTGCCCCAGGAGTCGGAGACCTCCTCCCAGAACGCCCGCACCGCCTCCTGCGGCCCGACGATCGTGGACACCGTCCTCCCCCGGGTCAGAGCCCGCTCGGCGAAGACGCGCGCGTCGTCGGGGCCCGCCTGCACCGGCACCAGGTTGGCGCCCACGTGGCAGGCCGCACGCAGCTCGCCGTCGTCGTACCTCCCCCACATCTCGCCGCCCAGCCAGCGCGGCTCGAGGTTGGTGGTGCGGGCGCGGTGGGCCGCGAAGACGTTGACCACCGGGTCGGCCGCAGCGAGCCGCTGGAAGTCGTCCAGGTCGGACGGCCCCAGGACGCGGACGCCGTGGCGGGTCGTGAGCACGGACCGACAGTAGTCCTCCCGCGGGCCCGGCAAGAACGGTCGTGTACACGGCGGGCCGCGCGTGATCTGCTGGGGTCATGACGACATCGGACACTCGGGGTCCGACGAGGGTCGCCCTGGTCGCGGGCGCGACCCGCGGTTGCGGCCGGGCGATCGCGGTCGAGCTCGCGCGGGCCGGCTTCCACGTCTATGCGACCGGCCGCTCCAGCCGTACCTCCGGCCGCTCGGAGATCGGTCGACCGGAGACGATCGAGGAGACCGGAGAGCTGGTCGCGCAGGTCGGGACGGGGACCGCGCTGGTCGTGGACCACGAGGACTCGTCAGCCGTGGCCGCCCTCGTCGCCCGCGTCGAGGCCGAGCACGGGCGGCTCGACGTGCTGGTCAACGACATCTTCGGGGGCGACCGCTACGCACAGTGGGACAAGCCGTTGTGGGAGCACGACCTCGAGGGCGGTTGGCGGATGCTGGGCATGGGGGTGCGCACCCACCTGGTCACCGCCCACCACGCGCTGCCGTTGATGCTGCGCACAGCCACTGCCGAGCTTCCCGGGCTGGTGATCGAGATGACCGACGGCACCTTCGAGGCGAACGCCGAGTTCCGGCAGGGCGTCGGGTTCTACTACGACCTGGTCAAGGCGAACGTGCAGCGGATCGTCGTCGGCCTGACCCACGAGCTGGCCGACCACCCCGTCACACCCCTGGCCGTCACGCCCGGCTGGATCCGGTCGGAGGCGATGCTCGAGAACTTCGGCGTGACCGAGGCGAACTGGGAGGACGCCCTCGAGCGGGTGCCCGGCTTCGCGATCAGCGAGTCTCCGACGTACGTCGGGCGCGGCGTCGCGGCGCTGGCCGGCGATCCCGGTCACGCGCGCTTCGCCGGGCGGAGCCTCACCTCCCACGACCTGGCCGTCGAGTACGACGTCACCGACATCGACGGGTCGCAGCCCGACTGCTGGCGACTGATCGCCGACCACGGCTTCGGCGACGAGCACGGGCAGGTGGACGTGTCGGGCTACCGCTAGCTCGGCGCGACGCCGCTCCGGTCACGATCTCCACGACCAGGCGTGCGGACACGGAGACCAGACCATCGCAGCGCTCGATCTGGCCTCCCTAGGCTCGGTGCCGCACTGGCCGAAGGAGCGGCGGGCCACGCCGCTGGTTGTGTGCTCGCCGCATGGCCTCGGAGACGGCTCGGCACGCGGGCACGCGGACATCTGCCGCGAGCTCGTCGCCGGCCTGGGTCCGCCGGATGCGGAGGACTACGGGGACACAGTTCGCTGGGCGGCGTACCTCGCGAGGGTCCAGGCTGCGGCTGAAGCCCACCGCGCATGACCGCAGCGCGAACGCGGCGAAAATCGGTGTTCGCGCAGGCATCTGGGGCTGACGTCACGTCGGGGTCACGATGCCCGGGATCTGCTGTGGATGAGGGGCCTTGAGCAGTCTGCGTTGTCAGTGGTCGCTGCTTGGGTAGGGGTATGTCCAGCCTCGCCGTCACCGAGACCCCGGTCGTCGCCGACCGGTCGGTGCTGGCTGCCGCGAGCGCCGCGCTCCGGTCCCGGGCGGCGGCCGACGTCGCGCTGCTGATCGCCGCCGCCGACTGGGGTCTGGCCCACCCGGCGACCGAGGACGTCCCGGCAGCGGGTCACGGTGAACGGGACCTGCACGGCGAGGGCGTGATGTCCTGCACGGCTGCCGGGACGCCAGAGGTCGCCGAGTTCGCCCCGATGGAGCTCGCCGCCGCACTCGGCTGGACCTACGAGTCGGCCATGCTGCTGATGGCCGACGCCCTCGACCTGTCCCACCGGATGCCGCGACTGTGGCGGCTCGTCGTCGACCACGAGGTCCCGGTCTGGCTCGCGCGGCGCGCGGCCCAGCAGGCCCGCGACCTGTCGATGGAAGCCGCGGCGTACGCCGACCGGTTGCTGGCCTGGCAGTGGCGCCGGCTCAACCCCACGCGCGTCGACCGGCTGGTCGACGAGGCCCGGCTCTACCACGACCCCGACCTGGCGCAGGAGCAGGAGGGCGCCGCGCTCGCCGACCGTCATGCACGACTCCGGCCGACCGGGCACCCGCTCGTCACGGACCTCTGGCTGCGGCTCGACACCTCCGACGCGCTCGCCCTCGACCACACCATCGGCCGCGGAGCGGAGGCCCTCGCGGCGCTCGGTGATCCCGACGACCTGGAGATCCGCCGCGCGCGTGCTGCCGGGCTGCTCGCGAATCCGCAGGCCACCCTCGACCTCCTCACCGGCGGCACCGAGCAGCTTCCACCCGCCCCCGGGCTGGCGAGCAGCGCGACGGTCGTGCTCCACGTCGCCCCCGACGACCTCGATCCCGCCGAGACCGGCGTCGCGCGGGTCGACCGGCTCGGTCCAGTCCTGGTCGACCGGATCACGAAGTGGCTGGCCGACTCGACGGTGACCATCAAGCCGGTCCTCGACCTGAGCCGAAGCGACGCCGTCGACCGCCACGACCCACCCACGTGGATGCGCGACCTCGTGGTCGCGCGCGACCCCTGGTGCGTCCACCCCGGCTGTCGACGCGACGCCGCGGCCTGCGACCTCGACCACATCGAGCCCTACGTCCCTCTGGACGACGGCGGCTCGCCCGGCCAGACCCGACCAGGGAACCTTGCTCCACTCTGCCGGGCCCACCACCGCGCCAAGACACACGGCGGCCACCATTACGTACGCCGTCCCGACGGCTCCTACCGGTGGACCCTGCCCAGCGGGCTCGTCCTGACGGTGCCGGCGACGCAAGCTCGTCCGCGACCTGTCCGCAAGCGACGAACCAGCCGCTCCGCACCCTGACCGGACGCCCGGTCAGGGGCAGCGGTGTGCGCCGGGCTCTACGACACCGACACGTTGGCCTGGCTGCCCTCGACGACGTCCATGTCCTCGGCGATCCGCATCGCCTCTTCGATGAGGGTCTCCACGATCTTGCTCTCGGGCACGGTCTTGATGACCTCGCCCTTGACGAAGATCTGACCCTTGCCGTTGCCGGAGGCCACGCCGAGATCGGCTTCGCGGGCCTCGCCGGGCCCATTGACGACGCACCCCATCACGGCGACGCGCAGCGGCACCTCGAGCCCGTCGAGCCCGGCGGTCACCTCGTCGGCCAGCTTGTAGACGTCGACCTGGGCCCGGCCGCAGCTCGGGCAGGAGACGATCTCGAGGCGGCGGGGCCGCAGGTTGAGCGACTCCAGGATCTGCAGCCCGACCTTGACCTCCTCGACCGGCGGCGCCGACAGCGACACCCGGATGGTGTCGCCGATCCCCTTGCTGAGCAGGGCACCGAAGGCGACGCTCGACTTGATCGTCCCCTGGAACGCCGGCCCGGCCTCCGTCACGCCGAGGTGGAGCGGCCAGTCGCCGGCCTCGGCCAGCAGCTCGTAGGCGCGCACCATCACGACGGGGTCGTTGTGCTTCACCGAGATCTTGAAGTCGCGGAAGCCGTGCTCCTCGAACAGGCTCGCCTCCCACACCGCCGACTCCACCAGCGCCTCCGGGGTGGCCTTGCCGTACTTCTCCAGCAGCCGCTTGTCGAGCGAGCCGGCGTTGACCCCGATCCGGATCGACGTGCCGTGGTCGGAGGCCGCCTGCGCGATCTCCTTGACCTGGTCGTCGAACTTCTTGATGTTGCCGGGGTTGACGCGCACGGCCGCGCAGCCGGCCTCGATCGCCTGGAAGACGTAGCGCGGCTGGAAGTGGATGTCGGCGATGACCGGGATCTGGCTCTTCTGCGCGATCGCCGGCAGCGCCTCCGCGTCGTCGGCACTCGGGCACGCGACCCGGACGATGTCGCACCCGGAGGCGGTCAGCTCCGCGATCTGCTGGAGGGTGGAGTTGATGTCGGCCGTCAGCGTCGTGGTCATCGACTGCACCGAGATGGGGTGGTCGCTGCCCACACCCACCGCCCCGACCTTGATCTGGCGCGTCTGACGACGCGGCGCCAGCACCGGCGGGGGTGCCTCGGGCATGCCCAGGTTGATCTCGGTCATGGGCGCAAGGTTACTGACCGGCCCCGGCACGCCCGGAATCGTCAGGACTGCAGGCTGAGAGGTACGACGAGGTCGCCGATGATCAGCACGACACCCAGCACCAGCAACACCGACGCCATCACGTAGGCGACCGGGAGCAGCTTGGCGACGTCGACGTAGCCCGGGTCGGGTCGGCCGGTCAGCCGCGCCACTCCCCGGCGTACGGCCTCGAACAGCGCACCGGCGATGTGGCCACCGTCGAGAGGCAGCAGCGGCACGAAGTTGAACATGCCGATGAAGAAGTTGAAGCCCGCGATCAGCATCAGCAGGAAGATCGTCTTCTCCAGGGCGGGGAAGCCCTCGTGCGAGACCGTCTCGCCGGCCAGCCTGCCCCCGCCGACGATGCTCACCGGCCCGTTGGGGTCGCGCTCCTCGAGCCCGACGATGGCGCGGGCGACTCCCCAGACCTTGACCGGCAGCGTCCCGAGCGCCTGCACCGTCGCGACGGTCATCTCGCCCATCTGGTCGAGGGTGTAGATCGGCCCGCCGGTGCCGAGCTCCGACTCCGGCACCACACCCAGGAAGCCGACCTGGACGAGCGTGTCGTCGGTCAGGCTGGTCGGTCGCATCTCGACGGTCGTGTTGGTCCGCAGCGTCACCAGCTCGCCGGCCCGGTCGACGACCATCACGGCCTCGCCGTCGTCGTTGGCGCGGATGACCTCCTGCAGGGTCTCCCAGCTCGTGATCGGCGTCCCGTTGAAGGAGACGAACCGGTCACCCTCCCGCAGGCCCGCCGTCCGCGCCGGCGTGGGGTTCTCGCGCAGCTCCTCCGGTGTGCAGGCGCGCCCGTCCTCGGCCGCGGGCACGAGACACGGGGCGACCTCCTGGACCACGGGCTTGACCTGGAGGTCGCCCGGGTTGCCGTAGAGGGCGAAGACCGGCACGAAGATGAGGAACGCGATCGCGATGTTCACCGACGGCCCGCCGGCCATCACGATGACCTTCTTCCACCACGGCATCTTGTAGAAGAGCCGGTCCTCGTCCCCGGGCTTGATGTGCTCCCACTCCGCGGCCCGCGCGTCCGAGATCAGCTGGGTGAACAGGCCGGTGTTGGACTTGCGCAGCCGGACCACGCGGTTGCCGTCGGCGTCGTAGACGGGGTTGCGGCGGTCCTCGTCGAGCTCCTCCGCCCCCGGGGGGAGCATGCCGACGATCTTGACGAACCCGCCCAGGGGGATCGCCTTGATGCCGTACTCGGTCTCACCGACCTGCTTGCTCCACACCGTCGGTCCGAAGCCCACGAACCACTGGGTGACCTTGCCGCCGAACTTCTTCGCGGGGATGAGGTGCCCGAACTCGTGCAGCCCGATCGACACCAGGATGGCGACCACGAAGATCACCACGCCGAGGGTGTAGTAGAGCGCGGTCATGCGGTGGCCTCTGGTCCTTCGGTTCCGTGGATGCGGGCTGTGGCGGCGGTGCGGGCCCAGGCGTCAGCATCGAGCACGTCGCGGACGGTGAGCTCCACCTCCGAGGGTACGTCGTGGTCGGCCAGAACGGCTGCGATCGTCGGCACGATGTCGACGAAGGCGAGACGCCCCTCGTGGAAGGCGTCGACGCAGACCTCGTTGGCGGCGTTGTAGACCGCCGGGGCCGTGCTGCCGCGCTCGCCGGCCCGGTGGGCGAGCGCCACCGCCGGGAAGGCGTCGTGGTCCAGTGGCTCGAACCGCCAGTCGGCGGCGCGGGTCCAGTCGATCGGCGTCTCCGCGTCGGGCACCCGGTGGGGCCAGCCGAGCCCGAGCGCGATCGGGACCAGCATCGTCGGGACGCCCAGCTGGGCGACCACGGCGCCGTCGACGAACTCGACCATCGAGTGGATCAGCTGCTGCGGGTGGACCACGACGTCGATCGCCGTGAGGGGGACGTCGAAGAGCAGGTGGGCCTCGATCACCTCGAGCCCCTTGTTGACCAGCGTGGCCGAGTTGGTGGTGATCACCCGTCCCATCGCGAAGTTCGGGTGCGCCAGGGCCTGCTCCGGGGTCACGTCTGCCAGCTGCTCCCGGGAACGGCCGCGGAACGGTCCCCCGCTCGCCGTGAGCACCAGCCGGCGTACCTCGTGCCGGCTGCCGGCGCGCAGGCTCTGGGCGATCGCGCTGTGCTCGCTGTCGACGGGGACGATCTGCCCCGGCGCGGCGCGCTCCTTCACCAGCGGGCCCCCGATGATCAGGCTCTCCTTGTTGGCGAGCGCCAGCGTCGTCCCCGCCTCGAGCGCGGCCAGCGTCGGCCGCAGCCCGACGGCACCCGTGATGCCGTTGAGGACGACGTCGGCGGCCATCCCGGCCGCCTCCACGCTGGCGTCCTCGCCGACACCGGAGTACGCCGGCGCGAACTCGGCCACCTGCTGCTCGAGGAGCGACGGGTTCGACCCGCCGGCGGTCAACCCGACGACCCGGAACCGGTCCGGGTTGGCTCGCACGAGGTCGAGGGCCTGGGTCCCGATCGAGCCGGTCGACCCGAGCACCACCACGTCACGTCGCTGCACGTGCCCATCCTCCCAAGCCCCCACCGGGACCACCGAGGAGGTGGCCGTCCGCGGGTCAGGCGGTGGCGGTGAAGGCCTCCGCGACGACGGCGAACGCCTCGTCGAGAAGGTCGTCGGTGGTGGCCAGGGGCGGCAGGAACCGGAAGACGTTGCCCCAGGTGCCGCACGTGAGGGTCACGACCCCGGCCCGGTGGCAGGCCGCGTTGACGGCGGCGGCGCGCGCGGCGTCGGGCTCCGTGGTCCCGGGCACGCAGAGCTCGATCGCCATCATCGCGCCGCGACCCCGGATGTCGGCGACGACGGGATGCTCCGCGCGCAGCTTCTCCAGGTGCCCGCGGATCCGCTCCCCGACGGCCCGGGCGCGGGCGGGGAGGTCGTGCGTGCGCATCTCCTCGATGGCGCCCAGGGCGGCCGCGCAGGCGACCGGGTTCCCGCCGTAGGTGCCCCCGAGGCCACCGGCATGGACGCTGTCCATCAGCTCGGCACGTCCCGTCACGGCCGCCAGGGGGAGGCCGCCGGCCATCCCCTTGGCGGTGGTGACCAGGTCGGGCACGACGTCCTCGTGGTCACAGGCGAACCAGTCGCCGGTCCGGCAGAACCCGGACTGGATCTCGTCGGCGATGAACACCACACCGCGCTCGCGGCACCACGACGCCAGGGCAGGCAGGAAGCCGGGTGCCGGGACGACGAAGCCGCCCTCGCCGAGGATCGGCTCGATCACGACGCAGGCCAGGTTGTCGGCGCCGACCTGCTTGTCGAGGACGTCGACCGCGCGGGCCGCGGCCTCGTCGCCGGACAGGCCGTCACGGAAGGGGTAGGACAGGGGCGCGCGGTAGACCTCACCCGCGAACGGCCCGAAGCCGTGCTTGTAGGGCATGTTCTTGGCCGTCATCGCCATCGTCAGGTTGGTGCGGCCGTGGTAGGCGTGGTCGAAGACGCCCACGGCGTCACGGCCGGTGGCCACCCGCGCGATCTTGACGGCGTTCTCGACCGCCTCGGCACCCGAGTTGAACAACGCGGACTTCTTGGCGTGACCGCCGGGCGTGAGGTCGGCGAGCTCGGCACACACGTCCACGTAGCCGTCGTACGGCGTGACCATGAAGCAGGTGTGGGTGAAGGCGTCCACCTGCTCGTGCACCCGGCGCACCACCGCGGGAGCGGCGTTGCCGACCGTCGTGACGGCGATGCCCGAGGCGAGGTCGATCAGCGAGTTGCCGTCGACGTCGACGAGCACCCCACCGCCGGCCTCGGCGACGAAGACCGGGAGGGCGTTGCCGACGCCGTCGGCGACCAGGGACTGCTTGCGAGCCAGCCGTGCCTGCGACTCCGGCCCCGGCACGGCCGTCACCAGCCGCCGCTCCTGTGGCAGGCCAGGACCGCCGCTCACGGCTGCAGCTCCATGACGCCCCACGGAGAGCCGTAGTCCTTGAGCAGGTCGAGGAACGGGACGGCGTCGAAGGCCTCCGGACCCAGAACACCCGCACCCGCCCAGGTACCGCGGGCGATCAGCTCGAGCGCCACGACCGGGTTGATGGCGGTCTGCCAGACGACGCACTGGTGCCCGTACTCCGCCATGGCCCACTCGTTGTCGACCACGTGGTAGAGGTACGTCGAGCGCGGCTGCCCGTCCGTGCCGGTGCCGGTCACCCACAGCCCCGCGCAGGTCTTGCCGGTCATGCGGGGCCCGACGGTCGCGGGGTCGGGCAGCACCGCGGCGACGACGTCACGCGGGCTGACCTCGACGCCCTTGACCCTGACCTTGTCGGTGCGGTCGAGGCCCAGGGTGTTGAGCACCTTGAGGATGTTGATGAACTCGTCGCCGAGGCCGTACTTGAAGGTGACCCGCTTGCAGTCCACCCAGCGCGGCATCAGGAGCACCTCCTCGTGCTCCACGTTGACGCACTCGACCGGCCCGATGCCCTCGGGGAAGTCGAAGACCTCGGGCTCGCTGAACGGTGGGGTCGTGAACCAGCCGCCGTCGACGTGGGCACTGGCCTTCTCCCAGATCACCGGCGGGTTGAGGCACTCCTCGATCGTGGTCCACATCGAGAACGACGGGGCGAAGATCTCGTTGCCGTCGTCGTCGGTCACGACCAGGTTGGCGCCGTCGCGCGTGCCGAGCTCGTCGATGTCGCTGAACAGGTGGTCGGCGGCGTACCGGGCGAAGACGTCGGAGAGCCCGGGCTCCACGCCCATCCCCACGAGCGCGAGCCGACCGGCGCTCTCCCACTCCCCCGCGACGGCGAACTGCTCGTCGCCGAGCTTGACCCCGCACTTGGCGTAGGGGGTGTCCGGGTGGGGCTTGCTGAGCGACATCGCCATGTCGACGTAGTCGGCCCCGGCTGCGTACGCGCCGTTGAACACCGGCATGTTGAAGACCGGGTCGACGGCGTTCATGACGTGCGTGATGCCGTGGTCACGGCACAGCGCCTCGACCGACTCCTGGGAGGAGGCGTCGACCTGTGCCGCGGTGAAGCGCCCGTCGGTCGCGGCCGCCTTCTCCGCGCGGCCCAGGTCGTAGTCGGCGACGACGATCGTCTCGAAGAAGTCGCGTCGCGCGGCGATGGCGGTGAAGGCTCCGCCCACACCCCCGGCGCCGACCAGCAGGATCCTCATCTGGTCACTCACCGATGAACGACATGACGTGCTTGATCCGGGTGTAGTCCTCCAGGCCGTACATCGACAGGTCCTTGCCGTAACCGGAGTGCTTGAAGCCGCCGTGGGGCATCTCGGAGACGAAGGGGATGTGGGTGTTGATCCACACCGCGCCGAAGTCGAGCCGGCGGGACACCCGCATCGCCCGGGCGTGGTCCTTGGTCCACACGCTGGAGGCCAGGCCGTACTGCACGCCGTTCGCCCAGCGCAACGCCTCGGCCTCGTCGCTGAACTTCTGGACGGTCATGACGGGACCGAAGATCTCGGTCTGGATCTGCTCGTCGTCCTGCCGCAGGCCCGAGAGCACGGTGGGCTCGTAGTAGTAGCCGCGGTCGCCCTGACGGGTGCCCCCGGTCTCGACGCTCGCGTGGTCGGGCAGCCGGTCGACCATGCCGCTGACGTGGCTGAGCTGGTTGGCGTTGTTGAGGGGGCCGTAGTAGGTGCCCTCAGCGGTCGGGTCACCGGTCGGCATGCCCTTGGCGGCCTCGGCCAGCGCGGCGACGAACTCGTCGTGGACGCCGGGGGCGGCGAGCACCCGGGTGGCCGCGGTGCAGTCCTGGCCGGCGTTGAAGAGCCCCGCCCCGGCGATGCCCTCGGCTGCCGCCGCGATGTCCGCGTCGTCGAACACGATGACCGGCGCCTTGCCGCCCAGCTCCAGGTGAACACGCTTGAGGTCCTTGGCCGCGGAACCGGCGACCTCCATGCCCGCCCGCACGGAGCCGGTGATGGCGACCATCTGCGGGGTGGGGTGCTCCACCAGCGCGCGGCCGGTGTCCCGGTCGCCGCACACCACGTTGAGGACGCCCTTGGGCAGGAACTCCTGCGCGATCTCGGCCAGCAGCGTGGAGCTCGCGGGGGTCGTGTCGCTGGGCTTGAGGACGACGGTGTTGCCCGCGGCCAGGGCCGGCGCGATCTTCCAGATCATCATGAGCAGGGGGTAGTTCCACGGCGTCACCTGACCCACGACGCCGATGGGCTCCCGGCGTACCCACGAGGTGTGGTCGGCCATGTACTCGCCCGCCGCGCGTCCCTCGAGCACCCGCGCGGCGCCGGCGAAGAACCGGAAGTGGTCGGAGGCGTAGGGCATCTCCTCATCCATGGTCAGCCCGCGCGGCTTGCCGGTGTCGCGGCACTCGACCTCGTTGATCTCGTCGATGCGTGACTCGATCGCGTCCGCGAGCTTGAGCAGCGCGTTGGAGCGGTCCTGCGGGGTCGCGTAGCCCCAGCCGTCGAAGGCACGCTCGGCGGCGGCGTAGGCCCGGTCGAGGTCCTCGGTCCCCGACATCGGTGCCGTCGCATAGGGCTCGCCGGTGGTCGGGTCGACGACGTCGTAGGTCTCTCCCGAGGCCGCGTCGACGGGCTCGCCGTCGATGATGTTGCGGAACCTGGTCGGTGTCGTGTCAGCCATGGGCCGACAGTAGTGACAGTCCTACGAAATCGGTAGGTCTTGGCCGGTATCAGGGGCGGATTTCGTTGAGGGTGTCGGCTCCGTGGACCGGAACCCCGTCCAACCAGGTCGATCGGACCCGCGCGCCCCCGACCTCGTCGAGCGGTCCGGTGAAGGGGTCGCGGTCGAGCACCACGAGGTCGGCCACCGCCCCCGGCCGGAGCACCCCGGCGTCGTCGCGGTGGTTCACCCACGCGCTCCCGGAGGTGTAGGCCGCGAACGCGGCCTCCAGCGGGACCGCCTGCTCCGGGAGGAACGGCTCGAGACCGGCGCGACCGGGGTCACCGAAGGAGGTGCGGGTCACCGCGGTGTGGATCGCGGCCAGCGGGTCGGGGCTGGTGACCGGCCAGTCCGACCCCATCACCAACCGGGCACCGCTGCGGTGGAGGTCGCCGAAGGGGTACTGCCACGTGCCGCGCTCCTCACCGAGGAAGGGCAGGTTCAGCTCGACCATCTGGTCGTCCAGGCACGCCCACAGGGCCTGGCAGTTGGCCGCCACGCCGAGCCGGGCGAAGCGTCCCACGTCGTCCGGGTGCACCACCTGCACGTGCGCCACGTGGTGCCTCAGCTCCCGGCGCAGCGTCTCGGGGACCATGGCGAAGGCGTCGAGCGTCTCGCGCACTCCCCGGTCCCCGATGGCGTGGACGTGGACCTGGAAGCCGGCCTCGGAGAGCGCCGGCACCGCCGCACGCAGCAGCTCGGGGTCGACGAACGACAGCCCGCTCGTCGACGTGGCGTGCCCACACCTGTCGAGGTAGGGGCTGCTCATCGCGGCGGTGAAGTTCTCGGGCACCCCGTCCTGCATGATCTTCACCGACGTCGCCTGGAACCGGCCGTGGCCGTACTGCTGGCGGCGGTCCACCAGGTCCGGCAGCTGCTCCAGCCCCCGCTCGCGTTCCCACCAGAGGGCACCCACGACACTGGCCACCAGGTCGCCGCGCTCGGCAGCACGCCGGTAGGTCGGCCCGGCGTCGTCCATGCCCGCGTAGTCGCCCACGATGGCGTCCTGCCACCCGGTGACCCCGAGCGACAGCAGGTGCGCCTGACCGGCGAGGAGTCCGACGTAGTACTCCTCCTCCGTCGTCGGGGGGACGTGGCGGGCGACCAGCCGCATCGCGCCCTCGTGCAGCGTCCCGGCGGGGTCCCCGTCGGCGTCGCGCTCGATCCGTCCGTCGACGGGGTCGGGCGTGTGCCGGTCGATGCCGGCGAGCTCGAGCGCCCGACTGTTCACCCACGCCCCGTGGTGGTCGCGGTTGGGCAGGAACACCGGCCGGTCGGGGACGACCTGGTCGAGGTCCCCCGCCGTGGGAGTCCCTCCCGGGAACGCCGGCATCGCCCAGCCGCCACCGAGGATCCAGGGCCGGTCCTCGTCGGCGGCGTACGCCGCGACGGTGGCGAGGTAGTCCTCGCGGCTGTTCCCCGCGCTGAGGTCGCACCGGGTCCGCTCGAGTCCACCCTGCACCGCGTGCACGTGCGCGTCGACGAAACCCGGTGCGACCAGGGCTCCGGAGACGTCGACCACGGAGTCCCCCTCGCCCACGACGTCGGGCCCCGCCCCCACGACCCGGTTGCCACAGAGGAGCACCGAACCCTGCCCGCGGTAGCGGTGTCCGTCGAACCAGCTGCCACCCCGCAGCTCCACCGTGCGCATGGAGGCTTCCTACCAGCAGTCAGCGACCGCCGTCACCACGGATTCCGTGCACTCGCGTCGAATTCGCAACGGATTCGCTTGCAGCACGGGCGGGGTGGCACCCATGATGGGGGCATGCAGGACCACCACCACCTCCAGCAGGCCGCCCACGACCACCTGTGGATGCACTTCGCGCGGCACTCGAGCTACGACCAGGCCGACGTGCCCATCATCGTCCGGGGCGAGGGTGCCTACATCTGGGACGCCAAGGGCAAGCGCTACCTCGACGGGCTCGCCGGGCTGTTCGTGAGCCAGCTGGGCCACGGCCGCACCGAGCTCGCCGATGCGGCGGCGGCGCAGGCCCGCGAGCTGGCGTTCATGCCGCTGTGGTCCTACGCGCACCCCACGGCGATCGAGCTCGCCGAGCGGGTGGCGTCCTACGCCCCCGGCGACCTCAACCGGGTCTTCTTCACGACGGGCGGCGGCGAGGCCGTCGAATCGGCCTGGAAGCTGGTCAAGAACTACTTCAAGCTCGTGGGCAAGCCGATGAAGCACAAGGTGATCAGCCGCGCGATCGCCTACCACGGCACCACCCAGGGCGCCCTCTCCATCACGGGGCTGCCGCTGCTCAAGCAGCAGTTCGAGCCGCTGGTGCCCTCGACGTTCCGGGTGCCCAACACCAACTTCTACCGGGCGCCCGAGTACGGCGACGACCTCGAGGCCTTCGGTCGGTGGGCGGCGGACCAGATCGCGATCGCCATCGAGAACGAGGGTCCCGACACCGTCGCGGCCGTGTTCCTCGAGCCCGTCCAGAACGCCGGGGGTTGCTTCCCGCCTCCGCCGGGCTACTTCCAGCGCGTCCGGGAGATCTGCGACGAGTACGACGTGCTGCTGGTCTCCGACGAGGTGATCTGCGCGTTCGGCCGGCTCGGCCACATGTTCGGCGCGGAACGCTTCGGCTACCAGCCCGACATGATCACGTGCGCCAAGGGCATCACCTCGGGCTACGCGCCGCTGGGGGCGATGATCGCGAGCGACAAGCTGATGGCGCCGTTCCTGGAGCCGGGCGCGATGTTCGCGCACGGCTACACCTTCGGCGGCCACCCGGTCTCCACCGCCGTGGCCCTGCGCAACCTGCAGATCTTCGAGGACGAGCAGGTGCTCGAGCACGTCCGCGGCAACGAGGGCGCCTTCCGGTCCACGCTCGAGCGGCTGCGCGACCTGCCGATCGTCGGCGACGTCCGCGGCGAGGGCTACTTCTACGGGATCGAGCTGGTCAAGGACCAGGCCACCCGGGAGACCTTCAGCGACGAGGAGTGCGAGCGGATCCTCTACGGCTACGTGTCCAAGGCGCTCTACGAGGAGGGCCTCTACTGCCGCGCGGACGACCGCGGCGACCCGGTCGTCCAGCTGGCCCCGCCGCTCATCTGCGACCAGACGCACTTCGACGAGATGGAGCAGATCCTCCGGGTGGTCCTCGACAAGGCCCACTCGATGCTCTGACGACTTCCTGGACAGCTTTCGGGGGACGACTTCCGGGGGAGGGAGGCCGGGACCACGCCCGGAGGGGGTGTGGCCCCGGGTAGGCACAGGATGCGGGCCGCTGCCGCGGTCCGCATCCTGTGCCTACCCGGCCTTCAGTCGTGACGGGGGAACCCCAGGTCGACACCGGTCCGGCTGGCCGGGTCGGGCCAGCGCGAGGTGACCACCTTCGCGCGGGTGAAGAAGTGGACGCCGTCGGTGCCGTGCGCGTGGGTGTCCCCGAACAGCGACGCCTTCCAGCCCCCGAAGGAGTAGTAGGCCATGGGGACCGGGATCGGGACGTTGACCCCGATCATCCCGACCTGGACCTCGCGCTGGTAGCGCCGGGCCGCCCCACCGTCGGCGGTGAAGATCGCGGTGCCGTTGCCGTAGGGCGAGGCGTTCACGATGCGGAGCGCCTCGTCGTAGGAGGCGGCGCGGACCACCGACAGCACCGGGCCGAAGATCTCGTCGTCGTAGACCGACATCCCGGGTCGTACGCCGTCGAAGAGCGTGGGCCCGAGCCAGAACCCCTCGGGTGCACCCTTGGGCACGACCTGCCGTCCGTCGACCACCAGCTGGGCGCCCTCGGCGACACCCGCATCGAGGTAGCCCGTGACCCGGTCCCGGTGCTCGCCGGTGACGAGGGGGCCCATGTCGCAGCCCTGGCGGCCGTCCCCGGTGGTCAGGCCGGCCATCCGCTGTGCGATCGCCTCCACGAGGTCGTCTCCGACGGGGTCCACCGCCACCACGACCGAGATGGCCATACAGCGCTCCCCCGCCGACCCGAAGCCGGCCGAGACGGCCGCGTCCGCGGCGCTGTCGAGGTCGGCGTCGGGCAGCACCACCATGTGGTTCTTGGCGCCCCCGAGCGCCTGCACCCGCTTGCCGTGGGCCGTCCCGGTCTCGTAGACGTGGCGCGCCACCGGGGTCGAGCCGACGAAGGACACGGCCGCCACGTCGTCGTGGGTCAGCAGCGCGTCGACGGCCACCTTGTCACCGTGCACGACGTTGAACACCCCGGGCGGGAGCCCCGCCTCGGCCCAGCACTCGGCGAGCAGCAGGGAGGCCGACGGGTCCTTCTCCGAGGGCTTGAGCACCACGGCGTTGCCGCTGGCGATCGCGATCGGCACGAACCAGAGCGGCACCATGGCCGGGAAGTTGAACGGCGAGATCACCGCCACGACGCCGAGCGGCTGGCGCAGCGAGTAGACGTCCACACCGCCCGACACCCCGTCGCTGAAGGATCCCTTGAGCAGGTGGGGGGCACCGCACGCGAACTCCGCGACCTCCAGGCCCCGCTGCACCTCGCCGCGGGCGTCGTCGAGCACCTTGCCGTGCTCGGCGGTGATGACGGCCGCGACCTCGTCGGCGCGGCGGGCCAGGGCCTCACGGAACGCGAACATGACGCCAGTACGCCGGGTGAGCGACTCCGCCGCCCAGCGCTCACCGGCCGTGACCGCGTCGGCCACCACCGCCTCCACGTCTGCCTGCTCGGCGTACGCGACCTGGCGGACAACCCGGCCCGTGGCAGGGTCGAAGACGTCCCCCCGCCGGCTGCCGGTCCCGGACCAGGCCTCGCCGGCGCGCCAGTGCGTGACCAGATCGACGTGCATGCTTCTCCTCCTGGGTGGGGTGCGCTCAGACGAGCTGCTTGCGGCGGCGCAGCTCACCGACGAGCACGATCGCGATGGAGATCACGAACATCAGGGTGCCGATCACGTTGACCTGCATGGGGACCCCGCGCTGGGCCGCGCCGTAGACGTACATGGGGAACGTGGTGGTCGTCCCCGCGTTGAGGTTGGTGATGATGAAGTCGTCGAAGGACAGGGAGAAGGCGAGCAGCGCCGCCCCGAGGATGCCGGGGAAGACCAGCGGGAACGTGACCCGCCAGAACGTCTGGGCCGGCGTCGCGTAGAGGTCCATCGCAGCCTGCTCGAGGGTGTCGTCCATGCCGGCCAGGCGTGCCCGGACGGTGACGACGACGAAGGACAGGCAGAACATGATGTGGGCGATCAGGATCGTCCAGAACCCGAGCTGCCCCGCGAAGCCGGCCGCCACGAACAGCGCCAGCAGCGAGGAGCCGAGCACGATCTCGGGGATCGCCATCGGCAGGAAGACCAGCAGGTTCGTGGCCGAACGGCCCACGAACTGGTGACGCACCAGCGCGAACGCCGCGAGCGTGCCGAGCACGGTCGAGGCCACGGTCGCCAGGACGCCGATCTGGAGGCTGCGGACCACCGCGTCGCAGAGGCTGGGGTCCAGGCAGGGGTTCAGCCAGTTGTCGAGCGTGAACTCGTCGAAGCGGTAGACCACCCGGCTGGCCGGGTCGTTGAAGCTCATCAGCACCACGACCGCGATGGGGACGAAGGTGTAGACGAGCACGGCGATGCCGAGGAGCAGCACGATGCGCTCGCGGATCCAGCCCAGGGCGGTCGTCACAGCAGCTCCTCCGTGCCGGCCCGGCGCACGTAGAGCAGCACGAGGGCGACGATCAGGATCACGAGGATCATCGACAGGGCGCCCGCGGCCGGGTAGTCGTTGGCGTCGGTGAAGAGGTTCTGGATGACGTTGCCGACCATCCGCTGGTTGGGGCTCCCGAGCAGCTGCGCGTTGATGTAGTCGCCGGAGGCCGGGATGAACGTGAGCAGGGTGCCCGAGACGACGCCGGGCAGCGACAGCGGCCAGGTGACCCGGAAGAACCCGACGATGGGGTTGGCGTAGAGATCGCCCGCCGCCTCGATCAGCCGGTGGTCGATCTTGTCGATGCTCGCGAACAGCGGCAGCACCATGAAGGGGAGGAAGTTGTAGGTCAGGCCGGCGACCACCGCGATCGGCGTGGCGAGCAGGCGGCCGTCGTCGCCGAGGAGCTGCAGGAACTGCAGGCTGTTCACGATGAACCCGTCGTCCTCGAGGATCAGCTTCCACGACAGGGTGCGCACGAGGAAGCTGGTGAAGAACGGGGCGATCACCAGCACCAGCATCAGGTTCTTCCAACGACCCGACTTGAACGCGATCGCGTAGGCCAGCACGTAGCCCAGCACCAGGCAGAGCAGGGTCGCGATCGCGCCGTACCAGAGCGAGCGGAGCAGCGGTTCCCACGCCTCGGAGAGGGCGTCGGCGTAGTTGCCGAAGGACCAGGTCATCTCGTAGCCGCGGAACACCGAACCCGTGGGGTCGTAGAGGCTGGTCGCCACGAGGGAGTAGAAGGGCACCACGAAGAAGATCGCCAGCCACAGCACGGCGGGGAGCAGGAGCAGGTAGCCGGTCTTGCCGGCGCGCCGCGTGCTCTCAGACATCGTCGGCCTCGACGCCGGCCGAGGCGTCCTGGCTGCGGTCGAGGAGGAATGCGTACTCGGGTCGCCAGGAGAGCTCGACGCGGTCGCCGCGCTCGAAGATGCGGCGTCGTCCGGTGTTCTGCGCGAACACCTGCACCAGCTGGTCCCACGGCATCCGGACGAGGTACTGGGTGCTGACGCCCACGAAGCTGACGTCCTCCACGACACCGCCCGGGATGGTGTTGCCGGGCGCGTCGAGGGCTTCTCCCTCCTCCCCGATCAGCACCTTCTCCGGCCGGATGCCGACCCAGCCGCCGTAGCCCTCGGCGTGCGCCCGGTCGGCGGGCACCGAGACGTCGATGCCGTGCATGTCCACCGTGACCACGTCGGCGGCCCGCGACCGCACCGTGCCCTCGATGAGGTTCGACTGGCCGAGGAAGTTGGCGACGAACGTGGTGCGGGGGTGCTCGTAGAGCTCGGCGGGCGCGCCGAGCTGCTCGATCACGCCGTGGTTCATCACCGCGACCGTGTCGGCCATGGTCATGGCTTCCTCCTGGTCGTGGGTGACGTGGATGAAGGTGAGCCCGACCTCCGTCTGGATGCGCTTGATCTCCAGCTGCATCGACCGGCGCAGCTTGAGGTCCAGGGCCCCGAGCGGCTCGTCGAGCAGCAGCACCTCCGGCTGGTTGATCAGCGCGCGGGCGAGCGCCACCCGCTGCTGCTGGCCTCCGGAGAGCTGGGCCGGCTTCTTGCGTGCCTGGGAGGACAGCTCGACGAGCTCGAGCATGTCGGCGACCCGCTGGTCGACGCCGCGCTCACGACGGCGGCGCAGCCCGAAGGCGACGTTCTCGAAGATGTCGAGGTGGGGGAAGAGCGCGTAGTTCTGGAAGACCGTGTTGACCGGCCGCCGGTAGGGGCGGGCGAAGGTGATGTCGTCGCCGGACAACCGGATCGTCCCCGACGTCGGCCGCTCGAGGCCGGCCACCATCCGCAGCGTCGTGGTCTTGCCACAGCCCGAAGGGCCGAGCAGGGCGAAGAAGGAGCCGGTGGGGACGTCGAGGTCCAGCTCGCGCACGGCCGTGAAGGAGGCGAACTCCTTGGTCAGCTGCCGCAGCCGCAACCCGTCGAAAGCCCCCTCCGGGTCCTCGTGCGACGTCGCCCGGTCAGCCACCTGTGACATCGGACCACTCTCCTTCGTAGCGGGTCGTCTGCTGGTCGTCGAGCGGCATGAAGTCGAAGGTCGCCGCGAGGTCCTCCTCGGCGGGGAAGATGAGCGGGTTGTCGACCAGCGAGGGGTCGATCCGCTCCATCTCCTCTCGGGCGCCCTGGACGGGACAGATGTAGTTGACCCAGGCCGCGAGCTTCGCGGCCACCTCTGGCTCGTAGTAGTAGTCGATCCACGCCTCGGCGTTGGCCTGGTGCGTCGCTCCGTTGGGCACGAGCATGTTGTCGCTCCACAGCGACAGGCCCTCCTCCGGCGCGACGAACTTGATGTCCGGGTTGTCGAACTGCGCCTGGATCACGTCGCCCGACCACGCCTCGCAGGCCAGGATGTTGCCGGCCGTGAGGTCCTGGATGTACTCGTTGCCGGTGAAGGCGCGGACCTGTCCGTCTGACACCACCGCCCGCAGCCGGTCGATCGCGTTGGCCCACTCGTCGTCGGTGAAGTCGTCGGGCTCGGCCCCGACGATCTTGAGCATGAAGCCCATCGTGTCGCGCATCTCCGAGAGCAGCGTGATCCGGCCCCGCAGGTCCGATCGACTGATCAGCTCCTCGAAGCTCCGCACCTCGGCCGTCGCGGCGGCGTTGTAGGCGATCCCGGTGAGGCCGGTCTGCCACGGCGCGTGAAACTCCAGGTCGGGGTCCCACTGCCGGTCGCGCAGCGGCGCGATCAGGTTGGCGTGCAGGTTGGGCACGCGCGCGGGGTCCAGGGGCTGCACCCACCCCAGCCCGATCATCCGGGCCGCCATCCAGTCGGTGAGCACCATCATGTCGCGCTGGACGGGCTCGCAGGCCCCGAGCTGGTTGCGGACCCGGGCGAAGAACTCCGCGTTGTCGTTGATGTCGTCGGTGTAGTCGACGGTGATCCCGGTCTCGCGCTGGAAGACCTGCAGCGTGGAGTCCTGCTGGCGCCGCGGGTCGATGTACTGGGGCCAGTTCGACACGATCAGCCGGCGCTGCTCCTCGGAGAGGTCGGCGGCCCGGCAGTCGGCCGGGTCCTGCTTGGCCCCGGGCACGCCGAAGAGCGGAAGGACGGCTGCGCTTCCCCCGAGTCCTGCGACGGCACCGGCCCCCCGGAGCAGCGTGCGACGGCTGACTCCGCGCGAGGTGACCATCCAGCCCCTTTCGACGACTCTGCCGGGTGGAGGGGATCGTGACACGTCGGCGAAGCCGTGACAAGGAATTCGTCGGAATCGTGACACCGAACTACGGAATCCTTCGTTCTCACTGGCCGCAGACCGCGGTTTGTGGAACCATCGGCGTCCATGAAGGGGGAGCGCGGTGCCGTCGTCCTCGACGACGTGGCCAAGGCGATCATCGAGCAGCTCCAGCAGGACGGGCGCCGCTCCTACACCGCCATCGGCAAGGAGGTCGGGCTCTCCGAGGCCGCCGTCCGGCAGCGGGTCCAGCGCCTGATCGACGCCGGGGTGATGCAGGTCGTCGCCGTCACCGACCCGCTGCAGCTCGGTTTCCCCCGACAGGCCATGGTCGGCATCGAGGTCTCCGGGGAGCTGGAGCCGGTCGCCGACGCCCTCACCGCCATGGACGAGGTCGACTACGTCGTCATCACCGCCGGCAGCTACGACATCCTGGCCGAGGTGGTCTGTGAGAGCGACGAGCGGCTCCTCGAGCTCATCTCCGAGCAGATCCGCGGCATCCCCGGTGTCGCCCGGACCGAGACCTTCATGTACCTCAAGCTGCGCAAGCAGACCTACTCATGGGGCGTTCGCTGAGCCCCAGCCGTGCCCTGTGGGCCGACACCGCCGACCCGGGGCCGCACTGCCCTCCCCTCACCGGTGACCTCGCGGTCGACGTCGCGATCGTCGGCGGGGGCTTCACCGGCCTGTGGACCGCCCACTACCTCGCCGAGGCGGACCCCTCCCTGCGGATCGCGGTC
Organism: Nocardioides coralli; assembly: GCF_019880385.1. NCBI lineage: Bacteria > Bacillati > Actinomycetota > Actinomycetes > Propionibacteriales > Nocardioidaceae > Nocardioides > Nocardioides coralli. The sequence goes on from NZ_CP082273.1 coordinate 2,350,473, forward strand.
CTCGAGGCCGAGACCGTGGGGTACGGCGCGTCCGGACGCAACGGGGGATGGTGCTCGGCGCTCTTCCCGGCCGGCCCGGGCACCCTGGCCCGGATGGGTGAGGGGACGGCGGCCGCCGCTGCGCAGCACGCCGCGATGCGGGAGTCCGTCACCGAGGTGGGGCGGGCGGCCGAGGCCCTCGCCATCGACGCCCACTACGCGCGCGGCGGCACCATCTCGCTGGCACGGTCGCCCGCGCAGCTCGCGCGGGCCCGGGCCGAGGTCGAGGAGGCGCGGCGCTGGGGGCGCGACGAGGACGACCTCCGGCTGCTCGGCGCCGAGGAGGCCCGCAGCGTGGTGGATGCGACCGGGGTCCTGGGGGCGACGTACTCCCCCGACTGCGCCGCCGTCCACCCCCTCCGGCTCGTGCGCGGCCTGGCCGCCTCGGTGGCCGGACGCGGCGTCCGCGTCCACGAGCACACCCGCGTCACGACCCTGGCTCCGCACCGCCTCACGACACCGAGCGGCACGGTGACCGCCGAGACGGTGGTGCGCGCCACCGAGGGCTACACGAGCCAGCTCCCCGGGCTGCGGCGCGCGCTGGTGCCGGTCTACTCCCTGGTGATCGCCACGGAGCCGCTGCCGCCGACGACCTGGGAGCGCATCGGGCTGCGGCGGCGCGAGACGTTCGCCGACCACCGGCACCTGATCGTCTACGGCCAGCGCACCCGGGACGACCGCCTGGTCTTCGGGGGCCGCGGCGCGCCCTACCACCTCGGCTCGCGGGTCTCGGCCTCCTACGACCGCGACGACCGGGTGTTCGCGATGCTCCACGCCAGCCTGGTGGAGATGCTGCCGGTGGTCGCCGGGGCGCGGATCACCCACGCCTGGGGCGGGCCGCTCGGCGTGCCCCGGGACTGGTGTGCCTCGGTCGGGCTGGACCCGGTGACCCGGGTGGCCTGGGCGGGTGGCTACGTCGGTGACGGCGTGAGCACCGCCAACCTCGCCGGGCGGACCCTGCGTGACCTCGTGCTGGACCGGCGTACGCCGCTGACGGACCTGCCCTGGGTGGGCCACCGCTCCCCCGCCTGGGAGCCGGAGCCGCTGCGGTGGCTCGGCATCAACGCCGCCCGGGTGGCGATGGGCTGGGCGGACACCGAGGAGCGGTTCACCGGGCGTCCCAGCCTCGTCGCGCGAGCCCTCTCACCCCTGGTGAGCTGAACCTCGACCGAGGTGTCATGCTCCCGGGCATGGTCCGCGCACTCGTCCGACGTCCCGGTCCCCGGCTCGCCGACGGACTGCTCACGCACCTCGACCGGGTCCCGGTGAACGTCGAGCTGGCGGGGCGCCAGTGGCGGGACTACGTCGCGGCGCTGGCGGCGGAGGGTTGGGAGGTCCACGAGGTGCCGCCGGCCGACGAGTGCCCCGACGCGGTCTTCGTCGAGGACACCGTCGTGGTCCACGACGACCTCGCGGTGATCACCAGGCCGGGCGCCGACGAGCGTCGTCCCGAGACCGCGGCCACCGAGGCGTCCCTGCGCAGCCTGGGTTACCGCATCGCACACATCCAGGCGCCCGGGACGCTCGACGGCGGCGACGTGCTCCGGGTCGGGAAGACGGTGTGGGTCGGGCTGAGCGGGCGGACGAACCGGGCGGGGGCCGACCAGCTCGCGGCGCTGCTCACCCCGGCCGGCCTCGAGGTGCAGCCGGTCCCGGTCCGGGCCGTGCTCCACCTCAAGTCGGCCGTGACCGCGCTGCCCGACGGGACTGTCCTCGGCCATCCGCCCCTGGTGGACGACCCGGCCGTGTGGTCGACCTTCCTGGCCGTGCCGGAGGAGTCAGGCGCTCACGTGGTCCGACTCGCCGAGGACGCCGTGCTGATGGCCGCGGACGCGCCACGGACGCGCGCGCTGCTCGCGGAGCGCGGGCTCCGCGTGGTGGCGGTCGACATCTCCGAGTTCATCAAGCTCGAGGGCTGTGTGACCTGCCTGTCGGTGCGACTGCGCTGACCTCCGGGACGATTCAGCCCAGGCCGTTGACGGCGGTGTCCGCGGGGCGTTCGGCCGCGTCGAGCCAGGCCACGAAGAAGGCCTCGAGGTTCTGCCCGGAGACCTCCTCGGCGAGGGCCTCGAACTGCTCGCGCGTGCCGTGTCCCCCGCGCTTCTCCCGCACCCACCGCCGCAGCAGCGTCCAGAAGGCATCGGTGCCGATCCGGTTGCGCAGCGCCTGGAACGTCATCGCCCCGCGCAGGTAGACCGGACCGCTGAAGATCCCGTCCGCGCCCGGGTCGCCGATCCGGGTCCTCCAGAAGGCGGCACCGGCTGGCCGCGACTCGTACTCACGGCGCAGCCAGGACCCCGGCGAGCCACCGCCGCGCTGGGCGTCGTACCAGAGCTCCAGGTAGGTCGCGGGCCCCTCGTTGAGCCAGATGTCCCGCCAGTGCCGGAGGCTCACGGAGTCCCCGAACCACTGGTGCGCCACCTCGTGGACGACGAGCCAGGTGTAGCCGGCGCCGGTCTCGGGGTAGGTCGGCAGGGTCTGGTTCTCCAGCGCGAAGCCGACGGGCAGGCTGGTGACCAGGCCACCCACGGTGTCGAAGGGGTAGTCGCCGAGCACCCGTTCGAGCGCGGCGACGACGCGGGGCGTGCGTCGCATCAGCCGCAGGTTGGCTCGGCGCGAGCCCGCCGAGAGCCGCTTCGAGACGGCGATCCGCCACGGCAGCCCGTCCCGGACCCCCGTGCGCACCTCGAACCGCCCGGCCGCGAAGGTCGCGAGGTAGGTGGCCATCGGCTCCGTCGCCCGCCACCGGTGGGTGACCAGCCGCCCCTGTCGCGTCCGGGAGACCGGGCGACCGTTGGCCAGCACCTGCCTCCCGGCAGGCACCGTGATGGAGATGTCCATGCGGGCCTTGTCGCGGGGGTGGTCGTTCGCGGGGAACCACCACGGCGCCATGTGGGGCTGGTTCATGGCCACGACCTCGTGGCGGTCGGCGAGCCAGTTGGACTCCCCACGCCAGCTGATGCGCCCCGGCCGCCCGGCGTAGTCGACGCGGACGTCGACGAACTCGCCGGCGACCAGGGCCGTCATCGGCTCCACCGTGAGCTCATGACGGCTGGAACGGCGGTGGGGAACCCGCTGCCCGTCGATCCGCACCTGTCGGACCGGCAGCAGGAAGTCGAGGTTGAACGCCGAGAGGTCCTGGGTCGCCCGCAGCGTCACGACCGTGTGGCCGCTCAACCGGCCCCGGCCGAACTCGTAGCGGTTGACGACCCGGTAGCGGCGTACGTCGATGCCACCATTGCCGTCGACCGGGAAGTAGCTGTCGCCGATGCCCGCCGAGCCGCGGTCGGGGGCGAGCCCCCGAGCAGGCGCCCCCGACAGGGCCACGCTGAGGCTCAGGACGAGGACCAGGGAGGGGAGGTGGCGGGGAGACCGTCGCGGCACGGAGCGCAGCCTATGCCGACACCACGCAGAAATCGGTTGCACCGACGAGCGCCGCGCGGGACGCTCGTCACACGCGCACGGGAGGCCCGTGCCCGGACGAGAGGAGGCGTGACATGACGACCGCTGTCGTTGGCCTGTCCGCAGACCACACCCCTTCTCTCACCCGGAGCACCGTTGACCTCTCACGAGTCACTCACTGACACGCACCCCACCGAGGGCATCGACCCTCGCTTCGTCTTCGACTTCCAGACCTACGACGACCCCGCAGACGAGTCGCAGCGCTGGTCGACCTGGTACGACGTCGACCCGCTGTGCCGCGGCCCCGAACCACGCCCCGACTGGGTCGTGACGTCGCGGGGCGCCCTCGACACCGAGCTCGGCGTCCTCAAGACCGGCAAGGAGGCCGACGTCTTCCTCCTCGAGCGCGCCGACCCGCACGCTCCCGACGGTGGTGTGGTGATGGCCGCCAAGCGCTACCGCGGCGAGGACCACCGGGACTTCCACCGGTCCGCCGGCTACACCGACGGCCGCAAGATCCGCAACACCCGTGACCAGCGGGCGCTGGCACGCAAGAGCGCCCACGGCCGCGCCGTCGCGGCCGGCCAGTGGGCGATGGCGGAGTGGGAGTCGTTGAAACGGCTCTGGTCGCTCGGGCTGTCGGTCCCCTACCCCGTGCAGCTCGACGGGACCGAGCTGCTGATGGAGTGGGTCACCGTCGACGGCGAGACAGCGCCGCGGCTGGCGCAGACCAGGCCGGAGCGGGAGCTGCTGGCGTCGTACTTCGACCAGGTGCGGGACTTCATGGCCGAGCTCGCGCGACAGGGGATGGTGCACGGCGACCTCTCGGCCTACAACATCCTCGCCGCGGGCGAGCGTCTCGTCGTCATCGACCTGCCCCAGGTGATCGACCTGGTCGCCAACCCGTCGGGCGGGGACTTCCTGCTGCGCGACTGCACCAACGTCTGCCGTTGGTTCCGCGCTCGCGGGCTCGAGGTCGACGAGCAGGTCCTCCTCGGCGAGCTGCTCGCGCACGCCTTCTGACCCGGCGGGAATGTCGCGTCCTAGGGTCTGCAGGGTGAGGCACACACGGGGCAGGGTCGTCGAGGTCGACGACGTCGACGACTTCGACCGGCGGGTGGCTGCGGGTGCGCGCGACCTGGCAGGGTGGCGCTGTCGGGGCCTGGACCTCTCCGGTCGCGCCGACGTGCTGAGCAGCTGCCACGTGGCCGGCGCGATGTTCCTGGGCTGCGTGCTCGATGCCGGCGTCGCTGCCGACCTGGAGTCACGGGGTGCGCTGGTCTTCCCCACCCTCCCCGATGTGCCCGTCGACACCTACCGCACGTCGCTCTACACGGCCCGCGAGCTCTTCGGGGCGGCAGGCTACGCGGAGAGTCCCGACGCCCGGGCCTACGCCTGGGCCGAGTCGGACCTCGGGCACGACGGCCTGCTGGCAGCGACCCTCCACGACCACGCGATCGACGGCGCCCTGGCCGGCTGGGTCGGTGGGCGGTCGCTGGTCGGCGTGATGGGCGGCCACGCCGTGCGCCGCGGATCCGCGGCGTACGCCGACGCGGCGCGGCTCGGGTGGCTGCTCGGCCGCCGCTTCACGGTCGCCACCGGGGGCGGGCCCGGCGCGATGGAGGCGGCCAACCTCGGCGCCCGGCTCGTCGCCACCTCCGAACACGGACTGCGCGAGGCCCTCACCACGGTCGCAGCGGTCCCGCACTACGACCCCGACGTCGGGGCCTGGGCCGCGGCCGGTTTCCGGGCCCTCGACGACGCGGGGGCCGGCGCGGGCGGCGAGACGCTCGGCATCCCCACGTGGCACTACGGCCACGAACCGCCCAACGTGTTCGCCTCGGCGATCGCGAAGTACGTGCGCAACGCCGTGCGCGAGGCCGTGCTCCTGGAGGTGTGCGACGCCGGCATCGTCTTCCTCCCCGGCGCGGCCGGCACGGTCCAGGAGGTCTTCCAGGACGCCTGCGAGAACTACTACGCCGACCCGACCTCCGTCGCGACGATGGTCCTGGTCGGGCGCGACCACTGGACCGAGCACCTCCCCGTGTGGCCACTCCTCCGGGCGCTCGCCCGGGACCGTGAGATGGAGGACCGGGTGCACCTCGTCGACGGCGTCGACGAGGCAGTGGAGCTGGTCGGGTGACTCAGGACTCGGTCGCGGCCAGCTGACCGCAGGCGCCGTCGATCTCCCGGCCGCGGGTGTCCCGCACCGTCGTCGGCACCCCCTTGGCCTCCAGCCGTCGCACGAACTCCCGTTCGTCGGCGGGGTCGGAGGCGGTCCACTTCGACCCCGGCGTCGGGTTGAGCGGGATGAGGTTGACGTGGACCCAGCCCCAGTCGCCGTGGGACAGCAGCACGTCGGCCAGCAGGTCGGCGCGCCAGGCCTGGTCGTTGATGCCCCGCATCATGGCGTACTCGATCGAGACCCGGCGGCGGGTCGTGCGCGCGTAGTTCCAGGCCGCCGCCACGGTCTCCTCGACCGAGAAGCGGGTGTTGATCGGCACCAGCTCGTTGCGCAGCTCGTCGTCCGGGGCGTGCAGGCTCAGCGCCAGCGTCACGGGGATGCCCTCGTCGGCGAGCTGGTTGATGCGCGGCACGAGGCCGACCGTCGAGACGGTCACGCCGCGCGCCGACATGCCCAGCCCGCCCGGGGCCGGGTCGGTGAGGCGACGTACGGCCCCCATGACGGCCTTGTAGTTGGCGAGGGGCTCCCCCATGCCCATGAACACGACGTTCGAGACGCGACCGGGGCCGCCGGGGACCTCGCCGCGAGCCAGCGCGCGTGCCCCTGCGACCACCTGCTCCACGATCTCCGCGGTGGACATGTTGCGTTGCAGGCCCCCCTGCCCGGTCGCGCAGAACGGGCACGCCATGCCGCAGCCGGCCTGGCTGGAGACGCACATCGTGACCCGACCCGGGTAGCGCATCAGCACCGACTCGACGAGCGCGCCGTCGAAGAGCCGCCACAACGTCTTGCGGGTGGTGCCGCGGTCGGCCGTCATGGTCCGCAACGGCGTCATCAGCTCCGGCAGCAGCGTGGCGACCAGCTCCTCGCGCTGGTCGGCGGGCAGGTCGGTCATCTCGGCCGGGTCGTCGACGAGACGGCCGAAGTAGTGGGTCGACAGCTGCCGCGCGCGGAAGCCGGGGAGACCGGCCTCGGTGACGGCCTCGACCCGCTCGGCCTCGGTGAGGTCGGCGAGGTGGCGCGGTGGCTTCTTGCGGCCGCGCGGCTCGGCGAGGACCAGCGGCAGCTGCCGTGGGGGCTCGGTGGGGTCGGACATCGCTCGCGATTCTCCCACGGGCGCCCGGCGGGGCCGATTCGTCGGCTACTGCTGCTGGACCATCACGTAGAGCACCAGGGACGTCACGCCGAGCACCACGACCGCCGTCACCGCGATTCCGAGCCACATGAACTGCGCGAAGCGGCGGGTACGCCGGCGGAAGAGCATGCCGAAGGGCAGCAGGAAGAACAGCAGCACGAACGGGAACAGCTCGGTGGCCGTCTCGTAGTGGAACAGCAGCCGGAGCACTGCTGCGAACCCTCCGGGGACCGCGGTGACGAACACCATGCCGCTGAAGAAGCCGGCGAGCGCGGCGAACGTCGGGTGCGACTCGTGCCACCAGTCCCACCAGTGGTGGTCCTCGGGCCGCGCCCGTGCGGTGGGCTGCGCCTCGGTGTCGCTCATGGACCCAGCGTACGGCGCCGGCACTCCCCCGCCGCACCCGGCGCGACCACCGGGTGTCGGCCCTCCCGCGCCGTCAGAAGACGGTGTAGTGCAGGAGCAGCCAGATCGGCGCGATGGTCGCCAGCAGCGAGTCGAGCCGGTCCATGAGGCCGCCGTGGCCCGGGATGACCGAGCTCATGTCCTTGACGCCGAGGTCGCGCTTGATCACCGACTCGCACAGGTCGCCGAGGGTCGCCATGACCACGGCGATCAGGCCGAGCACGACGCCGACCCAGGCCCGACCGTCGAGCAGGTAGACCACCAGCAGCCAGCCGGCGACGACGCAGAACAGCGCCGAGCCGGCGAAGCCCTCCCACGACTTCTTGGGGGAGATCACCGGTGCCATCGGGTGGCGGCCGAACAGCACCCCGGCGACGTACCCGCCGATGTCGGAGGCGATCGTCACGAGGATGAAGACGATGATGCCGCGCACTCCGTCGTCCCAGCGCTCGACGTCGGTCGTCCCACCCTCGGCGAGCAGGAGCGCCACGAACGACCCGAGGAAGGGGACGTAGACCAGCGTGAAGACCGCCGCGGTGGCGTTGCCGACGTAGCCCTGGACCCCACGGCGGAGCAGCCACAGCATGATCGCCAGCGCGGTCACGGCGGTGGCGGTGACCAGCGCCGCTGCGCCGAAGAAGTAGGCGACGACCACCATGACCACGCCGCCCACCATGAGCGGCTGCTCGGGCACGTCGATGCCCTTGGCGAGCATGCCCTGGTGGAGCTCCCAGACCGCGACGACGACGGCAGCCGCGACGACGAGGAGGAACGCCGTCTTCCAGAAGACCAGGGATGTCGCGATCGCGGCCAGCAGCACGAACGCGGAGGCGAAGGCAGCGGGCAGGTTGCGTCCGGCGCGCCCGTGGTCCTTCGCGGGGGCGGGGGTGTCGGTCATCGGGGTGTCAGACCTCGAGGAGCTCGGACTCCTTGTGCTTGAGGAGCTCGTCGATGGTGTCGGTGTGGCGCTTGGTGATGGCGTCCAGCTTCTTCTCCGCGCCGGTGACGTCGTCCTGGCCGACCTCGCCGTCGGAGCCGAGCTTCTCCAGGCCCTGCTTGGCGTGGCGCCGCAGGTTGCGCACCGCGACCCGGCCGTCCTCGGCCTTCTGCTTGGCGACCTTGATGAACTCCTTGCGCCGCTCCTCGGTCAGTTCCGGGAACACGCACCGGAGCACCTTGCCGTCGTTGGCCGGGTTGACGCCGAGGTCGGAGTCGCGGATGGCCTTCTCGATGTTGGCCATGGCGCCCATGTCGTAGGGCGCGATGATGATCACGCGCGCCTCGGGAGCCGTGAACGAGGCCAGCTGCTGCAGCGGCGTCGGCGTCCCGTAGTAGTCAACCATGATCTTGCTGAACATGCTCGGGTGAGCCCGTCCGGCCCGGATCGTCCCGAACTCCTCACGGGTCGCCTCGACCGACTTGTCCATCTTCTGGTCGGCCTCGTTGAGGATCTGGTTGATCACGGCGTACTCCTGTGTCGCTCGTCGGTGCGGCGGGGCCAGCGGTCAGTCACTGACCAGTGTGCCGATCTTCTCACCCTGCACGATCCGGGCGATGGCGCCCTCCTCCTCGGCCCCGAAGACGATCATCGGCATCTTGTTCTCCATGCAGAGGGCGAACGCCGTGGCGTCGGCGATGCGCAACCCCTGCTGGAGGGCGTCCTGGAAGGTGACGTGGTCGAGCTTGGTCGCCGTGGGGTCGACCCGGGGGTCGGCGGTGTAGACGCCGTCCACGCCCTGCTTGGCCATCAGCACCACCTCGCAGCGGGTCTCCAGCGCCCGCTGCGCCGCGACGGTGTCGGTGGAGAAGAACGGCATCCCCGCGCCGGCGCCGAAGATGACGACGCGCCCCTTCTCGAGGTGGCGCATCGCCCGCCGCGGGATGTAGGGCTCGGCGACCTGGCCCATCGTGATGGCTGTCTGCACGCGGGTCTCGACGCCCTCCTTCTCCAGGAAGTCCTGGAGCGCGAGGCAGTTCATGACGGTGCCGAGCATGCCCATGTAGTCGGCGCGCGCCCGGTCCATGCCTCGTTGCTGCATCTCGGCGCCGCGGAAGAAGTTGCCGCCGCCGACCACGATGCTCACCCCGACGCCCTGGCGGGCGACTGCCGCGATCTCGTGGGCGACCTGGGAGACCACGTCGGGGTCGACCCCCACGCGGCCACCGCCGAACACCTCGCCGGAGAGCTTGAGGAGGACCCGCTTGTACGCCGTCACTGCCGTGCCTTTCCCGCACCGTCGGTGCCTGTGGTGATGCCTGTGCTGCATGCCGTGGACGCGAAGGAGGCCGGTCCGATGAACGCGTCGTGCTCCATCGGACCGGCCTCCTTCGGTTGCCTGATGTGGCGGTGGGTGAACCCTACCGGCAGGTCCGGGTCACCGATCGTGCCGCGACCCGGTCAGGCGCCCACCTCGAACCGCACGAAGCGGCTGACGCTGGTGCCTGCCTCGTCGAGGACCGCCTGGACGGTCTTCTTGGACTCCGTGACCGACGGCTGCTCGAGCAGGACGACCTCCTTGAAGAAGCCGTTGAGGCGACCCTCGGTGATCTTGGCGATCGCCTGCTCCGGCTTGCCCTCCTCGCGCGAGGTGGCCTCGGCGATGGAGCGCTCCTTCTCGACGACGTCCGCGGGGACCTCGTCGCGGGTGAGGTACTTGGGCCGCATGGCCGCGATCTGCATCGCGACGCCGCGGGCACCCTCCTCGTCACCGGCGTACTCGACGAGGACGCCGACGGCGGGCGGCAGGTCGGCCGCGCGCTTGTGCATGTAGGACACGACCTCGCCCTCGAAGTAGGCCACTCGGCCCAGCTCGATCTTCTCGCCGATGGTCATGCCCAGGCCCTCGACGACCTCGGCCACGGTCTTGTCACCGATCTGGACGGCCTTGAGCGCCTCGGCGTCGCCGGCCTTGGCCGCGTCGGCGGCCTCGGCGATCTGGCGGGCGGCCGCGACGAACTCGTCGCCCTTGGCGACGAAGTCGGTCTCGCAGTTGAGCTCGACCAGGGCACCACCGGCGGTGGCGACGAGACCGGCCGAGGCCTCGCGCTCGGCGCCGCGGGCCGCCATCTTCTTGCCCAGCTTGACCCGGATCAGCTCGGCGGCCTTGTCGAAGTCGCCGCCGGCCTCCTCCAGGGCCTTCTTGCAGTCCATCATGCCCGCGCCGGTGAGCTCACGGAGCTTCTTGACGTCAGCGGCGGAGATCGCCATGTGTCCTCTTCCTCGCAGTCGTGTGGGTGGTGGTGGCGGGTGCCTCGGCCTGGGTCAGGCCTTCTCCTCGGCCTTGGCCTCGGCGTTCACGAACCCGGCCTTCTCGGCGGCCTCGGCGGTGCGGAACCACACCTCGGCGTTGGTCCGGTCGTACCAGGGGCTCGACGGGGCGTGGAACTTCTTCGAGGTCTTGTTGCCCTTGATCTCGAAGCCCTCCGGCGCCTCACCGCTCTCGAGGGGAGCCGCGGAGTCGGGCCCGAACTCACCCTCGGCCGCGTCGTCGGACGCGGAGGTCTCGTCGGACGCGGGGGTCTCGTCGGTGGCCTCGGTCGCGGCCTGGGCGGCGGGGGCCTCGGTCGCGGCCTCGGCGGCGGGGGCCTCGGTCGCGGCCTCGGCGGCAGCCTTGCCCTCCGTGCTGGCACCGGTCGCCTCGGCGGCCGGGGTGTCCTCGGTGGCGGCGTCACCGCCGGTGGCCGCCACGGCCGCCTTGTCGGCGTCGCCCTCGAGCAGCTCGCGCTCCCACTCGGCCAGCGGCTCCTCGGCACCCGGCGTCGCCGAGCCCTCGCCCTCGCCGGACTTGGCGCCGGAGCGGGCGATCAGGCCCTCGGCCACCGCGTCGGCGACGACGCGGGTGAGCAGGCCGACCGCGCGGATCGCGTCGTCGTTGCCCGGGATGGGGAAGTCGACGAGGTCCGGGTCGCAGTTGGAGTCGAGGATCCCCACGATCGGGATGCGCAGCTTGCGCGCCTCCTCGACCGCCAGGTGCTCCTTGTTGGTGTCGACGATCCAGACGGCGGCGGGGGTGCGGGACATCTCGCGGATACCACCGAGCGACTTCTCGAGCTTGTCGCGCTCACGGCGCAGCTGCAGCAGCTCCTTCTTGGTGCGGCTGCTGCCCGCCACGTCGTCGAAGTCGATCTCGTCGAGCTCCTTGAGGCGGTTGATCCGCTGGTGCACGGTCTGGAAGTTGGTCAGCATGCCACCGAGCCAGCGCTGGTTGACGTAGGGCATCCCGACGCGGGTCGCCTGCTCGGCGATCGCCTCCTGGGCCTGCTTCTTGGTGCCGACGAACATCACGGTGCCGCCCTTGGCGACGGTCTCCTTGATGAAGGCGTAGGAGCTGTCGATGTAGGCCAGCGACTGCTGCAGGTCGATGATGTAGATGCCGTTGCGCTCGGTCATGATGAAGCGCTTCATCTTCGGGTTCCAGCGACGGGTCTGGTGACCGAAGTGGACGCCGCTCTCGAGCAGCTGGCGCATGGTGACGACTGCCATGGGGATCTCCTGTGGTCGCGAGCGGCTCGCCGTTGGCGCCCGGCCTTGCACTGTCAGCACAGGAGGCCGAGCCGGTTCACGCGCTCTGCATTGGTGTTCAGTTCCTGCCTCGGGCGGGTGCCCTCGGCCCTGACGTCCACGCGCGATCCGACCCGGTCGGCTGACCGGGACCGAGGATCGACGCCCACGGGCGGTCGGAGCCAGGAAGAGCCCCGTCGCGGTCGGTGAACGTGCGAAGTCAATCCACGAGTGGATTGCTGTCGGCCAGCGTAGTCGAGGTCACGCTCGGGCCGCCAATCCGGGCATCCTCGGCTCGGGGACCGGCTTCTGCCCACAGCCACCCTCCGGGTCGCTGGTGTGCACAGCCGCGGACCCGGGTCTGGCCCGGTACCGGCGCCGACGTGGATGGTCGGCCCCATGAGATCGACAGCCCTGGCGGTCGCGGTCCTGGTGGCCGTGACAGCCACCCCTGCGGCGTACGCCGTCCCCGACCCGGTCGGCGAGTGGCCCCTCTCCCCCACACCCGAGGTGGTGGCCGGCTTCGACCCGCCCGAGTCGACGTGGGGCGCCGGTCACCGCGGGGTCGACCTGCTCGGGACGCCTGGCCAGCGGGTCCGGGCCGCCCTGCCGGGCACCGTGTCGTTCGTCGGCATGATCGCGGGACGCGGGGTCGTCACGGTCGACCACGGGGCGACCCGGACCACCTACGAGCCCGTCGCTGCGACGCTCGAGCGCGGAACCGCGGTGCCCGCAGGTGGGGTCGTCGGCATCCTCGAGCTCCCCGGATCACACTGCTTCCCCCGGGCCTGTCTCCACTGGGGCTGGATCCGCGGGACGACCTACCTCGACCCGCTGAAACTGGTCGGCGGGGGCCCGGTCCGGCTGCTCCCCCTCGACGGCCTCCCGGCCGGCGCGGAGCGAGATCCCGGGCCGACCGTCGAGTCGCTCTACGTCACCTGGAGACCGCTCGCGCACCTGCTGCGGCCCGGCGTGCTGCGTTGAGCTCGGCGCTCATGCGCGCGGGTGCGCCTGCTGGAAGGCCCGGCGCAGCCGGTCGGTGGTGACGTGCGTGTAGAGCTGCGTCGTGGCCAGGGAGGCGTGGCCGAGCAGCTCCTGGACGGAGCGGAGGTCCGCACCTCCCTCCAGCAGGTGGGTGGCGGCCGTGTGCCGGAGTCCGTGCGGACCGAGGTCCGGTGCTCCCGGGACGTCGGCCAGCCGCCGGTGGACGAGGGTTCGGACGGCGCGCTGGTCGATGCGGCGCCCTCGGGCCCCGAGGAAGAGCGCCGCGCCCGAGCCCTCCACCCTGAGTGCGGGCCTCCCGGCCTCGAGCCACCGTGCAAGGGCGCGGTCGGCCGGGTGACCGTAGGGCACCGTGCGCTCCTTGCGGCCCTTGCCGAACACCCGGACCACCTGCCGGTCACGGTCGAGGTCGTCGATGTCGAGCCCGACCAGCTCCCCCACCCGCACGCCTGTCGCATAGAGCAGCTCGAGCATCGCCACGTCGCGCAGGCCGAGCGGGCTGCCGTCGTCGGCCAGGGCGGCCGCCGCTTCCACCAACGCCCTCGCCTCGTCGGGCCGCAGCACCGCGGGCAGCGTCTTGAGCGCCCTCGGCGATCCCAGGCTGGCACCGGCGTCGGTCGTGGTCCGGCCGGTCCGGGCCAGCCAGGCGGTGAACACCCGCACGGCGGTCGCACGCCGTGCCAGGGTGGTCCGCGACCGTCCCCGGGTCTGCTGGTTGGCCAGCCAGCTGCGCAGGGTCCGCAGGTCGAGCTCGTCGAGCGACGACAGGCCCAGCCGGTGGGCGTGGTCGAGCATGGAGACGAGGTCGCCGAGGTATCCGCGCACCGTGTGTGACGACAGGTCCCGCTCGGACACGAGGTGGCGCTCGTAGTCGCCGAGCACCCGGGTGAAGGCCTCAGGGAGGTCTGCCTCGCCAGACTCCTCGCTCATGGGGCGAGCCTAGGCGGGTCATCGCGCCGATCCCGGGAGGTCGGAGCGACCACGCCGACCCAGCCGCCACCCCGCGGCGTCGCGGACGACGAAGTCGCGCTCGGCGAGATAGGTCAACGCTGTCTGTGTGTGGAGCAGGGCGATGCCGGCGGTCGCGGCGATCGACTCCAGGCCCGCCGGGTGGCGCACCGGCACCGCCTCGAGCACCTGGCGGTGCCGACGGGTGAGCCGGTCGCGCGGCCGCTCGGGCGCCCGGGGGACGTCGACGAGGTGCTCCCCCGCACCGCCGACCATCTCCAGCAGGTCGGCCGGACCGGTCACCAGGCTGGCGGCCCCGCTGCGGATCCACTGGTGAACGCCCTGAGAGGGGGCGCTCGTGACCGGGCCGGGCACCCCCATGAGGGGGCGGCTGAGACTGGTCGCCCAGGCGGCCGTGTTGAGTGCGCCGCTGCGGATCGCCGCCTCGACCACGACGGTGCCGCAGGTGAGGGCCGCGATGATCCGGTTGCGGGCGAGGAACCGGACGGGCAGGGGGGCGCACCCGGGCGGGAGCTCGGACACCACCGCTCCGGTGGCGGCGAGGTGGTCGATGAGGGCTCGGTGCTCGACCGGGTAGGGGCGGTCCGCCCCGCAGGCGAGAACCGCCACCGACGCCCCATCGAGCGCGAGCGCGCCGCGGTGGGCGGCCTGGTCGATCCCGAAGGCCGCCCCGGAGACCAGGCAGCGGCCGGCACGGGCGACGCCGGCGCCGAGCTCGCGGGCCACGCTCTCGCCGTACGCCGTCGCCGACCGTGAGCCGACCACGGCGACCGATCCGCCCACCTCGTCGAGCCGCTGCGGACCCCGCACCCAGAGCCCGATGGGGCGGCCGCCGAGGTCGGACACGCTGGGGGCGTGGTCGAGGTCGTCGAGCTGCGTCGGCCACTCGGTGTCACCCGGGACCAGGAACCTGATGCCGCGGGTCGCGGCCTGCTCGAGCTCGCGGGCGGGGTCCAGCCGCGTCAGCCGGCCGGCCGCGTCGGCCACGAGGTCGTCGGTGGACCGGTTGGCCAGCACGTCCTCGTAGAGGCGCACCGCGCCCACCTGCGCCAGGGCGCGAGTCACCCGGGGGTCAGCGGGCTCCGTCAGCCGGCACAGGGCCGCCCGCGCGAGGCGCTCGTCGGTCACGACGCCACCCGTCGCAACGTCTCCGACCCCAGGGGCTCGCCGGTTCGCAGCAGCAACGCGGTGCGGGCGTCGGCCACCGAGGGCGTCGGTGCGCCGCGGAGGTCCGCCACCGTCCACGCCATGCGGTGCACCCGCGTCGCCCCCCGGCGGCTCAGCAGCCCGCGGTACATCTGGTCGTCGATCACCGCCTGCGCCTCCGCGGTCAACGGCCACTCCTTGGTCAGGGCAGGCCCCGGGGTCTGGCCGTTGAGACGCCAACCGCGGCCCGCGAAGCGCTCGGCCTGCCGGGTGCGTGCCGTCGTCACGCGCGCCCGGACCGTGCTGGAGGACTCCGGTGCGGCGAACCGGTCGCGGGCGTCGTGCGGCTGCAGCGGCTCGAGGTGACGGGTGATGTCGATCCGGTCCGTGATCGGGCCGCGGACCCGCCGGCGGTAGTCCTGCCGCTGCACCTCGCGGCAGGTGCAGCGGTTGCCGCCCGCCGTGGGGCGGTAGTCGCCGCAGGGGCAGGGGTTCGCGGCGAAGACCACGAGGCCGCGGGCGGGGTAGGTCACCGTGTCGTCACCCCGGGCAATGGTGACCTCGCCGCTCTCGAGCGGCTGGCGCAGGGCGTCGATGACATCCGTCCGTAGCAGCGGGAACTCGTCGAGCAGCAGCACTCCGCAGTGGGCCCGACTGATCTCGCCGGGGCGGACGCGACCAGAGCCGCCGCCGACGATGCTCGCCTTGCTGGCGTCGTGGTGGGGGCCCGCGAAGGGCGGCCGGGTGATCAGCCCGTCGCCCTCCTCCAGCGCGCCCGCGAGCGAGTGCAGGGCCGTCACCTCGATCGACTCCTCCAGCGTCAGGTCCGGGAGGATCGTGGGTAGCCGCTCGGCGAGCGTCGTCTTGCCGCACCCCTTGGGACCGCTCAGCAGCAGGTGGTGGCCTCCCGCCGCCGCCACCTCCACGGCGTAGCGTGCGTCAGGCATCCCGAGGACGTCGGCCATGTCGACCTCGTCGAGACGCCCCTGACCGCGCCAGGAGAGCAGCCGTTCCGCGGACATCGGCGCCACCGGGGGCGCCTCCGGCACCTCGCTGCCGGTCAGCTGGGCGAGCACCTGCCCCAGGGAACGGACGCCCAGCACCTCGACGTCGGGGACCATCGCCGCCTCGTGCGCCTGTGGCTCCGGGACGAACACGCGACGGATGCCCCGCCGGCTGGCGGCCAGCGTCATCGGGAGCACGCCCGGCACCGCACGGAGCCCACCGTTGAGCGTGAGCTCCCCGACGAACACGGATCCGTTCACGTCCACCTCGGGGATCAGCCGGTCGGCCTTGAGGACGGCCAGCGCGATGGCGAGGTCGAAGTGGGTGCCCCGCTTGGGCAGGTCGGCCGGCGAGAGCAGGATCGTGACCCGCTTGGACGTCGGCCAGGGCAGGCCGGTGTTGTGGACCGCCATCTGGCAGCGGTGGTGCGCCTGGTTCAGCGACACGTCGCAGCGCCCGACCATGGTGAGGCCGGCCTGGCCCGGCGACACGTCAGCCTGGACGTCGACCAGGTGGCCGACCGCCCCGTCGAGGGCGATCGTGGGGGTGGAGGCGACGGGCATCAGCCGATCCCCCTGACGTGCTCGACCAGGGCGCGGCCCTTGCCCGGTTGGAGCACGGCCACGAGGTCCACCCGCACGGGCACGCCCACCAGCCCCTGGCGCTCCGCCCAGCGGACCGCCAGCCGCCGCAGCCGCTGCAGCTTCTCGGCGGAGACCGCCTCGTGGGGTGTGCCGTGGTCGAGGGTGGTGCGGGTCTTGACCTCGCACACCACCAGCTCGTCCGCGTCCCGGAGGACCAGGTCGATCTCACCCTCGTCGCAGCGCCAGTTGCGATCGAGCTCCACCATCCCGCGCTCGGCCAGGTGGCGCGCCGCCACCCGCTCTCCGTAGTCGCCGAGGGCCTTGTTGTGACCCTGCTGCCGTGTCGTCGTGCCTGTCATGTGCCGACCTCCATGCCGTCAGCGTCGTCCGCCGCGGCGACACCGACGGAGCTCGATGCACCTGGCTGGGGAGCACGACGGGGACACAGCCGCTGTGGACGACTGGTGGTCCAGTCGTCCAGCGGACCGTTGGCGACCCCCGGAGGCTCCTTCAGGACCAGTTCCGCCACTTTGCTGCGCACGCCGGGAGCGGTCGGCAAGAATGACGAATGGCTTGCGGCCCCCCACACGCAGGCCGAGGAGTGACGACGTGAGACTGGCCCCCCGTCCACACCGTGGCGCCCGCGGCGCCTCGGCGGTCGAGTTCGCCCTCGTCGCGGTCATCTTCTTCATGCTGGTCTTCGGCATCTTCGAGTTCGGACGTGCCGTGTGGATCCAGCAGGGCGTCTCGGCGGCCAGCCGCGAAGGCGCCCGGTTCGGTGTCGGGACCGGCCTCAGCGTGACCGGCTCACCGACAGGCGTCCCCCAGTTCCGCAACTGCGGCGCCATCCGACAGGCCGCCGTCGCCAAGGTGCCGGACCTCAACCTGTCGACGGCGAACGTCAAGGTGAGCTACGAGCTCTACGCCCCCAGCGCCAGCCCCTCCGCCTCCCCGACGGCGACCCCGACCTGCAATCCCTCCACGACTCCGTCGCTGAAGGACGGCGACAAGGTCATCGTCGTGGTCGAGAGGACCATGGACTTCAACCTCCCCCTGGTGCCGCTCAGCCCCATCACGCTGGACGCGCGCAACGAGCGCTCCCTCTACCTCGGGAGCACCCCGTGATGGCGCGACGACGTCGGGGCACCCGCGGAGCCGCCGCGGTCGAGCTGGCGCTGGTCATCCCGATCCTGTTCCTGATCGTCGGCGGCGTCGTCGACCTCGGTCTCGCCATCGCCCTGCGAGCCCAGATGGAGGAGGCCGCGCAGGAGGGCGCCGCCATTGCCGCCCGCAACCCGACCCAGCCCTCGCTCGCGCGACAGCGCGCCAAGGAAGTGGTGACGTTGACCAACCTCGCCAACAGCGACATCAAGATCACCTGTCCCGCCGGCCCCGGGCCACGGGTGACCATCAGCCACACCTCGCCCACGATCCTGCTCGGCGCGTTCTTCAGCCAGCCGTTCGCCATCGAGACCAAGATGACCTCCGGCAGGCTGTCGTCGGGCACGTGCACGGAGCTGACGTCATGAGGCGGTTGCGACGACGGAGCCGTACCGACCGCGGCGCCGTCGCCATCATCGTGGCGGCGTCGATCGTCGTGTTCATGGGCATCCTCGCCTTCGCCATCGACCTCGGCATGACGCGGTCGGACCGGGCCCGGGCCCAGGGCGTGGCCGACAACGCGGCGCTCAGCGCGGTCTACACCTACTGCGAGAGCCTCAAGACCAAGACCGCCGTCGCAGCCCAGGCTGACGCCACGGCCGCCGCCAACGCCGTCGCGAGCGCCAACGGCTACACCGCCACGGTCACGCCGCAGGGCGCCTCCAGCGCCGAGGGCTGGCGCGTCGACGTGACCTCCACGACCAAGGGACGCTTCATGGGCGTCCTCGTGAGTGGCAGCCAGATCAGCTCCCAGCTCGCGGCCGTCGCCAACGCGAGCTGCTCGACGGCGGTGACCCTGCCGGCCCTCTACGCCGACAGCACGAACTGCGGCGACAAGTCCTTCGAGTGGTCGGGGTCCAACTCCACGGTCACGGGTGGCATCCACAGCAACGACGAGATCAAGTTCGGCGGTAACAACAACGTCTTCGGCCAGGGCACCTACGTCGACCAGGTCAAGGACAGCAACAAGATCAACTGGAATCCCAGCGCCAGCAACCCCTCGAAGACGTCTGTCCGCACGATGCCCGCAACCTTCAACATGGCTGACTTCAGGCCGACCACCGACGGGGGCACGCGCTCGACGAGCGAGCCCAACTACAAGTGGTACAGCGGCAACTTCACCCATTCCAGCGGAACCCTCGCCCCCGGGACCTACGTCGCCAACGGCAACATCATCCTCAGCGGCGGAACCATCAGCGGGTCCTACACGTTCGTCGCCGGCGGCCACGTCACCATCAGCGCCAGCGGCGTGAACATCACGGCGCGGGAACAAGGGCTGGCCGCCTGGGGCAACCGCACCAGCGGCTGCGACAACAACGAGGCGTTCTCCCTCAACGGCTCCAACAACACGATCAACGGGATCATGTACGCCCCCAACGGCTGGGCCAAGGTCGAGGGATCCAACCACACGATGAACGCGGCGTTCCTCGCCAAGACGCTGTACGTCGCCGGGTCGAACTTCTCGCTGACGAACTACTCGACGCTCGGGGGCGGCACCTCCGGCATCACCCTGGTGCGCTGAGGCGCCGGCGGCTCAGCCCTTCGGCGGGTCGATGTCGGAGGGCGAGAGCTCCTCGACGTTGACGTCCTTGAACGTCAGCACCTTGACGTTCTTGGCGAACCGGGCGGGTCGGTACATGTCCCAGACCCAGGCGTCGCTCATGGACACCTCGAAGAACACGTCCCCCGACTCGGTGCGCGCCTTCACGTCGACCTGGTTGCACAGGTAGAAGCGGCGGTCGGTCTCGACCACGTACTTAAAGATCCCCACCACGTCGCGGTACTCGCGGTAGAGGTGGAGCTCCATCTCGGTCTCGTACTTCTCGAGGTCCTCGGCGCTCACGGTCTCTCCTCCTCGCCCCAGGGGGTCTCGACAAGCTCGACCTGCGTGTGCGGCTCGATCCGCACGAGGTCCGCTTCAGGGTCCCCATTCTGCATCGGAGCCGGAGCTTCGATCCCCGCGGCCCGCCGCACATTGACGAAGCGCATCCGGTGCTCGGGGCACGGCCCGTGCTGGGTGAGGGCGGCGCTGTGCACGTCGGTGATGTAGCCCTTGTGCGTCTTGAAGTCGTACGCCGGGTAGCGCTCGTCCAGCCCGGTCATGATCCGGTCGCGGGTGACCTTGGCCAGCACGCTGGCGGCCGCGATGCAGGCGGCGACCCGGTCCCCCTTCCACACCGCCAGCCCGGGGACGCCGAGCCCGTCGACGGGGAACCCGTCGGTGAGCACGTAGGCGGGCGGCAGCTCCAGCAGCGCGACTGCCCGGCGCAGCGCCTCCACGTTGGCGACGTGCATCCCGAGCCGGTCGCACTCCTCGGCGGGGAGCACCACGACCGACCAGGCGACGGCCCGCTTCACCACCTGGGCGTAGCAGCGCTCCCGGGCGGCAGCCGTCAGCAGCTTGGAGTCGGCCAGGCCCGGCACGATCCCGGCCTTCCCGGCCGGGAGGATCGCGGCGCCGGCGACGAGCGGTCCGGCGCAGGCACCCCGGCCGGCCTCGTCGACGCCGGCGATCGGGTCGAGCCCGGCACGCCGCAGCGCCCGCTCGTAACCGTAGAGCCCGGCGTCCCGCCGGACGGTCATCCCCCGCGGCAGGTCGGACATCAGGAGCCGTCGGGCACGGCCTCGAACGAGTCGGGGCTGCCGATCCAGTCGAAACGGTCGAAGGGCCACAGCAGCACGAAGACCTTGCCCACGACCAGGTCGACGGGGACGAACTCGTCACCTGGCACGCAGTCGGTCTCGTCCTTGCGGCACATGTGGGCCGTCGAGTCCGCGGAGTGGCCCCGGTTGTCGCCCATCACGAAGACGTGGCCCTCGGGGACGGGCCCGGCCGTCCACCCGCACGTCGGGTTGCCCCGGGGGCCGTTGCACTGGAGCCCCTTGCGCCGGATGTAGCCGTCCTCCTCGAGGGGCTCGCCGTTGACCGCGATCCGACCCTGGTTGTCGCAGCACTCGATGGTGTCGCCGCCCACACCGACGACGCGCTTCACGAGGTGACCACCCTCGGGGTAGAGGCCGACGGTGGCCATCACACGCGCGAAGGGGTTGGTGGGGCCCACGGTGTCGGCCCCGACGAGCCAGCCCCCCGGGTCCTGGAAGACGACGACGTCGCCGCGTTCCGGCTCGCCGCCGAACCAGTAGGAGACCTTCTGGACCAGGATCCGGTCGTTGCGGATCAGGCCGGGCTCCATCGACTCCGAGGGGATGTAGAAAGCCTGGACGAGCACGGCCTTGATGAGCACCGCCAGCCCGAGCGCCATCGCCAGCAGCAGGATCGTCTCCTGCCACAGGGGCATGTGCTTGCGGCGGGCAGCATGCGACGACCGCGGCCTGGGCCCGTCACCGGGGACGGAGGGCGCAGTGCCGCGGTCGTCGGAGGTCACGCGCAGAGCGTAGCCAGCGGATGTCTGACCCGAGGGTCAGCCCTCGCGCCGCTCCTTGATCTTCGCGGCCTTGCCGCGCAGGTTGCGCAGGTAGTAGAGCTTGGCCCGCCGGACGTCACCGCGGGTGACGACCTCGATCTTCTCGAAGATGGGCGAGTGGAGCGGGAAGGTCCGCTCGACACCCACGCCGAAGGAGACCTTGCGGACCGTGAAGGTGCGGCCGACGCCGGAGCCGTGGACACGGATCACGACGCCCTGGAACTGCTGGACGCGGGACCGGCTGCCCTCCACGACCTTGACGTGGACGTTGACGGTGTCGCCGGCGCGGAAGTCGGGGACGTCGTCACGCTTGATGGCGTTGCCGAGATCGGCGATGACGTTGCTCATGGTTCTCCTCACGGGTGCCACAGGTCAGCCGCGGAATCGTTGATCACGCTGGTGGCCGGTCGTGTGGCCAAGGCGCAGGCTCCCCCTGTGGCAGGAACCTGACGCAGGAACCCCTGCTGGGCGCTGCCCTCGGGGGATCCGGATGTGGCCGACCGGGCCAGTGGGCAAGTCTGCCAGAGGCGCGGGTCGGAGTGAAATCCGACTCAGTGGGCGGCCTTGACCATGCGCCGCACGCCCGGTGACTCCTCGCCGCCCGAACGGTAGCCGGCCTTGCGCCAGAACCGGGCCAGCCGCGCGTCGTGCCCCCGCGTCAGCAGGGAGTACGTCGCCACCGACTGCGGTGCGGCGTCCTCCACGTGCCCGAGGAGGAACCGGCCCACGCCGCGGCCCCGCACGTCGGGCGCCACCATCAGCAGGCTGATCCGCCACTCGTCGTCGAGCTGGACGCCGCGCACCGCGCCGATCGCACGGCCGGCCACGCGCACGACGAACGACGTGCCGTCGTGCAGGTCGCGCGCCAGCGCCTCCGGCTCCTCGCGGAGGTCGGGGTCGAAGCACGCCCACTGCAGCGTCGTCAGCTCACCGACGTCCGCAGGCGTCACGAGTGAGACGTGACCCGCGAGCTGGCCGGCGTCGACGGCCCGGGCCGGGTGGGCCAGGTCGGGACGCCGCTGCGCCGTCCGCCGTAGGGCCTGGTCGTGCCGCCAGCGGGCGATCGCCGCGTGGTCGCCCCCGAGCAGCACGGGGGGCACCTCGAGGTCGCGCCACCGGGCCGGGCGGGTGTAGACGGGGTACTCGAGCAGTCCGGCCTCGTGAGACTCCTCCACCAGCGACTCGGCATTGCCCATGAACCCCGGCAGCAGCCTGACGACCGCCTCGCTGATCACCAGCGCCGCCGCCTCGCCACCGTTGAGGACGTAGTCGCCGATGGAGACCTCGAGGACGTCGTGGTCGGCCGCGTAGTGGTCCACCACGCGCTGGTCGATCCCCTCGTAACGGCCACAGGCGAGCACGAGGTGGTCGCGCCCGGCCAGCTCGCGGGCCAGTGCCTGGTCGAGGGGCCGGCCCGACGGCGTCGGCACGACCAACGTCGACCCCTCGCCGAGCAGCTCGTCGAGCGCCTCGCCCCACGGCTCGGGCTTCATCACCATGCCGGCCCCACCGCCGTACGGGGTGTCGTCGACGGTCCGGTGCCGGTCGTGGGTCCAGTCCCGCAGGTCGTGCACGGCGAGCTGCAGCAGGCCGGCCTCCACCGCCTTGCCCGGCAGCGACAGCCGGAGCGGCCCCAGGTAGGCGGGGAAGATCGAGACGACGTCGATCCGCATGGCTCAGGCCAGCTCGAGCCGGTCCACGGTCCGCACGTCGCGCAGCGGGTTGAGCGCGCAGCCACCGATGGAGTAGATGACGCCATCGACCACGACGAACCCCATGCCGTGCCGCGAGAGCGTCAGCGGGTTGGCCTCCTCCCACCCTGCCTCGGGGTCGCTCGGGTCCAGCACGTACGCCGACTCGTGCAGGGCGATCCACACCATGCCCTCGGTGAACACCACGCCCGAGCGCGACATGGGCTCCGGCAGCGTCGGCAGCGTGCTCCACTCGCCCGTCGCCGGGTCGAACCGGTCGACGAGGTCGCTGTCCTCGAAGTCGCGGAAGCCGCCCGCCACCACGAGTCCCGCCGGCGTCGCGGCGGTCTTGTGGGAGTCACGGGCGTTGGGCATCGGCTGGTCGAGGGTCGTCCACTCCTCGGTCCGTGGGTCGAAGACGTCGACCTCGGCCACCGGCCCGTCGCCGTCACGGCCGCCGATGACGTAGTAGAGGCCGTCGTACGCCGTCACCGTGTGGGCGTAGCGCGCGTGCGGCAGGGCGTCGAGCCGTCGCCACGTCCCGGTCCGCGTGTCGAGCACGGAGGAGAAGGCCGTGGCCGTGCTGGTGGCGTCGAGGCCGCCGAACGCGTAGACCAGCGGACCGTCCGCGACGACCTCGAACGAGGCGAGGCCACGGGGCATCTCGATGTCGGAGGTCCGCCACTCGCCGGTGCGGGTGTCGAGGATCTCGATCGACAGCAGCCGGTTGCCCCGCTCCCCCGTCATCCCCCCCAGCGCCCAGATCTCCCGCCCGATGACGGCGGTCCCGAAGTCGTCCCGCGGGGTCTCCAGGCCGGCGATGGGCTGCCACTCGGGCAGCTCCTCGGACTCGGTCGTGATCCCGTCGGAGTCCGAGCCCGGGGAGACCGACGGCGAGTCGCTCGGCGACACGGCAGCGTCCGGCTCGGACGCCTCCTCCGCAGCGCAACCACCGAGCAGGAGGAGGACGCCGAGGCCCGGGCCGAGGGCACGCGCCCGCAGGCTGCGGCGTAGGGGCACCGTCAGTCGTCCCGCTCCGGCTGCGCCTCGCCGTCGATCGCGTGGACGACGTCGCGCACCTCGGCGAAGTGGCACGCGGAGGGGTGGGGCGACCCGTCACGGACCTGGAGCACGGGCTCCTCGGTCGCACAGATGTCCTGGGCCTTCCAGCACCGCGTCCGGAACCGGCAGCCAGACGGCGGGTCGGCCGGGCTCGGCACGTCGCCCTCGAGGACGATGTGCTCGCGCCGACCCTTCAGCCGAGGGTCCGGCACCGGGACCGCGGAGAGCAGCGCCTGGGTGTAGGGGTGCGTGGGTTCGTCGTAGATCTCGTGCTCGTTGCCGACCTCCACGCCCTTGCCGAGGTACATCACCATCACGCGGTCGGAGATGTGGCGGACGACGGACAGGTCATGGGCGATGAACACGTAGGCCAGGCCGAACTCGTCCTGCAGCTGCTCGAAGAGGTTGACGACCTGGGCCTGCACCGACACGTCGAGCGCGGACACCGGCTCGTCGCAGACCAGCACCTTGGGGCGCAGGGTGAGCGCCCGCGCGATGCCGATCCGCTGCCGCTGGCCACCGGAGAACTGGTGGGGGTAGCGGTTGATGTGGTCGGGGTTGAGGCCGACGACCTCGAGGAGCTCCTGGACGGTCTTGCGACGGTCGCGACCGTCCAGCCCGTCCTTGTGGATGTCGAAGGGCTCGCCGACGATGTCGCCGACGGTCATCCTCGGGTCGAGTGACGAGTAGGGGTCCTGCAGCACGATCTGGATGTCGCGCCGCAGTCGCCGCAGCCCCTTGGTGCCGAGGCCGGCCATCTCCTGGCCGAGGAGCTTGATGGAGCCCTCGCTGGGCTTCTCCAGGCCCATGAGCAGCCGCCCGAGCGTCGACTTGCCGCACCCGGACTCGCCGACCACGCCGAGGGTCTCCCCCTTGCGCAGGGTGAGCGAGACACCGTCCACGGCCTTGACGTGGCCGATCGTCCGCTTGAACACGATCCCCTGGGTCAGCGGGAAGTACTTCTTGACGTCGGTCACCTCGAGCACGACGTCGGGGTCGTGCCCGCTGGTCCTCTCCTGCTGGACCTGAGCGCTGTCGGTGGTCACTTGGCCTGGACCTCCTCCCAGAAGTGGCACGCGCTGGTCCGGCCACCGGGCACGGGGTACAGCTCGGGCTTGTCGGTCTTGCACTTGTCGCGGGCGAAGGTGCACCGCGGGTGGAACGAGCAGCCCGGCGGCGGGCTGACCAGAGCGGGCGGCAGCCCCTTGATGACCGTCAGCTCCTGTCCCTTCTGGTCGACCCGCGGGATCGACTCCAGGAGCGCTCGCGTGTAGGGGTGGGCCGGGCTCTCGTAGATCTGGTAGACGTCGGCCTGCTCGACGGCGTTGCCGGCGTACATCACACAGATCTTGTCGGCCACGTCGGCCACCACGCCCATGTCGTGGGTGATGAGGATCAGGCCCATCTTCATCTCCTGCTGGAGATCGGCCAGCAGCTGCATCACCTGGGCCTGCACGGTCACGTCGAGCGCCGTGGTGGGCTCGTCGGCGATGATCACCTCGGGCTTGAGGGCGAGCGCCATCGCGATCATCACGCGCTGCCGCATGCCGCCGGAGAACTGGTGCGGGAAGTCGTTGACGCGCGACTTCGCCGCCGGGATGTTGACCAGCTCAAGCATCTCGATCGCCTGGGCCTTCGCCTCCTTGCGGCTGGCGCCCTGGTGCTTCCGGAAGAGCTCGGCGAGCTGCCACCCGACGGTGAAGACGGGGTTCAGCGACGACAGCGCGTCCTGGAAGATCATCGCGATCTTGTTGGCCCGGACGTGCCGCCGGAGCTTCTCGTCCATCGACAGCAGGTCGACCCCGCGGTAGCGGACCTCGCCCCCCGCGATCCTGGCGGGCGGGGTGTCGAGGATGCCCATGATCGCCTGTGCGGTCACGGACTTGCCGCAGCCCGACTCGCCGAGGATGCCGAGGGTCTCCCCCTCGCCCAGCGAGAAGCTCACGCCGTTGACGGCCTTGGCGACTCCGTCGCGGGTGTGGAACTCGACCCGCAGGTCGTCGGCCTCCAGCAGCGGGGCGTTGGGGTCGAACGGGACGTCGGCGAGCGGGTTCTTGGCCGGCCCGGTCGACACGTCGGTCTTGGTCTCAGTCATGTGTCGGTCCTCAGCGGCTTCGGGGGTCCAGGGCGTCACGGAGCACGTCACCCAGCAGGATGAACGCGAGCACCGTGATCACGATGAACGCACAGGGGTAGACGAGCAGGTGCCAGAAGCCCGCCAGGGCGAGGGTCTGACCGTCCGCCACCAGCAGGCCCCACGAGACGGTCGGCCGCTGGTAGCCCACCCCGAGGAACGTCAGCGTGGCCTCCGCACTGATGTAGGACCCGAGACCGATGGTCGCGAGCACGATCACCGGAGCGATGCTGTTGGCCAGGATGTGCTTGCGGATGATGAACATGTCGCTGGCACCCAGCGCCCGGGCTGCGTCGACGAAGTCGCGTTGCTTCGTCGACAGCACGCTGCCCCGCATCACGCGCGTGATCGAGGTCCACCCGAGGATGATCAGCACCAGCGAGATGGTGATCTCGTTGCGCGTCGGGAAGATCGCCAGGAAGACGATCGCGCCCAGGATGAAGGGCAGTCCGAAGAACACGTCGGTGATGCGGCTGATGACGGTGTCGGTGAAGCCCCCGAACCACCCGGCGGCGGTACCGGTGATGACACCGACGATCGCGGTGCCGGTCGTCGCGAGGATCGCCACGATGACGGACTTGCCGGTGCCCCACACGAGCGAGGACCACATGTCGCAGCCGTCGCGGGTGAAGCCGAAGGGCTTGTCCCACGTGGGTGTGACGCGGGCGTTGCGCAGGTCGCAGGCGCCCGACGAGTTGGGCGAGGTGCTCGCGAAGATCTGCGGGAAGAAGGCCATCAGCAAGATGATGAGCACGAGCACCGAGGACACCCAGAAGATCGGGTTGCGGGTCAGCTCGTAACGGACATCACCCCACAGGGTGCGGTTGGAGCCCGAACCGGAATCGGAGGAACCACCGGGTTCCGCCGTGGCGGTCGTGGCCTGGCTGAGGTCACTCATAGCGGATCCTCGGGTCGAGAGCGGCGTACAGGATGTCGACGAGCAGGTTGGAGACGAGGAACACGATGGTGATGATCGTGATCACGCCCACGATGACCGGGGTGTCGTTGGCCTGGATGGCCAGGAACACCAGCTGGCCGATGCCGGGCACGTTGAAGATGCCCTCGGTCACCAGCGAGCCGCCCAGCAGGAACCCGATGTCGATGCCGATGTAGGTCACCACCGGGATCAGCGAGTTGCGCAAGGTGTGGATGCCGATGGTGCGGCTGGTGGTCATGCCCTTGGCCCGCGCCGTACGGACGTAGTCGGAGCGCAGGTTCTCCACGAGGCTCGTGCGGGTCAGCCGGGCGACCGCGGCGAGCGAGAACGCTCCGAGCACCACGCCGGGCAGCACGAGGCTCAACCACGGGTAGTCGGCCTGGTAGCCCACCTGGAACATCTGGCCGAGCCAGTCGGGTGCCCAGTCACTCTGCCTGAGGTAGAGGCCGAACTTGAGCCCGACGAACAGGAGAGCGAGCGAGCCGAAGACGAAGACCGGGAAGGCGATGAGGATCGAGGTCGTCACGCGGACGAAGTTGTCGACGAACTTGTCCTTGCGCAGGCCCGCGAAGACTCCCAGCATGATGCCGACGACGATCTCGAAGATGATCGCGATCGTCGTCATCCGGATCGTCACGCCGATGCGCTCGCCGAACAGGTCGCTGACGGGCCGACCGCGGAAGTTGGTGCCGAAGTCGCCCTGGGCGTACTGGCCGAGGCGGTCGACGAACATGCCGATGCAGGGGTTTCCGGTCGTCTCGAGACACGGGTCGTCGAGGCCGTACTGGGCCTGCAGCTGGTCGATGACTGCCTGCGGGGGTGCGTTCTCCCCGAACAGGGCGCGCACGGGGTCACCGACGATCTGGATCGTGATGACGCTGAGCAGGTGGAGCAGGAACAGGGTCCCCAGGATGACGGGGATGAACTGGATCAGTCGGCGGGCTACGTAGCGCCCCATGCGAGTCCTCTTTCCGAAACGCAGCGAGCAACCTGAGACGGGGGCCGAGCCGGAAGGCCCGACCCCCGTCGCAGTCGCCTGTGGACGTTACCTTAGGCGATTGTCACTGGGTGACGGAGATCTCCTTGAAGGCGATCTCACCCTCGCCGACGTCGAAGTAGACGTCGCCGACCTCGTCGCTGAAGGCGATCGCGGCGCCACCGCTCCACATCGGGATGATGGGCAGCTCCTCCAGGGCGATGTCACCGGCCTGCTGGTAGAACTCGAAGGCCTCCTCGGTCGAGCCGGCCTGGTCGCCCTGCTCGATGAAGTCGTCGACCTCCTGGTTGCTGTAGCCGGTGTAGTTGGAGTCACCGTTGGTGCCGACGATCGGCCGCAGGTAGTTCTCCGGGGACGGGTAGTCCAGCGACCAGCCGAGGCGGAACGGACCGGTGAACTTCTGGGCGTCCAGGAGCTCGAGGTACTGGGCCCACTCGGTCGACTGCAGCTTGTAGTCGAAGCCGAGGTTCTCCTGCACCTGGCGGGCGGCAGCCTCGACCCACTGGTCGTGACCGGCGTCAGCGTTGAAGTAGAACTGCAGGGTCTGGCCCTCGGCGTTGAAGCCGGCCTCGTCCAGCAGCTCCTTGGCCCGCTCGGGGTCGTAGGTGCAGTAGTCGCAGGCGTCGTCACGCGAGCCGGGGATCGGCGGGGTGACGATGTCGGTCGACGGGTAGGCCTGGCCGTTGAGGACCTGGTCCACGATCAGCTGGCGGTCGATCGACAGCGAGATGGCCTGCCGGACCAGCTTCTCGTCGAACGGCTCGGTGCCGAGCGGGAAGCCCAGGTAGGTCAGGGTCGCGGTCGGCTCCTCGAGGATCTCGTCGCCGAGCTGGCCCTTGGCCTCCAGGTAGACCTCCGGCGCGAGCTGGATCACGTCCAGGCCGCCGTTCTGGAAGTCACGGAACGCCGCGGTGGGCGTGGTGAACATCTGGAAGGTCACCTTGTCGGCCGTGGCCGGCTGGTCGCCGGCGTAGTCGGCCCACTTGGCGACAGCGATCTGCTGGTCGTGCTGCCAGGCGCCGTCCATGGTGTAGGGGCCGGTGCCGATGGGCTCCTCGTTGCAGGCCTTGAAGTCGTCGAAGCACTCCTGCGCCACGGGGGCGAAGGCCGGCGAGTAGGACATCATCTGGCCGAACTGCGAGAACGGACCGTTGAGGGTGACCTCGAAGGTGCGCTCGTCGACGACGTTGAGGCCCGACATCTCCTTGCCCTCACCGGCGCCCTGGATGCGGGCGAGGAAGCCGGCGGTGGCCTGGGCGTTCTTCGGGTTCTGGGAGTAGTTCCACGCGCGGGCGAACGCCTCGCTGTCGACGGGCTCGCCGTTGTGGAAGGTCCGGCCCTCCTTGAGGGTCACGGTCCAGACGGTGTTGTCCTCGTTGGCCTCGATGCTCTCGGCCAGGCCGTCGTAGACCAGCTCGCCGGACTCGAAGTCGGTGGACACGACCGGGTCGTTGATCATGTCGAGGATGGCCGAGCACTCGGACTCGTAGCAGTTCGTCGTGGGGGCGAGGAACGACGGTTCGGTGATCTCGGCGATGTACTCGCCACCCGGCTCACCCGTGGGCTCCGCGGCGCCCGGAGTGTCCTCCGGCTCGTCGCTTCCGCCGCCACAGGCGGCCAGCCCGAGCACGAGCGCCGCTGCAACGGCGGTCGCGCGCATAGGCATGCTGACCTTCATTGGTCCTCCTTGGTGGAAAATGCGCATGAAACGCTTAGCGCGGCCAACCCTGACTTCTGTCACAAGCAAGGGCAAGCACCCCGGCCGTCATCGTTATCGGACCGTATCCATCCGATCTCGAGCCGTGACCTTCGCGCCGATTCGGCACTCCGGACAGCGGGGTGCACGGCGTGGGCTCCCAGGGGCTCAAGCGTCCTCGGGCAGCGGCGACACGAGACCCGGACGGTCGGCGACGACGACCCGGCCGGCGTCCAGGTCCACCTCGGGGACCAGCTCCTTGACGAAGGGCACGAGCGCGTCGCGGCCACCGGCCGTGCGGATCGTCAGCAGGTCCTGCGCGCCACCGCGCACCAGGGCCGTCACCTCCCCCAGGTGGTCGCCGGCGACGTCGTACGCCGCGAGGCCGACGAGCTGGTGGGAGTAATACTCGTCCGGGTCCGCGGGACGGTCGTCTGGATCGATCTCGGCGTGCAGCAGGGTGCCTCGCGCCGCCTCGGCAGCGGTGCGGTCGCCGAGCTCCTCGAAGGTCACCAGCAGCGTCCCCTGGTGCCACCGCGTCCCCTGCACGGTGAGGCCCACGTGACGCGTCGCGGCGTCCCGCCGGGGCTGCGCGCGCAGCCGGGTGCCGGCGGCGAACCGGCGTTCCGGTTCGTCGGAGCGGACCTCCACGGTCACCTCGCCCCTGATCCCGTGGGGCTTGCCGATGCGCCCCACCACCACCTCGATGCGCTCGTCCACGCCGCCAGCCTAGGCGGAGGGCGAGGTGCACGCGCGGGCGGAGACGCGACGACGGGCGCCGCTCCCGGTGAGGGAGCGACGCCCGTCGTGATGGCGTGGGGACCTACCGGCCCCGGTCGACGTCCACGAAGTCGATCCGGGCGCCGCCACGGCCCGCGAGGGCCGAGATGACGGTGCGGAAGGCCGTGGCCGTGCGACCGCTGCGGCCGATCACCTTGCCGAGGTCGTCGGGGTGGACCCGGACCTCGAGGACCGAGCCACGGCGCTGCTGGCGGTCGCGGACCGTGACGTCGTCGGGGTGGTCGACGACGCCACGCACGAGGTGCTCGAGGGCATCGGCGAGCACGGCGGTCACGCCTCGCTCTTGCCGGCGTCCTCGGCGGTGATCTCCTCGGCGGCCTCGGCAGCCTCGGCCGCGCCCTCAGGGGTCTCCGACGCGGGGACCTCGGCGGGCTCGTCGGCCTTCTCGGCGCCCTTCTCGGGGGAGGCCTCCTCGGCCTTGTCCTCGGCCTTGGGCTCGTCCTTCTTGGCGGCCTTCTTGGTCACCGCGGCGCCCTTGGGCTCGTTGGCGGCGTCCTTGAGGGCCTCGTTGAAGATCTCGGTCTTGTCGCGCTTCGGCTCCGCGACCTTGAGGGTGCCCTCGGCACCCGGCTCGCCCCGGAACTTCTGCCAGTCACCGGTGACCTTGAGGATCGCGGCGACGGCGTCGCTCGGCTGGGCACCCACGCCGAGCCAGTACTGCGCCCGGTCGGAGACCACGTCGATGTAGGACGGGTCCTCCTTGGGGTGGTACTTGCCGATCTCCTCGATCACACGACCGTCACGCTTCTTGCGCGAGTCGACGACGACGATGCGGTACTGCGGCACCCGGACCTTGCCCAGGCGCTTCAAACGGATCTTGACGGACACGTGTGTGGTGTCTCCTCGGAAGTTGTGTGTGGTGAGGAACCGCCACCGGGTGGGGACCGGGTGGTTTCCTCGGCGGGCTCCGCGGCCCCCGGGTGAGAGGGTCCGGTGGTCGCGGGACTCAGCGCGCCATTGTGCCAGACCCGTCCGGCGTCCGGTAATCGAGCCGGAGCGCCGGTGTCTCAGGCGACGACGCGACCGCGCAGCACCACCCGGGAGGGGCGGCCCAGCACCGACAGGTCGGAGCGCGGGTCGCCGTCCAGGACCACGAAGTCGGCCGCCGCCCCCTCCTCCGTCCCGGGGAAGCCCAGCCACGCCCGCCCGCGCCACGACACCGCCGCGAGGACGTCACCGGCGGGGACGCCCATGTCCGCCATCGCCAGGATCTCGCCGACGAGGTCGCCGTGGCGGGTCACCCCACCACCGTCGGAGCCGACGAAGAGCGGCACCCCCGCCTCGTACGCCGACATCAGTGTCTCGCGGCGGCGGGCGTGGAGACCCTCCATCGTCGTGGCGTACGCCGGGAACTTCTCGCGCGCGGCGGCGACGTAGTCGGGGAACTTGGAGGTCTGCTGGACCGTCGGCACCAGGGCGACGCCGGCATCGGCCATCTGCTGGACCTGGTCGAGGTCGAGCCCGGTCCCGTGCTCGATGCAGTCGATGCCGGCGTCGAGCAGCCCCTGGAGCACGTCGTGCCCGAAGCAGTGGGCGGTCACCTTGGCCCCCTCGGCGTGGGCGGCCTCGATCGCCGCGGCGAAGGTCTCGGTGGGGAAGCTCGGCTGCAGGTCGCCGTCGTCGCGGGAGATCCAGTCACCCACCAGCTTGATCCACCCGTCGCCGTC
Organism: Nocardioides coralli; assembly: GCF_019880385.1. Lineage (NCBI taxonomy): Bacteria > Bacillati > Actinomycetota > Actinomycetes > Propionibacteriales > Nocardioidaceae > Nocardioides > Nocardioides coralli. The sequence continues at coordinate 2,382,417 of NZ_CP082273.1, forward strand.
GCGGGCCTCCCGCGCGGCGTACGCCGGCAGCTCGTCGGGCTCGACCTCGTGACCGTAGTTGCGGATGTAGCGCTTCGTGCGGGCCAGGTGCCGACCACACCGGACCAGCCGTGGCAGGTCCTCGCGGTCCTGGACCCAGCGGGTGTCCGCGGGCGACCCGCAGTCGCGGGTCAGCAGCACACCGGTGTCGCGGTCGGCGAGCGCCTGGCGCTCGATCTCGTCGTCGGGGACGGCTCCCCCGTCGTCGAGACCGAGGTGGTTGTGGGCGTCGACGAGGCCCGGCACGATCCAGCCCCGGGCGACGGTCTCGGCGCCCGGCTGTGGTTCGTAGGTGATGCGTCCGTCGACGACGTAGACGTCGCGCACCTCGTCGCTGGGAAGGACCGGGCCGGAGAACCGAAGGGCCGTCATGGTCGCCAACCTACCCATGGCGACGGCTGGGCGCCGGTCCCCAATACGGGCGATGCCCCCGGTGGCCGTCGCAGGAAGCGTGGAGGGCCAGGCAACCGACAACCAGGGAGCTCTCATGAAGGCTCGGAACCGTCGTGCCCGTCTCGGGGTCCTCGCGGGCACGACCGCACTCGTCATCTCCAGCACGTTGACCGCGGCGCCCACCGCCGCCGACGACTCGGCCTGGGAGGAGGTCGCCAGCGGCCTCGACAACCCACGTCTGCTGTCCTTCCGCGGCAACCGGCTCTTCGTCGCCGAGGCCGGCACCGGCGGCTCGGGGCCATGTCTGACCAGCCCCGAGGGCGAGGTCTGCTACGGCCCCTCGGGTGCCATCACCCGGATCCGCAACGGCCACCAGCGGCGCGTGGTCACCCACCTGCCCTCGCTCGCCGGCCCTGACGGCGGTGGCGCGATCGGCCCTGCGGACGTGCAGGCACTGGGCTGGGGGAAGCTCGCTATCAGCATCGGGCTCGGCAACGAGCCCGCGGTCAGGGACCTCCTGCCGCGCCGGGGCAGGAGGCTCATGGGCACCGTCGCCGCGGGCCGGGTCCACCGGAAGCACCTCCGGGTCCTGGCGGACCTCGCCCACTTCGAGGAGAAGCGCGACCCCGACGGCGAGGGTGCCGACAGCAACCCCACCGGCATGGTGGTCCGCGGGAGGCACATCGTCGCCACCGACTCCGGTGGCAACACGCTCGTGAAGGCGGCCGCGGCACCGGGACAGTCCTCTTCGCGCGGAGGCGGCCGGCACCGGATCCGGGCCCTGGCGGTCTTCGACTCGCCCGGCACCGTGCCGAACCCGTTCCCCGGTCCCCCGCCCAGCTTCGACATGCAGTCGGTGCCGACGTCGGTCATCCCCGGACGAGGTGGCTGGTTCGTCAGTGAGCTGACCGGGTTCCCGTTCGCGCCCGGCTTCGCCCGCATCCACCACGTCCCCCGGGGCGGCGGGGCTCCGACGGTCTACGCCGACGGCCTGACGAACGTCACCGACCTCGCGTGGTACCGCGGGGACCTGTACGCCGTGCAGATCGCCGACGGTGGCCTGCTCACGCCCGGGCTGCCCATGGGCTCGCTCGTGCGGGTGCTTCCCGGTGGCGGCTCCGAGCCGGTCGCCGGTCCGTTCCCGGCGCCCTACGGCGTCGCGATCCGCGGTGGGGCGGCGTACGTCACCACCTGCAGCGTGTGCGCCGGCGGCGGCAGCGTCATGCGGGTGCCGTTGCCCTGAGCCGGTCAGCCCAGGAGGTCCAGCAGCCAGCTGGGCGACAGCACCCGGGCCGGGGAGACGTTGGCGGCGAGAGCACGGTCGGCCGTGACCACCGCGACGTCCTTCCCGGCCTCGGTGGCCAGCTCGGCCTGGCGACGGATCTCGCTGTCACCGTCGCGCGTGGCGTGGACGACCCGCAGCGAGGCGGGGCCGCCGGCGCGTACGCCCTGCTTGGCCTGACCCTCCAGCACGAGGACGATCTCGTCGTGCGGCACGGCGGCCTGCAGCAGGGCGTCGTGCAGCCGCGCAGCGGCGCCGGCACGGTCCTTCCACCACCCGTCGGGACGGGCGCCGACCACGTTGGCGCCGTCGACGACCAGCACGGACCGGCGGGCTGGGCTCACTTGAGGTACTTGGAGAAGTCCTGGGGCAGGTCGAGCGCCGCGGCGGCCTTCTCGTAGTCGATCGGCTCACCTTCGGGGGTGCCGAAGGGGTTGCCCCCGTCGCTCGCGGCCGCCTTCTCCTGCTGTGCCTTCTTCTGGGCCGCGGCCTTGGCGGGGTTGCCGGACACCCGCTTGCCCTTGCCCTTCTTCTGCTGCTTCCCCTTGGCCTTCTTGCCGCCGCCCGCGCCCGGCAGCCCCGGCATGCCGGGCATCCCCGGGAGGCCGCCACCGCGGGCCAGCTGCTGCATCATCTTGCGTGCCTCGAAGAACCGGTCGACCAGCTGGTTGACGTCGGAGACCTGGCGGCCGGACCCCTTGGCGATCCGGGCCCGCCGCGAGCCGTCGATGATCTTGGGGTTGGCGCGCTCGGCGGGGGTCATCGACTGGATGATCGCCTGGATCCGGTCGATCTCGCGCTCGTCGAAGTTGTCGAGCTGGTCGCGGAACTGACCCATCCCGGGGAGCATCCCCATGATCTTCGACAGCGAGCCCAGCTTGCGGACCTGCTGCATCTGCTCGAGGAAGTCGTCGAGGGTGAAGTCGCCGCCCTTGCCGGTCAGCTTCTCGGCGGCCTTGAGGGCCTGCTCCTGGTCGAAGGCCTTCTCGGCCTGCTCGATCAGCGTGAGCACGTCACCCATGTCGAGGATGCGGGACGCCATCCGGTCGGGGTGGAAGAGATCGAAGTCGGTGAGCTTCTCGCCGGCCGAGGCGAACAGGACCGGCCGGCCGGTGACCTTCGCGATCGAGAGGGCGGCGCCGCCGCGGGCATCACCGTCGAGCTTGGTCAGGACGACGCCGTCGAAGCCGACCCCCTCGAGGAAGGCCTGCGCCGTCGTGACGGCGTCCTGGCCGATCATGGCGTCCACGACGAAGAGGACCTCGTCGGGCGTGACCGCCTCCCGGATGTCGGCCGCCTGCTGCATGAGCTCGGCGTCGACGCCCAACCGACCTGCCGTGTCGACGATGACCACGTCGTGGAGCCGTCGGCGGGCCTCCTCGAGGGACTCGCGGGCCACGGCCACGGGGTCGCCGACGCCGTTGCCGGGCTGCGGCGCGAAGACGGGTACGCCGGCGCGCTCACCGTTGACCTGCAGCTGGTTGACCGCGTTTGGCCGCTGCAGGTCGGCTGCGACCATCAGCGGCGAGCGACCCTGCTCCTTGAGCCAGAGCGCCAGCTTGGCGGCGAGGGTGGTCTTCCCGGAGCCCTGCAGACCGGCCAGCATGATGACCGTCGGCCCGGACTTGGCGAACCTCAGCCTGCGGGTCTCGCCGCCCAGGATCTCGACGAGCTCCTCGTTGACGATCTTGACGACCTGCTGGGCGGGGTTCAGCGCCTGGCTGACCTCCTCGCCCCGGGCGCGCTCCTTGACCGCGGCCACGAACTCCTTGACCACCGGCAGCGCGACGTCGGCCTCGAGCAGCGCGATGCGGATCTCGCGACAGGTCGCGTCGATGTCGGCCTCGGAGAGCCTGCCCTTGCCGCGGAGGCCCTTGAAGGTGTCGGCGAGTCGGTCGGAGAGAGTGGCGAACACGTGTCTTTCCCTGAACGCTGGGGGTGGTGCCTGGAGTCGTCAACCCTAGCCGAGCGCCCGGCGGCGCCCGTCATCCGCGGTGGGCAGGCGCCGGGGGGCTGAGCGCGTCGCGCACCGCGTGGGCGGCAGCGGCGGCCCGGGTGTCGGAGAGGGCGCCCGCCCCCGACTCCTGGAGGTAGAACACGTCCACCGCCTGCGGGCCGAGCGTGTCGGCGTGGGCGGAGCGCACCCAGATGTCGAGGTCGGCGAGGGTCTCCAGGGTCAGCTGCAGCACTCCGGTCCGGTCAGCGGCCCGCACCTCGAGCACCGTCGCCTCTCGGGAGGCGTCCGGCCGCAGCGCCACCCTGGGTTCGAGGTCACGTGGCGCCACGGGTCGCGCGCGGGCGGGTACGCCGAGCCGAGCGGCCGTCAGGGCGTCGTACCGCTGTCGCAGCACGGCGACGTCCGGCACGTCACCGTCCAGCGACCAGACAGACGCGGCGACGTCACCCTCGGTCCACGCCCGGACGGTGCGCACGGGGAGCCGCTGCAGGGTGAGCACGGCGGCGACGTCGGCCAGCAGCCCGACCCGGTCGGCGGCGACGACGGTGACCCGGCAGTCGTCGCCGCCGCTCTCCACCACGAACTCCGGCGATGCCGGGGCCGTGGCGGGCAGCGCGGTCCCGAGCGCCGGTGGCCCCGTTCCCTCATCCTCGTCCAGCCGGGCGATGAGCCGCCGGGCGAGATCGGTGACGAGGCCCGCGCGCCAGCTCGACCAGGCTTTCGGCGCGGTGGCCCGGGCGTCGGCCTCGGTGAGCGCGAGCAGCAGGCGGGCCGTGGTGACGTCGGGGATCCGTCGCACCAGGTGGTCCAGGGTGGCGGGGTCGTCGGGGTCGCGGGTGGTCGCGGTCTCGGCGAGCAGCAGGTGCCAGCGCACGAGCGTCGCCACCGTCTCGACCTCCTCGCGACCGAGGCCGATCCGCGCCGCGACGTCGCGGGCGATCGGCTCCCCCGCCGCGCAGTGCTCGTGCGGGCCGCCCTTGCCGATGTCGTGCAGCAGCGCGGCCACCATGAGGACGTCGGGGCGCGCGACGTCACGGATCAGTGCCGAGGCCTCGATGCAGGTCTCCACCACGTGCCGGTCGACGGTGAACCGGTGGATCTCCGAGGCGTGCGGCAGCAACCGGATCCGCTCCCACTCCGGCAGCAGACGTGGCAGGGCTCCGGTCTCGTCGAGGGTCTCCCACACCGCGAGCAGGCCGGGACCCGCCGCGAGCAGCCGCACCAGCAGCTGCCGGGCGGCGCGCGGCCATGGTTCGGGGATCGGAGCGCACTCGCGCACCAGGCGGGCGGCGGTGGGCGGCGCGAGCACCACGTCGCGCTCCGCGGCCTCGGCTGCCGCCCGGAGCAGGAGCAGCGGGTCCGCCGCGGGATCAGCACCCCGGTCCAGCACGACCTCTCCCGCGGAGAGGGCGACGCCGGGTGCGATCGAGGTCAGCTCCGGGCGACGTACGCCGACCGGCGTGCGGCGGCCCTGCACGGCCTCGACCCGCCGCCACGTCAACCGGGACAGGTGGGTGAGACGCCGACCGACCTCGCGCACGTGCTGCTGCGTGGCCGCTTCCTCCAGGCCGAGGGAGTGGGCCAGCCCGGGCCAGTGCTCGGGTGCGATCCGGTCGGTGGCGCGGCCCGCCAGGGCGTGGAGCCGGTCGCGGACATCCAGGAGGGAGCGATGACCGGCTCTCAGCTGGGGGTGGGGGACGTCGACCAGCCAGGACGCGACGAGGGCCCGCAGGATGGTCGCGTCGCGGAGGCCGCCGGCGGCCTCCTTGAGGTCCGGCACCGACAGGTGCGCCAGCTCCCCCACCTGCTCGTGGCGCGCGCGCACCATCTCGCGGAGCTCCGGCAGCCGGCGTCGGGCGTCCCGGCGCCACTGGGTCAGCATGGTCGTGCGCAGCCGCAACGTCAGGTTGGGGTCGCCGGCCAGGTGCCGGGTGTCGAGCAGGCCCAGGGCGACCTTGAGGTCGGTCCCGGCCGCGGCGGTCATCTGCGGCAGGGCACGCACGGCGTGGTCGAGCCGGGTGCCGCTGTCCCAGATCGGGTACCACAGCTCCCCGGCCCACCCGCCCAGCCGCACATCGTCGTCGTGGACGAGGACGACGTCGAGGTCGGAGCACGGCGCCAGCTCGCCGCGGCCGTAGCCCCCGACCGCGACGAGCGCCACCCCCGTGACCGGAGCCTCGACCTTCTCGAACGCTGCCACGCACAGGGTGTCCGCGGCGGCGGTCCGTTCGGCTCTGGTCTCCACGTCGGTCACGGGGGTGGCGGAGTCACCACCTAGAGGGCGGCGTCGTCCTGCTCGCCGGTGCGGACGCGGGTCACCGTCTCCACCGGGCTGACCCACACCTTGCCGTCGCCGATGCGGCCCGTGGCCGCGGTCTTCACGATGATCCCGACGATGTCGCCGGCGTCGGCGTCAGCGACCACGATCTCGATCCGGATCTTCGGCACCAGGGCGACGTCGTACTCCGCACCCCGGTAGACCTCGGTGTGGCCCTTCTGGCGTCCGTAGCCGCTGACCTCGCTGACCGTCATGCCGGTCACGCCGAAGGTCTCCAGCGCCTCGCGGACGTCCTCCCACTTGTGCGGCTTGATGACCGCGGTGATCAGCTTCATGCGTTCGCACCTTCCTTCTCGGTGTCGCTGCTGGCAACGGCTGCGCCCGGGAGCGTGGATCCGCGCCGGGAGCCGCCCGAGCCGGTCAGGTCGTAGGCCGACTCGCCGTGCTCGACGAGGTCGATGCCCTCGACCTCTTGCTCCTCGTCGACCCGCAGCCCGATGAGTGCCTTGACGACCAGCGCCACGACGAACGTCGCCGCGGCTGCCCACAGCATGGCGCCCAGGGCGACCAGGACCTGGACCACGAGCTGGGCGACGCCGCCCCCGTAGAACAGGCCGGTGCCCGTCGCCAGGAAGCCGGCCCCGACTGTCCCGACCAGGCCACCCACGAGGTGGACGCCGACCACGTCGAGCGCGTCGTCGTAGCCGAGGCGGTACTTCAGGCCGACCGCCATCGCGCACAGGCCGCCGGCCACGAGGCCGAGGACGATCGAGCCGAGGGGTGAGAGCGCGCCGCAGGCAGGCGTGATGGCCACCAGGCCGGCCACGACACCGGAGGCGGCGCCCAGCGAGGTCGCCTTGCCGTCCCGCAGCTTCTCCACCAGGAGCCAGCCGAGGATCGCGGCACAGGTTGCCACGGTGGTGTTGAGCCACACCGTGCTGGTCTCGCTGAGGAACAGCGCGGCGTCCGCGTCAGCGCTCTCACCCGGGAAGACGATCGAGCCGACGTTGAAGCCGTACCAGCCGAACCACAGCAGACCGGCACCGAGCATGGTCAGGGTCAGGTTGTGGGGACGCATCGGCTCCTTCCCGAAACCGAGGCGCTTGCCGAGCATGAGCGCCAGCACCAGCCCGGCGACGCCGGCGTTGATGTGGACGACCGTGCCGCCGGCGTAGTCGATCGGCGCGGGGTCACCGTCGAAGAGCAGCCCCGCGATGCCGTTCTCCGCCGTGCCGAGGAACCCGCCACCCCACACCATGTGGGCGATCGGGAAGTAGGACAGGGTCAGCCACAGGGGCACGAACAGCATCCAGGCCGAGAACTTGAGCCGGTCGGCCACCGCTCCGCTGATCAGGGCCGCGGTGATGACGGCGAAGGTGAGCTGGAAACCGACGCCGATGTAGTCGGCGCCCTCGAGGCCGGACAGGCCGAAGGTCTCGAAGGGGTTGTTGACGAGCATGGCGATGTCGGACTCGCCGAAGGACATCGACCAGCCCCACAGCACGTAGACGATGCCGGTGACGCCCAGCGCACCGAAGGACATCATCATCATGTTGAGCACGCTCTTGGAGCGGCTCATGCCGCCGTAGAAGAGCGCGAGGCCGGGCGCGGTCATCAGGATGACGAGCGACGCCGCCACCAGCATGAACGCGTGGTAGCCGTGTTCCATGGAACCTCCAGGGATCGTGCAGGGACGGTTGGCCCCGGATCGACGTCGCTGTCGTCGGGGCGGCACCCGATGCCGGAACGATCCCGGCCGGAGGTTTCGGTCGGTGGAGGTGGATGTTGCCGTCGCGCAACGAAGCGCGACGGGGTGTTACGAGCGTGTGAACGGCTCGGTCAGGAGCCGAGCATGGCGTCGACGAACGCCCCGGGGTCGAACGGCGCCAGGTCGTCCGGCCCCTCCCCGAGGCCGACCAGCTTGACGGGTACGCCGAGCTCGCGCTGGACGGCGACGACGATGCCGCCCTTGGCCGACCCGTCGAGCTTGGTCAGCACGATCCCGGTCACGTTGACGACCTCGGAGAAGACGCGCGCCTGGATCAACCCGTTCTGACCTGTCGTGGCGTCGAGGACCAGCAGCACCTCGGTCACCGGGGCCTGCTTCTCGATGACCCGCTTCACCTTGCCGAGCTCGTCCATGAGCCCGGCCTTGTTCTGGAGGCGGCCCGCGGTGTCGACGATGACCGTGTCGGCCACTCGCTCCACACCGGAGCGCACGGCCTCGAAAGCCACCGAGGCGGGGTCTCCCCCCTCGGGGCCGCGGACGACCTCGACGCCGACCCGCTCTCCCCAGGTGGCGAGCTGGTCGACGGCGGCAGCCCGGAAGGTGTCGGCAGCGCCGAGCACGACCGTCTTGTCCTCGGCGACCAGGATCCGGGCGATCTTGCCGACCGTCGTGGTCTTGCCCGACCCGTTGACGCCCACGACGAGCACGACGCCGGGCTTGCCGTCCGCGCCGCTGATCTGGAGCCGCCGGTCCATCGTGGGGTCGACCAGGCCGACCAGCTCCTCGCGGAGCACCGATCGAGGGTCGGCCGCTCCGTCGCCCTCGACGCGGAGGCGGGTCCGGAGGTTCTCGACGACCTGCTGGGTGGGCGCGACCCCCACGTCTGCGGTGAGCAGGGTGTCCTCGATCGACTCCCACGTGTCCTCGTCGAGGCGGTCACGCGACAGCAGCGCCAGCAGTCCCTTGCCGAAGCCGCCCTGGCTGCCCGCGAGGCGGGCGCGGAGCCGCTGCATGCGCGAGGCGGTGCCCTCGGGCTTCTCGAGCGTGGGGGCCTGCGCCTCGGCGGGCGGGGCGGCCTCGGAGGGCGCCTCGACCTCGGCCTCGGTGGGAGGTGGCGTGGTGACGACGTCGGTGCCGGCGCGCGGTGGCACCGGTCGGCCCCGACGCGTCCGCGCCAGCAGGCCGACGACGAGGAGGACGCCGAGGACCGCGATCGCGACGATCAGGTAGAGCAGCTCACCCATGGGTGAATCCAATCAGAGGCGGACCAGCGTCTCCCGGTCGCGGTCCGCCCCACGGTCGAGCTCGCCGTCGGGCACGGGGTCGAGCTCGCCGTCGGCGATGGTGGGCAGCGAGCCGACTGCCCTGCTCAGGGTCTCCCCGAGCCACGGGACACCGGGCAGCTGCTGGCCGCGGTGAGGGAAGGCGACGAAGGCCACGACCAGCCCGGCGACGCCCATGATGACGGCCAGGGTGAATGCGAAGAAGAGCACGAGGGGGGTTCCTTCCGCCCGAGACGAGGGCTCCACAGTCCCACAGCCACCTCGCCGGACGCACGTCGGCGACCGCTCCGTGGTCACTCAGGCGCGCAGCAGCGGGGTGACCGCGTCCCGGATCTGCTCGGGCATCGGCACGACCGGGCGGGCGGGGTCGTCGTTGTCGACGTACACGTGGACGAAGCGCCCCTCGGCCGCCGCCTCCTCACCGCCCTGGAAGAGCCCCACGCGGTAGACCACCGACGACCGGCCGACCCGGTCGACGACCACCCCCAGGTCGACGGGGTCGGGGTAGCCCACCTCGGCGAAGTAGCGGCACCCGACCTCCGCGACGACGCCGATCGCCGGAAGCTCCCGGATGTCGACGCCCGTCGCCGCCGCGAGGTGGTTGTTGACGACGGTGTCGATGAGCTCGAAGTAGCGAGCGTTGTTCATGTGGCCGTAGACGTCGATGTCGGCCCACCGGGTCGTGGCCTGCTGCCAGTGGACGTAGTCGGCGCGGGTGGGGCGGTGCTGCGGCATGCAGCGATTATGGAGGTGGGTCCTGGTGCCCGCCGCGATGCCGGGAACCAGCGAGTCCCGGTGTTAGCATCGCGAGTCAGCTCGCGCCGGTCGCACCACAGGACCAGGGGGTTTCGTTGGACTACCGCGATGCCCTCTCGGAGACCCTCGAGGTCCTCCGAACCATCGCCTCCGAGCACACCCCCGCCGTGCTGGCCAACGCGTTCGGTCCCGAGAGCATGGTCATGACCGACCTCATCGCCGAGCACGACCTCGACATCGGGATCTTCAGCATCGACACGGGTCGGCTCCCGGAGGAGACGCACGCGCTGGCCCACAGCGTGCACACCCGCTACGGCCACATGATCGAGATGGTCAACCCCGACCCCGTCGAGGTGGCGGCGTGGACCGCCGAGCACGGGCAGAACGGGTTCTACGACGCCGTCGAGCTCCGTCACGGCTGCTGCGGGGTCCGGAAGGTCGCTCCGCTGCGCCGGGTCCTGTCCGGCAAGCGGGCCTGGCTCACCGGCCTCCGTCGCGAGCAGTCAGTCACGCGTCGGGACCTCAGCGTGCGGTCGTGGGACGACGACTACGGCCTCGAGAAGTTCAACCCCATGCTCGAGTGGACCACCGACCAGGTCTGGGCCTACATCCACGACCACGCGGTGCCCTACAACAAGCTCTACGACCGGGGCTACACCAGCATCGGCTGCGCCCCCTGCACCCGTGCGGTGTCGCCCGGGGAGGACCCCCGGGCCGGTCGCTGGTGGTGGGAGGTCGACGCCGTCAAGGAGTGCGGCGTCCACTTCGACCCGGCCACGGGGCGGATGCAGCGCGCCGCGGCCAGCCAGCCCGAGGGGCAGCCGCAGGTGGCGGCGGCCGCCCCGGTCACCCCCGAACACAGCATCGACTCGTCAGACGACCAACGCTCGCAGCTCGAGCCGCAGACCGCGGCCTCGGTGAACGATGAAGGGAAAGCAATGCGCGTACTCATCCTCGGTGGAGACGGATTCTGCGGATGGCCCACCGCCCTGCACCTGTCGGCGCAGGGTCACGAGGTCGCCATCGTCGACAACCTGTCCCGTCGCAAGATCGACATCGAGCTCGAGGTCTCCTCGCTCACCCCGATCCGGCACATGGGCGAGCGGCTGCGCGCGTGGCAGGAGGTCTCCGGCAAGGAGATCGCCTTCCACGACATCGACGTCGCCATCAACTACCAGCGGCTGCTGGACCTGCTGGAGGACTGGCAGCCCGACGCGCTGGTCCACTTCGCCGAGCAGCGGGCGGCGCCCTACTCCATGAAGAGCAGCCGCCACAAGCGCTACACCGTCAGCAACAACCTCAACGCGACCAACAACGTGCTGGCCGCGGTGGTCGAGAGCGGGCTGGACATCCACGTCGTCCACCTCGGCACGATGGGCGTCTACGGCTACGGCACCGCCGGCATGAAGATCCCCGAGGGCTACCTGCAGGTGAAGGTGGACACGGGCAACGGCCTGGTCGACCAGGAGATCCTCTACCCCGCCAACCCGGGCAGCATCTACCACATGACGAAGACGCAGGACCAGCTGCTCTTCGCCTACTACAACAAGAACGACCACGTCCGGGTCACCGACCTCCACCAGGGCATCGTGTGGGGGACGCAGACCGCCGAGACCCGGCAGGACGAGCGCCTCATCAACCGGTTCGACTACGACGGCGACTACGGCACGGTCCTCAACCGGTTCCTGATGCAGGCCGCGATCGGCTACCCGCTGACCGTGCACGGGACCGGCGGCCAGACCCGCGCCTTCATCCACATCCAGGACACGGTGAAGTGCATCGAGCTGGCGCTCGGCAACCCTCCCGCCCGGGAAGACCGCGTCCAGATCTTCAACCAGATGACCGAGACGCACCGCGTCCGCGACCTGGCGAAGATGATCTCGGACCGCACCGGGGTGAAGGTCGCGAACCTGCCCAACCCCCGCAACGAGGCCGACGAGAACGAGCTCCACGTCGCCAACGAGCGCTTCCTGCACCTCGGCCTCACCCCCATCACCCTCAGCGAGGGCCTGATGGAGGAGGTCACCGAGATCACGAAGAAGTACGCCGACCGCTGCGACGAGTCGAAGATCCCGTGCGTCTCGGTCTGGAGCGATGACGCCGCCGCCGCGAAGGCCACCGCACCCGCCGAATGACCGAGGAGTCCCTGCCTGACGCCGCCCCGGACGGGGGCCGGGGCGGCGTCACGTGGCGCGAGCTCCAGTCGTACTTCCCGAACTCGCGGATCAGCACCTACCTGAAGCCACTGCCGTCCCACGACCTGCTGTACGTCAAGAACCCGAAGGCCGCGTGCTCGACCCTGCTGCTGTGGTTGGACAGGATCCACACGGGCGAGAAGAACTTCCGTCCCACGAACATCCATCAGGAGCACCGGCTGCCGTCCATCCGGCAGGTGGGCCGACGACGCGTGCTCAGCATGATCCGCGGAACGGCCTTTCGGTTCACCTTCGTCCGACACCCCCTGCGCCGACTCGAATCGGTCTATTGGGACAAGGTGGCGGACAACCCCAGGTGGCGCACCCGGATGCAGGCCATGCTCGACGTGCCGCAGGATCCAGCAGAGCAGATCTCGTTCGAGCAGTTCCTCAGCGCTGTGGAGCTCCAGCCCGTGATCGACATGGACCCGCACTGGCGGCCGCAGCACGTCAATCTCCTGCACCCGCTGGTCGCCTATGACCGCGTCGGTCGGGTCGAGAGCTTCGACGCGGACCTGCAACGGATTCGGGACGAGGCAGGTCTTCCCGCGCTGCCGTGGGAGAGGCGCAACTCCTCACGGCACCAGACGCCCGAGAGCGTCTATGCCAACCGGCCAGACCTGGTACGCCGGGCGGAACGCATCTACGAGAAGGACTTCGAGCTCTACGGGTACTGAGTCCTACGTCAGCAGCGCGGCCTTGGGGGGCCGTAGTCAGCGATGCAGGTCGCGGATCCGGTCGATGGTCATCTCCGGCAGCGACCGCAGGATGGACTTGCGCCCACTGCTCTCGACCACGAGCGAGAAGTCACGGCGCCGCTTGAAGATGATCGTGTCGCGCACCACCACGTGCCTCCACCCGCGCGACATCGTCTCGACGGCGAACTGCCAGTCCTGGAACGAGAGCCCGTTCGGGATGTCCCGGTGCACGTAGGGCACCTCGAGGTGTGCCTCCCGGGGGGTGAGGCAGAGCGAGTCGTAGCCGTTGCGGACGTAGAGGAAGTACGGCGTGAACAGCGGGGAGTCCTGGTCGACGTTCTGGAGCAGGTACTTGCCGCCGTCGAAGACGATGTTGACCTCCGGGTGGGCGATCACACGCTCACCCCGGGCTTCTGCGGCCGTGAGCGTGTCCAGGCCCCTGGCCAGCCAGTTCTCGCTGAACAGGTCATCGGCGTCGAGGAAGGCGATGTGTCGGCCGTCCGTTCTCGGGATGAGTGCGTTCCGGACCCTGCCGAGGTCGCCGTGGTCCATCTCCCAGCGCTCCCAGTGGTCGAAGGCCGGTTGGTGGAAGTAGTCGGTGGTCTCGGGTGTCGCCTTGTCCAGCGCGACGATGGTCTGGACGGTGTAGCCGGCGTCTCGCGCGGCCTGCACCGCGAGATCGGCCGCCGTCATCGTGGGCCCGCACACGAAGGTCTCGTTGTGCGCTGTCACGACCAGCGACAGGTCGACGGCGGTCATGTGCCCTCACCACCTTCCCGGCTCTCCAGGAGGACCCGGCGGGCGCGATCGGTGAACTGCTCGATCGTGCGGTCCTGCAGCAGCCGCTCGCGGAGCGCAGCCGCGCGCCTGCGCGCCTCCCCCGGATCTGCGAGAACCTCACGGATGGCACGCTCGTAGGCCGCCGCGCCCGCCTCGGCGTCGACCGGCCAGGCGTCGGCCTCGCTGACGACCTCGCCGGTACCACCGACCTGGGTCGCCACGATCGGGATCCCGGTCATCGCCACCTCCAGGAGCTGGCTCGGGACCCCGTCCCAGCCCGAGGTGTAGAGCCAGGCGTCGGCCTCGGCGAGGGGGATCTCCGTGATGTGCCCGTAGCGGCCCTCGATGCTCAGGTTGGCCGGCGCCTCCGGGGGCTGGCCCCCCATGACGGTCTCGCCCCAGACCCGGAAGTCCACGTCTGGCATCAGACCAGCCACCTCGAGCAGCAGCGGCACGCGCTTCTGCCGATCCCACCGACCGGCCCAGAACACCTGCGGCCTGCCGGTCGGCGACGGCTCGTGGGCCGGGGTCGGCAGCGAGTCGTCGACGGGGGCACGGAAGACGTGGATCCGGGACCGCGCTGCATCCGTCACCCGGTACATCCGCGTCAGCTCACCGGCGAGGTACTCGCTGTCGGTGATCACGCCGGCGACGTCGTCGAAGGCCCGGTAGAAGTAGCGGAGGCTCCAGCCCTCCCAGGTTCCGAGACCGGACTGCTCGTTGCAGAAGAAGCAGAGAAAGACCCGCTCGGTCGCGGTCAGCGCACGCCCGTACGTGCGCAAGGCGTGGTATAGCATCCGCGAGTTGATGGTGACGATGGCGTCCGCCCGGAGCGACCGCAGCAACACGACGAGGGATCGCTGGGCGTGCTCCTTGGGCATGTGGGCGGTCAGCTGCGCGAAGTCGAGCTCCCTGACGCCGTCGGGGAAACGCCCCTGGGGGGACGTCGTGCTGTCGTCGGTGTAGATGACCACGATGTCGTCGGGAGCCAGGTCGCCGACGAGGGCGTGGGCGAGGTGCCCTTCCAGGCGGCGGCCGCCGCCCCAGCGTGCGCGGTTGATGACCAGGACGAGCCGGGCCTGGCGCCACCCCAGATCCTCGTGTGCGCGGAACAGGGCGTGCTGCTGATCGGCCACGGGGGCGGTGCTCAACGGAAGCAGCTTGGGATCGGCCACCTCAGTCCAGGCCGCCCCGATCAGGGGTTCGATCTCAGCCGCCTTGGCCATCATGGCTCCGAGCGTGCCCGTCCGAAACCGATCCTGGAGGTCTCGGCGGCGTTCGGCCATCGTGTCGACCAGCTCCGCGGGCGGCAGGCCGAGGACCTGTGCCATCCGCATCACGCGCGGCGTGGGGTCGGCGATCTCCCCCGCGTCCCGACCCCGCTTGAGCCACGCGAGGTAGGGGCTGCGCTCACGCCCCTGTGCCCGCCGGGGGAACCGACCGAGGTAGTTGCTCATGGAGAAATCGGGGTGCGGGCTGAGCCCCCGGTCGACGCCGTGCTCGAGGAAGTGCTCGATGAGGTCCACGCCCCGCTGGTTCAGGAGCTCCGGGGTCTGGAGCAGGTAGTGACGCGTGTCGAAGTTCGCCCGGAGCAGGTCGTAGTCGGCGTCCTCCCCGGGGGGTCGCATGGCCAGCTGTGCGCGGAAGACCTGCTCGTCCATGACCGGCCCGAGGTGTGTGGTCTCGGGCACCGGATCGGGTACGGGGACGAAGGAGACCATCGGGGCCTCCCGGGTCGCCGGGACCGGCAACCTCCTCCGGAGGCCGGCCGCCTTGGTGCGGATCCTGGCCGAGAGGGAACGTGGGCTGCCCGTCACCGATCCCGCCTCCTGGGGTGGCTGGGGGCCCACCCGAGAGGGCGGCCCGATCTGCCCGCTGTCGACGCCACGCGCCACACCCTAGACGGCGCGAGGCACCTGCTCGCGACCATGCCGCTTGTGACACGTGACCGTTTCCTCGTGAGAGGCTGACGCCGATGAATCCGCCCCGCCTCCGCGGACGCCAGACGGCGTCCCCCTCGTCCGGGAACACCACCCAGGACCTGGTGCTCCACATCGGGACCGGCAAGACAGGAACGTCCTCCCTCCAGGCCTTCCTCCACCAGAACCGCGACCACCTGGTGGCCCACGGGGTGCTCTACCCGCGCGCGCCCGGGTCCACCCGGCACACGCGCTTCGGGCTCTACATCAAGCCGGACCAGGCACTGCTCTCGACCCCCTCCTGGAAGCGCGCAAAGGCCGCGACCCCCGCCGAGTTCCGTCGGCGGTTCGAGCGGGAGCTGCTCGCCGAGATCGCCGACGCCGGGACTCCCCGGGTTCTCGTGTCCGACGAAGCCCTCTACGGCATGCCCGCAGCAGCCATGCGGCGGCTCCGTGACTTCGCCGAGTCGCACGGCTGGCGAAGCACCATCGTGTGCTACCTCCGGCGTCAGGACGACCATCTCGTCAGCCGGTACCAACAGGTGGTCAAGGTCGGCGAGACCCGACGTCTGGCCGAGCGGACCCGCGCCATGGACCTGTCGGAGACCTACGACTACCACGCGCGCCTGGACCTGTGGGAGGAGGTCCTCGAGCCCGCGTCGGTGGTGGTACGTCGTTTCGAGCGCGACAGCATGCTGGGCGGCTCGCTGTTCCAGGACTTCCTCGATGCGGTCGGGGTGGACGCCGGGGTCGACGAGCTCGAACCGGTGACCGAGCGCAACGTGAGCCTGGACGCCGAGGCGGTGGAGTTCCTCCGGCTCCTGAACCTGCATCGCGTGGAGCGCGAGGGTGCGGTGCCGGGCCACATCGACAACCGGCAGGTGGCCGCCAGGCTCGCCGAGGCGTCGACCGGACCCACGCTGACCCTCCCCGACGACCTCCTCGATGAGTTCATGTCGCAGTGGGAGGAGTCCAACCGCAAGGTCGCCACCCGCTACCTGGCCGACTCGTCCGGCGTGCTGTTCCGCTCCCCGCGCAAGGACAGCGGCACCACGAGCCTGCAACGCCTCGATCCGTCGCGCGTGGGCCACCTGCTCGAGGTAGCCGGCGTCGACGGCGATCTTCGGGAGCCGCTGTGCCGCTTGATCGACCGGGAGGACGGGTAGCAGATGCATCTCGTCCTCCACCCCGGCATGGGCAAGACCGGTACCTCCACCATCCAGACGTTCCTCAGGACGAACCGCGCGACGCTGCTCGAGCACGGGGTGCTCTACCCGACCACCCCTGGACAGGTGCGCCACCTGCGCCTCGGCTTGTTCATCACGCCGGACGCGACCTTCTCGGGGAGTCGGGTGGCCCACCGGGAGCGTCGGGACCCGCGCTGGCGCGAGGTCATCGATCACTCACCCGCGGGCTTTCGCGAAGCGTTCCGTCGAGCCCTGCTCGACGAGGTCGAGCGGAGCGGCGCGTCTCGGGTCGTTCTCTCCGACGAAGCGGTGTTCAGGGCCCCCGACGCATCCCTGCGCATCCTCGGAGACTTCACGAGCGCCCACGCGCAGTCCCTGCGCGTGGTGTGCTACCTGCGCCGACAGGACGACCACCTGGTCAGCCGCTACCAGCAGGCTGTGAAGACGGGCGAGGTGCGCAGGATGGCAGACCGCACGGACGAGATCGACCTGGTCGGTGTTTACGACTTCGCCGGGCGACTGAGGGCATGGGAACGGCTGGTCCAGCCGACCCAGCTGATCGTGCGTCGCTTCGACAGGAGCGAGTTCCGAGAGGGCTCGCTCATCGAGGACTTCCTAGACGCGGCTGGAATCGCCATCCCCGGCCAGCAGCTGCAGCCCGTGCCCCGCCGCAACGAGAGCCTCGACGCCGAGTCGGTGGAGTTCCTGCGACTCGTCAACCTGCACCGGGTCGAGGCGGAGGGCGGACGCCCGGGGCGCCTCAACAACCGCAAGCTCACCAAACGACTCACGGCTGCGTGTCAGGGTCCGACGCTCACGCTTCCCGGCACGGTCCTGGACGCCTTCATGGCCAGGTGGGAGGCCGGGAACCGCGAGGTGGCGAGCAAGTACTTCGGCGAGGACGGAGATCTGTTCCACGTCCCACGCAAGACCGAGGGCACGACCGTGCACCAGTACCTCGACCCGTCTCGCCTGCCCGACCTGTTCGACATCACCGAGCTCCCCCGGCGTCTCAGGGAACCGGTGCGCCGCCTGGCCGAGCGCGAGGCGGCGGTCTCTCGCCCCGAGGCGGGCACCAGGTGACTCCACGCCAATCCGGACCCGCGGATGCTCCCCGAGTCCCCGTGGACCTGGTGCTGCACATCGGGACGGGCAAGGCGGGCAGCACCTCGCTGCAGTTCTTCCTGCGCGACAACCGCGACCGGCTCGCTGAGCTCGGCGTGCTCTACCCGAGCTCCCCCGGCCGGGCCCGCCACGGCAAGCTCAGCCTCTTCATCCGCGACGGTGACGAGCTGGTGGCCACCCCGCACTGGCAGCGCCAGCGGCAGTCCGACCCACGGATCTTCAGACGAAGGTTCCGGCGCCGCCTGCTGGCCGAGATCGAAGACTCCGGCCTCGACCGGGTGCTGCTGTCGGACGAGGAGATCTACAAGTCGTCCGACGCCGCGCTCACGAGGCTGCGACGCTTCACCGACCAGGTGGCCCGGCGGGTACGTGTGGTCGTCTACCTGCGGCGCCAGGACGAGCACATGGTCAGTCGATACCAGCAGGGGGTGAAGATCGGCTGGACCACCCGGTTGGCCGACTGGGCCAACGAGGACATGTCCGATCTCTACGACTACGCCTCCCGGCTCCGCAAGCACCGGAAGATCCTCGGGCCCGATCCGCTCGTCGTGCGTCGGCTCGACCCGGCGTGCCTGCTCCGGGGATCGCTGTTCGAGGACTTTCTCGAGGCCGCCGGTATCGAGGCGACGGGGGTCCCGTTGACCTCGGTCACCCACCGCAACGTCAGCCTCGACGCCGAGAGCGTGGAGTTCCTGCGCATCCTGAACCTCTACCGGGTCGAGCACGAGGGTGCCATCCCGGGTCTGATCGACAACCGCAGCGTCGCCTCCCGGCTGGGCAGCTCCTCGACTGGCCCGACTCTCTCGCTGCCACCACGGCAGCTCGACGCCTTCATGGAGCAGTGGGAGGAGTCGAACCGCGTCGTGGCACGGGAGTTCGTCGGCGACCGCAGCGGCCCGCTCTTCCCCACGCCCCGCAAGGACGGCGGGAGTGTGATGGAGCAGAGCCTCGACCCCGCACGCGTCGATCATCTCTGCGAGGTCGCGGAGCTTCCTGACGGCCTGCGTCCCGAGCTGCGCAGGCTGGCCGAGCGCGAGGCGCGACGGGGTTGACTCAGTCCCGTCGACCGAGAGCCCGCACCCGGTCGACCGCCATCGCAGGCAGGGACCTGACGAGCGAGCTGCGGCCGTTGCTCTCGGTCACCAGCGAGAAGTCGCGCCGCCGCTTGAAGATGATCGTGTCGGGCACCACGAGGTGCTCCCAGCCGGCAGCCATCGTCTCGATCGTGAACTGGTAGTCCTGGAAGGAGAGGCCGTTCGGGATGTCTCGCGACACATAGGGGATCTCGAGGTGGGCGGCGCGCGGCGCCAGGCACAGCGAGTCGTAGTAGTGACGGACGTACAGGTAGTGCGGCGTGAACAGGAGCGAGTCCTGAGCGATGTTGAGGCGCACCGCCTGTCGGCCGTCGAAGATCACGTTGAGCTCGGGATGGGCGATCGCGCGGCGACCCTCCTCGGCGGCGGCGTCGAGGGCTGCGACACCCTCGGCCAGCCAGTTCTCGCTGAACAGGTCGTCCGCGTCGAGAAAGGCGACGTGGCGGCCGTCGACGTCGGCGAGCACCGCGTTGCGGACCCTCCCCAGGTCACGCTCGTGGAGGACGCGCCGTTCCCAGTGGTCGAAGTGGGGCTGGTCGAAGTAGCGAGAGGTCGCATCCGTGGGCGCGTCGAGGGCGATGACGGCCTGCACGACGTACCCCCGCTCCCGGGCAGCCGCCACCGCGATGTCCGCCGAGCGCATCGTGGGCCCGCACACCGTCGTCTCGTCGTGTGCCGTCACCACCAGGGTCAGGTCGGTCACGAGTCCTCACCCCCACCGTCGACCAGCAGCACCTGCGCGACATGGGCCGCGAAGTCGGTCGCGGACCGCTCCCGGAGCAGCCGCTCGCGGAGCGCGTGGGAGCGTCGGCGGGCCCCCACCGGGTCCGTCAGCACCTCCCGGAGTGCGGCGACGTAGGCGGCCGGGTCCTCCGGCTCCGTGACCGGCCAGGCGTCCTCCGGGCTGAGGACCTCACCGGTGCCGCCCACCAGGCTCCCGACCAGGGGCACTCCGGTCATGCCGACCTCGAGCAGCTGGCTCGGGACCCCGTCCCAGGCCGAGGTGTAGAGCCAGGCGTCGGCGTCGTCGAGGGCGACCTCGGAGATGTGGCCGTAGCGGCCCTCCAGGGCGACGTTGGCCGGGGCGGCACCGCGGCGGCCCCCGGGCATCACGGTCTCGCCCCACACGCGGAAGTCGACGTCGGGCATCCGGCTCGCGATCTCCATGAGCACGTCGACGCGCTTCTGCCGGTCCCACCGCCCTGCCCAGAACACCTGCGGTCGGCGTCCGGCAGCGGGTGTCGGGGCCGTCGACTCGGGCAGGGTCGCGTCGACCGGCGCCCGGAGGGCCTGGATCTTCGCCCCGTCCTCCTCTCCCAGCTGGTGCCGGTCGCGCAGCCAGCCCGCGAGGTACTCGCTGTCGGTGAGCACCCCCGCCACCTGGTCGAAGTTGCGGTAGACCTGGCGCAGCGGCAGGCCCACCCAGTTGCCGAGCGCCAGCTGCTCGTTGCAGAAGAGCATGAGAAAGACCCGCTCGGAGGCGCGCAGTGCCCGTCCGTAGGTGGCCAGCGCGGCGTACATGAGGTCGGAGTTGACGACGACCACCGCGTCGGCCCGGAACGAGCGGACCAGCTCGACCAGGACGCGCTGGGCGGGCTCCGCTTCGAGGTCGCCGACGGCCGTCGCCAGGTCGACCTCCCGGACGCCGGCCGGGAACCGGTCGGGCGGCGTGGTCCCGGTGTCGTCGGTGTAGACGACCACGATCCGGTCCGCCCCTACCACGGGCGCGAGTGCGTGGGCGAGGTGGCCCTCCATGCGGCGTCCCCCGCCCCACCGAGGGCGCTTGACGACCAGCACGAGGCGTGCAGTGGCGAAGCCGGCCTGGTCGTGGCACTGATGGAGCGCGGCGACCTGACCGGCGATGGTCGGTGAGTCCATCGGGGGGATCACGGGGCGGGCGGTCTCCGACCAGGCCTCGCCGATGAGGGGCTCGACCTCGACCGCCTGCGCGAACATCTGCCCCAACGTGCCGTGACGCAACCGCTCCTGGAGATCGGACCGGGTCCGGACGAGGGCGTCAGCCAGCTCGTGCGGGTCCGTGTCGAGCACCCGGGAGATCTCGGCGAGCCCCGGGGCCGGATCGGCGATCTCTCCCTGCGCCCGGCCCTCCTCGAGCCACGCCAGCCACGGGCTGCGACCGGTGCCGTCACGTCGCTCGGGATGCCGTTGCAGGTAGGACCGCATGTCGAAGTTGATCTCGGGACTGGCCTTGGCATCCGGCCCGTTGCGCAGGAAGTGGCGCAACGGGTCGATGCGGTCGTCCTCTGCGAGACCCCGCGCCTGCAGGAAGAAGTGGGCGATGTCGAAGTGCTCGCGCGCGAGGTCGTAGTCGGAGTCGGCCCCGGGCGGCATCATCCGCGACCGCGCCCGGCTGACTGCGTCGTCCAGTGCCGGCCCCAGCCGGGTCGGCCGCTCCACGACCGGCGCCGCGGGAGGCGCGGAAGGCGTGTCGGCCCCGCGCCGCCACCGCGACCAGGCCTGTCGGACCCGTCCCCGTGCGGTCACGTCGTCAGCCATGGCGCACTGCGTGCACCCGTCGGCCTCGTCACAGGCGCGGCTTCACAGCCAGCCGACCCGAACCGAGGGGAACGAGCAGCAGAGGTTCCTTGCGCGCGGCGAGGAACTCGTCGGTGGCCTGGCGGGCGCCCTCCCAGTCGCCGTAGTCGTCGAGGATCAGCACACCACCGGGCGACAGCCGGTCGTAGAGGTGCTCGAGCTCGTGCTTGGTCGACTCGTACCAGTCCGTGTCGAGCCGCAGCAGCGCGATCTGCTCCGGCGCCTGGCTCGGCACCGTGTCCTCGACCAGGCCGGCGTGGTAGTGGATCAGCTCGCTCGGGTAGCCCGTCTCCTGCATCCCCTCCTGCACGTCGTCCAACCCGGCGATGGCCCACACCCGGTGGTCCTTGTCGTGCTGGGCCAGCAGCTCCGCCGCGCTGGCGTTCGGACGCCGGTCCTTGTCGGTGGGGGGCGGCATGCCCTCGTAGGTGTCGAAGAGGTGCAGCGCACGGTCCGGTGTGCCCTCGTCGAGCAACGTCCACGCCACGGCCTGCATGCTCCCGCCGCGCCACACCCCGCACTCGACGACGGCGCCCGGGACCGCGTGCCGGGCGATGTAGCGCGTGGCCTCGATCAGGCCGTAGAGCTTGGCGTGGTCGGTCATGGTCCGCTCCTGCGAGCGCTCCAGGATGCGCGCAGCCGGGTCGTCGACATGGCGCGGGACAGCCTTCTGCTTCCGCCTCAGCTCGGCGAGACGTCGCTTGGCGGCCTCCGCCCTCGACTGCGCCTTCTCGGCCCGCTCCGTGAGCTTGCGGGCGCGGTTCCGCGACTTCCGGAGCTCCTCACGGGTGGTGGTGAGCTTGGCCTCCGTCTCGCGCAGGCGCTCGCCCGTCCCCGTGAGGCTCCTTCCCGCTCCACCGTCCGTCCCGACCCGCTCCAGCTGGTAACCGGTGAGCCGGCGCAGTGCGCCGTTGACCGACCTCTTCCACATGGCCACGACCCTAGTGGCTGTCAGCCGACGTCCCGTGCCCGGAACCACTCCCACGTCCGCGCGAGACCTTCCTCCAGCTTCGTGACCGGTGCGAAGCCGATGCCCTCCCGGGCCTTGTCGATCTCGCACCAGGTGCGCCGGACCTCGCCGGAGCGGAAGTCCTCGTAGACCACGTCGAGCTCTTGTCCGGTCGTGGCGCGCATCAGGTCGAGGAGCTCGTTGACCGTGGTGGGCTCGCCGCTGCCGAGCTGGTAGGCGCCGGTGGCATCGCTGTCGATCGCCGTGCGGATACCCTCGACGAGGTCTCCGACGTAGAGGAAGTCGCGCGCCTGGCTGCCGTCGCCGTAGACGACCAGCGGCTCGCCGGACAGGATCCGCTTGAAGAAGTGGGCCACCACCGAGCCCTTGTGGAAGGACTTCGGTCCGTAGATGTTGGAGAACCGGAGGGCACACCCGCTCATGCCGT
Source organism: Nocardioides coralli (assembly GCF_019880385.1). NCBI lineage: Bacteria > Bacillati > Actinomycetota > Actinomycetes > Propionibacteriales > Nocardioidaceae > Nocardioides > Nocardioides coralli. Next base: position 2,405,085 of record NZ_CP082273.1, read on the forward strand.
AGGAGCCGGAGTAGGCACTCAGGTAGCCCTCCAGCATCAGCTTCGAGGCGCCGTACGGCGAGGTCGGCTGCGCCGCCATCCGCTCGTGGACCGGCGGCGGTACGTCACCCACGATGGCGCCGCCCGTCGAGGCAGCCACGATGCGCCCGACACCCAGCTCGCGGCAGAGCTCCAGCAGGTTGAACGTCCCCACCACGTTGTTCTCGAAGTTGTGGGCGGGGTCCTCGATGCTGTCCATGACCCGGGTGTCGGCGGCCAGGTGGACCACCGCGTCCTGCCCCTCCAGCGCCTCGCGGAGCTGGTCGGCGTCGCGCAGGTCGCCCGGGACGAACCGCACCTGCTCCAGGTCGAGGTTCCGGCGGTCGCCCAGCGACTCGTTGTCGATGACGGTCACGGTGTAGTCGCCGCTGGCGGTCAGGTGGTCGGCGAGGTGGACGCCGATGAACCCGGCACCGCCGGTGATGAGCACGTTCTTCACGGTCACCCTCTCGTCGTGGGGCCGGCTCCGGTGCCGGCGGGCGACACCCTAGCCAAGCCGGGGCCCTCCTCAGGAGAGCGGGCGGCGGAAGCCGCCGGAGGCGATCTGCTGGCCGCCGATCCAGACGTCGGCGACGTCGGCGTCGCCGGCCAGCGCGAAGACCTTGCCGATCAGGTCGTCGGGTGACTCGGCATGCCGGACGCAGACGTCCAGCGCCGTCCCCGCCCGGGGCCGGACGCAGACGGCGTCGAAGGCCATGCCGGGGCTCAGGTGGCCGACGTCGTCGAGACCGAGCGCCCTCGCACCCGCCGTCGTGGCCAGCCAGAGCAGGTGGGCCGCAGTCAACGGGATCCCGTCCGGCCCGAGCAGGCTCTGGGTGAAGTAGGCCTGCAGCCCCTCCTTGAACAGCGAGAAGCCGGTGCCGGCACCGACGTCGCACCCGAGCGCCACCCGGACACCGGCGTCGAGATGGCGCCGGAACGGGAACGATCCGCTCCCGAGGGCGGCGTTGCTGCTCGGGCAGTGGGACACCACCGTCCGCGTCGCGCCCAGCACCTCCAGCTCCTCGTCGAGCGGGTGCACGTCGTGGGCCAGGACCGCTCGCGGGCCAAGCAGCCCGAAGGCGGCATAGGTGTCGACGTAGTGCCGGTGCTCCGGGAAGAGGTCACGGACGACGGCGACCTCGGCCGGGTTCTCGTTGACGTGGGAGGTGAACCAGGCGCCGTCGACGCCCTCGAGCACCTCGCCGCACGACCGCAGCAGCTCCTCCCCCGCCGAGAGCGAGAAGCGTGGCGTGACGGCGTAGCGGGCCCGGCCGGTCCCGTGCCACCGTTCCGCCAGCGCCAGCGCCTCGTCGCGGGACCGCCCCGGGGTGGTCAGCAGCGGGTCGGGGAGGTTGCGGTCGCTGACGACGAGCCCGCTGGTGATCCGGAGCCCGAACCGCGCGGCCTCGGCGAACAGCGCGTCGACGGCGGCGGCGTAGTGGGAGCCGAACACCAGGGCGCTCGTGGTGCCGGCCGCCACCAGCCCCGACACGAACTCGCCGGCGATCGCAGCGGCGTGCCGCTGGTCCGCGAGCCGCATCTCCTCCGGCAGCGCGCAGCGGTCCAGCCACTCCAGCAGCGGCATCCCCAGCGCCCCCATGGCCCGCACCTGGGGGAAGTGGACGTGGGTGTCGACCAGTCCCGGCAGGAGCACGCCGTCGCGCACGTCGATGACCCAGGCGTCGGGGTGGTCGCGCCGTACGTCGGCGAAGTCGCCGCGGCCCACGATGACCCCGCCCGCGACCACGAGCCCCACGTCCTCGCCGTAGCGGAACCCGGCGCCCGCGAACGGGTCCTCCGGGGTGTCGAAGACCCGCGCCCGGTAGAGGACCGTGCGCTCAGGCGGGCTCGGCATCGCGGAGCCGCTGGCTGATCACGGTCGACACGCCGTCGCCGCGCATGGTGACGCCGTAGAGGGCGTCGCCGACCTCCATGGTCCGCTTCTGGTGGGTGATGACCAGGAGCTGGGAGTTCTCGCGCAGCTCCTCGTAGATCTGCAGGAGGCGACCGAGGTTGGTGTCGTCGAGCGCCGCCTCGACCTCGTCGAGGATGTAGAACGGCGACGGACGGGCCTTGAAGAGAGCCACGAGGAAGGCGACGGCGACCAGCGACCGCTCGCCACCGGAGAGCAGCGAGAGCCGCTTGACCTTCTTGCCCGGAGGCCGGGCCTCGACCTCGACGCCCGTGGCCAGCATGTCGCCGGGGTCGGTGAGCACCAGACGTCCCTCGCCGCCCGGGAAGAGCCGGGCGAAGGTGGCGTCGAAGGCCTTGCTCACGTCGGCGTACGCCGTGGTGAAGACCTCCTCCACCCGGGCGTCTACCTCGCGGACGATGTCGAGCAGGTCACGGCGCGTCTTCTTGAGGTCCTCGAGCTGCTCGGTGAGGAACTTGTGGCGCTCCTCCATGGCCGAGAACTCCTCGAGGGCCAGCGGGTTGACCCGTCCGAGCATCGAGAGCGCCCGCTCGGCGGTCCGCAGCCGCTTCTGCTGCTCCTCCCGCACGTACGGCGTCGGCTCGGGGACCTCCTGGCCCTCCTCGACGTCACCGGTGAAGGGCACGGGGACCTCGGGGCCGTAGTCGGCGACGAGCGCGTCGGGGTCGAGGCCGAGCTCCTCGAGCGCGCGCTCCTCGAGCTGCTCGATGCGCATCCGCTGCTGGGTGCGGGCCATCTCGTCACGGTGCACGGAGTTGACCAGCTCGTCGTGCTCGCGGGACAGGTCGCGCAGGGCGCCACGGACCGTGAGGAGCTGCTGCTCACGCTCGCTCCGGCTGGCCTCGACCGCTGCGCGCGCCTCGGCGGCCCGGTGGATGGAGACCTCGAGACGCTGGAGCACCACGCCGACGGCGACACCGACCGCCTCGGCTGCCCGGCCCTCGCGCAGCAGCCGCTCGCGCCGCTCGGCGGCACGCGCTCGCGACTCGCGCTCGGCCTGCGCGGCGCGCGCGAGCTGGTCGGCCCGTCCGTGCAGCGCCCGGGCACGTTCCTCGGCGGTCCGCAGCCCCAGCCGGGCGTCCATCTCACCCTGCCGTGCCTCGCGGGCGGCCTCGGCGAGCTGCTCACGCGTGGAGGTGTCCGGCTCCTCCTCGGGTGCGTCCTCGGCGGTGGCGAGCCGCTGCTCGAGCTCCGCGAGGCCGGCGAGGTCGGCGTCGCGCGCCTCCTCGGCCCGGGTGATGGCCGCGGCGAGCCGCTCCGCCTCACCCCGGGCCGCCCGGGCCTGGGAGCCGTACTGGCCGAGCTCCTCGGCCACGGCGGCCAGGGTGGCGTCGGACTCGTGGAGCTTGGCCAGCGCGACGTCGACGCGCTGGCGCGCGCTGTGGCGCTCCGCCTCGAGGCGGGAGATGTCGAAGCCGAGCCGCTCGACCGACGCGGTCGCCTCGGCCAACTGGTCGGTGGCGTCGTCGACGGCGGCCTGGATCTCGAGCAGGCTCGGCTGGCTGGAGGAGCCGCCGGTCGCGAAGTGGGCGCCGAACACGTCGCCGTCGCGGGTCACCGCAGTCACGTCGGGCGCCTCGGACACCAGGGCCCGGGCGGTCGCGAGGTCGTCGACCACGGCGGTCTTGAAGAGCAGCCGGGCGAGCGCCCCGTCGAGCTCACCGGGCGCCTCGACCACGTCGACGGCGTACGTCGCGCCGGCGGGGAGACCGGGCCAGTCGCGGTCGGTGACGGGTGCGCCGCCGAGCAGCATCCCGGCGCGGCCGAGGTCGTCGGCCTTGAGGTGTCCGAGGGCCCCCACGGCGGCGTCCGCGTCGGCGACCACCACGGCGTCGGCGGCGGCCCCGAGCGCACCGGCCACCGCGGCCTCGTAGCCGGCGCGCACCGACAGCAGCGCCGCCACCGAGCCCAGGAGGCCGGACACGTCGTCGGAGGCCGCGAGCAGGGCCCCGGCACCGTCCTTGCGGTTGAGCCCGAGCTCCAGAGCGTCCTTGCGCGCCAGCAGCGAGGCCCGCTCGCGCTCGGCCTGCTGCAGCTCCTCGCGCGCCTTCGTCAGCCGCTCGTCGAGGTCGTCGAGCTCGGCCACGGCGGCCTCGTGCTCGGCGTCGAGGCCCTCCTCGCCGGCGTCGAGGCCGGCGACCCTGGTCTCCAGGGCCGTGAAGTCGTGCTGGGCCCGGGCGGCGCGGGCGGCCGCGTCCTCGCGCGCCTGGCCGAGCCGGCCCAGCTCCTCCTCGGCGGCTCGCGCCCGGGAGCGCAGTGCGTTGACCTGGCCGTGTAGCCGGGCCAGCCCCTCCCGGCGGTCGGCGGCGGCCCGCTGCAGACCGGCGACGCGGCGCTCTTCCTCGGCAGCGGCGTCCTCGGCCGCGCGGCGTGCGGCGACGGCCTCCTCCAGCGACGTACGCCGCTCGGTGACCTCCGCCTCGATGACCTGCTCCTGCTCACGGACCGCGGCGGCCTCGGCGTCGAGCTCCTCGGGGTCGCGGCCCGACTCGCTGACCTCCTCGACGCTTCCCGCGTTTCGGACCCGCTCGGCGGCGAGGGACTGGGTGCCACGGAGCCGCTCCCGCAGGCCGTTGAGGGAGAACCACGTGTCCTGCGCCTGCGACAGCGCCGGCAGCTCGTCGCGGAGCGCGGCCTCCAGCGAGGCCTCGGTCTGCCGGGCCTCGGCGATGGCCTGCTCGACCGACGTGCGCCGCTCCACCAGCACCGACTCGTCGGCGAGCTCCTGCTCGAGCGAGGTGCGCGCGGTCACCAGGTCGTCGGCGAGGAGGCGGCTGCGGGCGTCGCGGACCTCGGCCTGGACGCCGGCCGCCCGGCGGGCCACCTCGGCCTGCCGGCCCAGCGGCTTGAGCTGGCGCCGGATCTCGGTGAGGAGGTCGTGGAGCCGGTTGAGGTTGCCGTCGGTCGCGTCGAGCTTGCGGAGCGCCTTCTCCTTGCGCTTGCGGTGCTTGAGCACCCCGGCTGCCTCCTCGATGAACCCGCGGCGGTCCTCGGGAGTGGCGTGGAGGATCGAGTCGAGCTGGCCCTGACCGACGATGACGTGCATCTCGCGGCCGATGCCGGAGTCGGAGAGCAGCTCCTGGACGTCGAGCAGCCGGCACGGGCTGCCGTTGATGGCGTACTCGGAGCCGCCCGACCGGAACATGGTGCGGCTGATCGTCACCTCGGCGTACTCGATCGGCAGGGCACCGTCGGAGTTGTCGATGGTGAGGACGACCTCGGCGCGGCCCAGGGGTGGGCGTCCGGAGGTGCCGGCGAAGATGACGTCCTCCATCTTGCCGCCGCGCAGGCTCTTGGCGCCCTGCTCCCCCATCACCCAGGCGAGGGCGTCGACGACGTTGGACTTGCCGGAGCCGTTGGGGCCGACGATGCAGGTGATGCCGGGCTCGAGCTGCAGGGTCGTCGAGGAGGCGAAGGACTTGAACCCCTTCAGGGTCAGGCTCTTCAAGTACAACGCAGGCTCCTCACCACGCCGGATGTGTCTCGAGCAGGCACTGAAACATTGGGGAAGCTCAGCGGGCCTCACCCTACCTGCGGCGAGCGGCTCCTCGTGGGAGGTGGTGGCACCGGGTCGACGGGGTCGCCCGACTGCGCTCGGCCCCCGCGAGAGACCCGCCGGGACCGCTGGCGAGCGAACTCGCGCTGCCGCCTAGCCCTGCGCGAGGGCCTCCTCGAGCGCAGCGAGCACCAGCAGCGCGGCGTCGGGGCGGGCGTTGTGGCCCATGAGCCCGATCCGCCACACCGAGGCGGCGAACTCCCCCACCCCGGCGCCGATCTCGATGCCGTGACGCTCCAGCAGCTGCGCGCGGACCTTGGCGGAGTCGACGCCCTCGGGGACCCTGACCGACGTCAGCTCGGGCAGCCGCGCGCCCTCCTGGGCGAAGAGCTCCAGCCCCAGGTCCTGCAGCCCTGCCTGGAGCAGCGCGCCGGCCTCCTCGTGGCGGGCCCACACGTTCTCGAGGCCCTCGCCCAGGATCCGGCCCAGCCCGGCGTGCAGGCTGGCGACCATCGCCGTGGGCGCGGTGTGGTGGTAGGTGCGCTGGCCCTTGCTGGCGCTGGCCTCGCCGACGTACCCGCCCAACAGCCCGAGGTCGAGGTACCACGACTGCGGCTTCTCCACGCGGCGCTCGAAGGCCCGGTCGTTGATGGTGAACGGCGCCAGGCCGGGTGCGACACCGAGGCACTTCTGGGTGCCGGCGTAGGCCACGTCGACCCCCCACTCGTCGGCGCGCAGCTCGATGCCGCCGATGCTGGTCACCGCGTCGGTGACGAGGAGGGCGTCGCCCTTGCCCGCGCCCAGGGCCGCGATGTCGGAGCGCACGCCGGTGGAGGTCTCGGCGTGGACGGCGGCGATGATCGCCGGGCTCGGGTGGGCGTCCAGCACCCGCTGGGCGTCGACGGGCGTGCCCCAGGCGTGCTCGACGGGCACGACCTCCGCCCCGCAGCGGGCGGCGACGTCGCACATCCGCTGTCCGAAGAGGCCGTTGACCGCTACCACCACCACGTCGCCCGGGTGGACCGTGTTGACGAAGGAGGCCTCCATGCCGGCCGAGCCGGTCGCGCTGAGAGGGAGCGTGCGGGCGTTGGTGGTCCCCCACACCGTGCGCAGCATGTCGCAGGTCTCGTCCATCAGCTCCAGGAACGCGGGGTCGAGATGCCCCAGCAGCGGCTGGGCCAGTGCGGCGGTCGCCTCCGGGTAGGGGTTGGACGGACCGGGACCGAACAGCTTGCGATCGACGAGGCTCATGCGGTCGAACGTAGCGGCCGTGGCCGGATCCCGCGACGTGCAGCCCGTCACCGGCTCGGCGCCCTGCGCATCCTGAAGAGCCGCCACGCCGAGCTGTCGTCGATCCACACGGCCGAGACGTGCCGCTGAGGCGCAGGTGGTGCGGTCCGCGCTCCGCGGTGCCAAGATGCCGAGAAGCCCTTCGATCGAAAGAGGTGACCTCGTGTTCGTCGTCATCGGATCGTGGGAGCTCGACCCCGAGCGGCGAGAGATGCAGCGGCAACTCCTTGACGTGATCGTCGCCGGAGTCAGTCAGGCGCCAGGGATCGTCAAGGGCTACTGGGCAGAAGACATCACTGATCCGCCCCGGTCACACACCTTCATCGTGTTCGCCGATCGCGCCTCGGCTGAGTCCTTCGCGGCAGACGTCCGCGCGAACCTGGAGAACCAGGCCAAGGCAGGGGTCACCAACCTCGGTCTCGACATTGCGGAGATCTCAGCCACGACATGACTCGACAGATCCGTCGCACTCATATCGGCACGAGCGAGCGCTCCCCGCGCGGGGCAATCGGCCCCATCTGATGGGGAGCACCCCCCAGCAGGTGACCAGCTGGAGCTGGAGGTCTAGAAGAACACCCCGGGGTTGAGGATCCCGTCGGGGTCGAGGGCGTCCTTGACGCGCCGCGTCAGCGCCATCACGTCCTCCCCCACCTGGTCGGGCAGGGCCGACTTCTTGGTCCGCCCCACCCCGTGCTCGCCAGTGATGGTGCCGTCCAGGGCGATCGCCGCGTGCATGATGTCGTCGAAGGCCTGCAGCGCCCGCAGGTGGGCAGCGTCGTCGTCGTGGGGCACCACGATCAGCGGGTGGGTATTGCCGTCGCCGGCGTGGGCGATGACGGGGATCAGCAGGTCCTGCTCGGTGGCGATCCGCTCGACCTCGGCGAGCAGCTCCGGCAGCCGCGGCACCGGGACCCCGACGTCCTCGAGCATGAGCGCGCCGAGCTGCTCGACCGCCGGGATGACCATGCGGCGCGCCTGCACGAACTGCTCGCCCTCGTCGGGGTCGTCGGTGACGAAGACCTCGGTCGCGCCGGCATCGCGGCTCGCCTTCTCCATGGTCGCGATCTCCTCGGTGCGCGAGGTGCCGGGTGCGTCGGACTGGGCCACCAGCAGCGCCCCCGCCTCGACGTCGAGGCCCATCGAGCGGTGCTGCTCCACCGCCCGGATCGAGGGCCGGTCCATCAGCTCGAGCATGGAGGGCCGCAGCCGGCCGCGGATCGCCACGACCGCCTCCGCGGCGACGGTCGGCGACGCGAAGGTCGCCACGAGCGTCGAGCGCTGCGGCTGGGCGGGGACGAGGCGCAGGACGGCCCGCGTCACGATGCCGAGGGTGCCCTCGCTCCCGACGAACAGCTTGAGGAGGCTGAGGCCGGCGACGTCCTTGATCCGCTTGCCGCCCAGGGTGACGAGGGTCCCGTCGGCGAGCACGACGTCGAGCCCCAGCACGTAGTCGGTCGTGACGCCGTACTTGACGCAGCAGAGGCCCCCGGCGTTGGTGGCGACGTTGCCACCGATGGAGCAGAACTCGTAGGACGACGGGTCGGGTGGGTACCAGAGCCCGTGCTCGGCGGCCGCCCGCTTCACGTCGACGTTGAAGGCACCGGGCTCGACCACGGCCACTTGGCAGGTCGGGTCGATCTCGACGGCGGTCATCCGCTCGAGGCTGAGGACGATCCCGCCGTCCACGGCACTGGATCCGCCGGAGAGGCCGCTGCCGGCTCCGCGCGGCACGACGGCCACCCCGTGGCGGGCGGCCCAGCGGACCGCCTCCCGGACCTGGTCCGCACGCTCCGGGCGGACGACGGCCAGCGGGGTGCCCGTGTCGGGGTCCTGGGAGCGGTCGTGCCGGTACTTCTCGACGCGCTCCGCGTCGGTGACCACGACGCCGGCGGGCAGCGCCGCGGTCAGCTCCTCCAGCGGCTCCATGTCTCCATCGAACCACTCGACACCGGTGTGGTCACCCGAGCCGGCTCAGGCCTGCCGGCGGGCGCGTCGGCGTACGGCGGCGGCGAGACCCAGGGCCCCGGCGACGAGCCCGGCCGGGAGCGCGGCGGCAGCGGCGAGGTCGGCGGCACTGTGCTGCGGCCCGGTGCCCGACATCGGCTCGATCCCGACCTTGCCGGGCACGTCGACGCTGTAGACGTCGAGCCCGCGGACGAGGTCGATGGAGTAGACGATGTTGGTCTTGGCGCCGGTCTGGCGCCCCTTGCCGTTGTAGACCGGGACCCACATGGCGTCCCAGACCTCGGAGCCACCCATATAGGCGTAGCCGAAGGACTTGATGTCGCGCGGGTCGCGGACGTCGAGGAACTGGGTGCCGCCACCGTAGTAGCCGATGGCGACGATGCCGCCTGGTCGGTAGTCGAACCAGTGCGCCGAGCAGAAGGCCCCCTGGGGCAGGTCGAGGTTCATGCCCTGCTCGGCGTGCAGGTCGCCGAGCTCGACCTTGTCGAGCGGGCTGAGCTCCTCGCCGCCCGGGCGCAGCGAGTTGACCTGCCAGGTCTGGAACGAGCCGGCCTTGTTGCAGTCGGTCTCGATGTAGTCCTCCTCCGTCACCAGCAGCACGTTGCCCTTGTCGACCGAGGGCCGCCGGCCCTCGCGGAACTCGCTGGCGGACGGGCGGTAGGAGTTGTGGTGGATGAAGTCGTTGTAGCCCTCGGCCTTGGGGTCCTCGCCCCGCCCGGCCGCGCCGCTCGTGGTCACCAGCCGCGGCTCGCGCGGCTTGGACACGTCGAACACCGACGAGCCGTCGTAACCGGTGTGGACGCCGTAGCCCGCCTCGTCGAAGTTCCACTTGTGGCCGCCCGTGGGCGACGAGAACGGCTGGATGCCCTCCTTGCCGGGGTCGCTGTCGATCTCGCGCGGCTTGTCGAGGTTGCGCAGGTCGAAGATCGAGAAGGTGTTCTTCTCCCCCGACGTGTAGGCGTAGCGGCAGTTGGTCTCGGCGATGCAGGCGACGGTGTGCGTGCCGGTCGTCGACGGCACGCCGGGGTCCTCCTCGGGCCCCAGCAGCTTCGGGTCACTGGGGTCGGTGACATCGACCAGCAGCAGCTGGTTGGCCTCGCCGCTGACGTGCGCGATGCCGTTGGAGTCGGCGGCCGCGTTGTAGAGGTCGATCCCGATCAGGGCGAAGCGGCGGACGCCCTTCTTGGTACGCCGCTCGCCGCAGTTCATCGCCTCGTTCTCGAACACGACGTTGGCCAGGACGCCGGTACGGGTCGGTTTGGTGGGGTCGCTGGCGTCCCACACGGTCAGCGCCTCGAGCCCGCTGGTCACGAACAGGGGCGCGGTCTCCATGAAGCAGCCCGCGATGCCGACCGTGCCGGGGTGGGTGCTCTGGAGCGCGACGTTGCCGCTCATCAGGGGGTTGTCCCCCTCGGCGAGCAGCTGGGTCCGCATCTCGCGGTTGCGCTCGTTGTCGCCGTGAGCGTGGGCGGGGACGGTGGTCCCGAGGGTCGTCAGCAGCAGGGTGGCCGCGGCAGCGAGGGCAGGCAGGGTGCGCATGGGCTAACAACGACGCATCACTGGGCGCGTTACGACTGGAGAAGTTGACTGCGGGCTACGCCTCGCGTGCCCCTTCTAGTCACATGTGACTATGCGAACCCGGCACATACGGGTCTGACAGGGCCGAGCAAAGAGAACCACACTCGGGGCCTCGAGAGTTCTTTCCTGGGGGGAACGAATGGGCTTCTCGTTTGGGGGAATCTGGGTGCCGTGGCCGGACCTCGGCGCCGACGGGGGATGGTCCGAGCTGAGACCGGCGAGGATCGTCATCGAAGTGGTGCTCCTCTTGGGAGCGCTCTGGCTTGTGCACCGAGCACGCGTTCGAGCGCGAGCCCGAGCAGCCGAAGCCGCGGCCCTGCTCACCCTGGCCAACAGCAGTGCGACGCGCGAGTACGAGGCACACTCCGAGCTGCGGCACGACGCTGCGAACTCCGTAGCTGCCATTAACGCCGCTTTGCACGCCCTGGGCGGTGAATACATGTCCCGCCATCCCCTCTGGGAAGCCCTTCGAGGCGAGCTGCACCACCTGGAGCGCCTCGTGTCAGGCCCGCAGGAGGAGTCCTCCCAGCCGGTAGCGGTGGACGACCTCGTCCGTGAGGCAGCTCTTCTGTGCTCATTGCAGGGCGCTCCCGTGGCGGTCGAGGCCAGCCGTACGACGGTCGTGAGCCGTCCGACAGAGGTGCGTCGAGTGGTCCAGAACCTGTTGGCCAACGCTCAGCGGCACGGGGTCGGGCCTATCGAGGTTGCAGTACGCTCCCGCGCATCGGACGTCGAGATCTCCGTGACGGACAACGGCCCCGAGATCTCTCCGACAGTCGCGGCCCGGATCTTCGATGCCGGTGTGACACGTGACCCGGCGCGAGGCGGCGGGCTGGGGCTCTACGTGTCTCGACGGCTTGCTCGCGACCTACACGGCGATCTGACGGTTCCCTCAGGCTCCGGCAGGGCGACGTTCGCACTGAGCCTGCCTGGAGGCGGCGAGCTGGATCACCCGGGCTCTGCCGGGTTGCGGGGGCTGGGATGACTTCGCCCGCGCGTGTACTCATCATCGACGACCACGAGCTGTTCGCACGCGGCCTAGAGCTCGTGCTGCGGGGTGAGGGCATTCAGGTCGACGTGGCGACGATCGACTCGCGGGAGCATGTGATTGCGCTCGCGACGCGGGTGAAGCCGGACCTGGCCCTCCTCGACCTCGACCTGGGCGAACCACTCGGCGACGGGCTCGACCTCGTCGGCCCGCTGACGGAGCTGGGGTGTGCCGTCATGGTGGTGAGCGGCACGCGCGAACTGCACCGCGTCGGCGCAGCGCTCGAAGCCGGGGCCATCGACCACGCGAGGAAAACTGAACCGGTCGAGACGTTGGTACAGCGGGTTCGACTCTTGGCCGAGGGCCACGAACCCCCCGTAGACGTACCTCGCCGGCGCGGCGCCCTGGAGAGTCTTGCCGAGCATCGCCGGCGGCAGCAAGGTGCGCTCGCGCCGCTTCGCTCTTTGACGCCGCGGGAGCAGATGGTGCTGCTGGCTTTGTCCGACGGGTTGACCGCGACTCAGATCGCAACGCGGGAGTGGGTGTCGGAGAACACAGTGCGCTCCCAGATCCGAGGCGTCCTCGGCAAGCTGGGAGTGGGTAGCCAGGTCCAGGCTGTCGCGCTCGCTTGGCGCAACGGCTGGCCTGCGGAGGCTGACCGGACCTGAGGAAACCTGGCGTGCGTTACGTCCCGCCCGGCGTCGCGAGCGGGTGACGGGTGCGCGCCTCAGGCGGGCTGGAGGTCGGACTCGACCTCGAGCACCTCGCCGGCCGCGGCGGCCTCGAGGGCGTCGTTCTGCTGGGTCAACCGGAGGGTGAGTGCCTCCAGATCGGACACGCGGGCACGAAGTCGGGCGTTCTCCGCCTCGAGTCGAGCCGTCGTCCGGGGGTCGCTGTGCATGTAGCCGATCAGCGCCTTGGCCATGGATGAGCCTTCCGAACAGGGTGGGAGTCCGGGTTTGGACTGTCTTCAAGCGTCCCACCTCGAACGTGAACGGTCAATCCGCTGCCGGCGAATTCGTGGTCACGCCCGTGGTCGCCGGGGAGCTGGCTGGCAGCGCGGGCAGAAGAACGACGAGCGGTTGGTGAAGGCGACCCTGCGGATCGGCGTGCCGCAGCGGTCGCACGGCTCGTCCTCGCGCCCGTAGGCGTGCAGCGAGCGGTCGAAGTAGCCGGACTCCCCGTTGACGTTGACGTAGAGCGCATCGAAGGACGTGCCGCCCTGTCCGAGGGCAGCGGACATCACCTGCCGTGACTCCGCCAGCAGCGAGCGCACCTGTGCCACGGTCAGCCGCGCTCCCGGCCGCTCACCGTGGATCCGCGCGGCCCACAGGGCCTCGTCGGCGTAGATGTTCCCCACTCCGGAGACCAGGCTCTGGTCGAGCAGCAGCCGCTTCACTCCCGCGCTCCGGCGGCGGACCGCCGCGACGAACACCTCGTCGTCGAAGTCGGGGTCGAGCGGGTCCCGGGCGATGTGGGCGATCTCGGGTGGGAGGACGGCTCCCCCCGGCGAGAAAAGCAGGCCCCCGAACATGCGCTGGTCGACGAAGCGCATCTCGAGGACCCGGTCGGAGGGTACGAGCGCCGGGTCTGCGTCGGCCTCGACGACCAGCGAGAACCGCACCCTCAGGTGCCGCTCGTCCGGTGCGCCGGGGCGCTGCAGCAACATCTGCCCGCTCATGCCGAGGTGCCCCAGCAGGGCATCAGCCGTGGGTGCCTCCCCGTCGACGGGTCCCAGCGAGAGCCAGAAGTACTTGCCCCGGCGGTGGACCCCGGTGATGAGGCGCCCCGCGAGGGCGGCGGCGAAGCCGTCGGGTCCACGGGGGTCGCGGCGCACCGGCCGAGGGTGGAAGACCTCGACGGCGGCGATGGTGGCGCCGACGACGTGGCGGGCGAGTCCGGCGCGGACGACCTCGACCTCGGGGAGCTCGGGCACGCGGTCAGTCGAGGCTGGTGACGGCGCCGCCGGAGGTCAGCCCCGGCAGGCCGAGCCGCTCCACGATGTCGCTGTACGCCGTCTCGGCGGCCGCCTGCTCCGCCTCCTTCTTCGAGCGACCCACGCCGTTGCCGTAGAGCGCGTCGCCCACCCGGACCTGGGCGGTGAAGGTCTTCATGTGATCGGGGCCGTCGTCCTCGATGAGGTACTCGGGGACGCCGAGCCCGTGCTCGGCGGACAGCTCCTGCAGGGAGGTCTTCCAGTCCAGGCCGGCACCCATCGCGGAGGCGGCCTCGATCAGCGGGTCGAAGAGCCGGTGGACGACCTCGGCGGAGACCTCGAAGCCGCCGGAGAGATGGACGGCTCCCAGCACGGCCTCGACGGTGTCGGAGAGGATCGAGGCCTTATTGCGTCCACCCGTGGTCTGCTCGCCCCGTCCGAGCTTGATGTGGGTCCCGAGCCCGAGGTCGCGCGCCACACCGGCGAGCGCGCGGGCGTTGACCACGGCCGCCCGGAGCTTGGCCAACCGACCCTCGGAGAGATCGGGATGGGTCCGGTAGAGCGTCTCGGTCACCACCACGCCGAGCACGGCGTCGCCCAGGAACTCCAGCCGCTCGTTGGTCGGCAGCCCACCGTTCTCGTAGGCGAAGGACCGGTGGGTGAGGGCGCGCTCCAGCAGCTCGGGGTCCAGCTGCGGATCCCCGAGCGCTGCGCGCAGCTCGGCGTAGTTGCTCAAGCCGTGCGTGGAACCGTCAGAGGACCTGTCGACGATCGGCACGGCCGCCGTACTGGCCGCACTCGCCGCACGCGCGGTGGGGCAGGTGCTTGGCACCGCAGGCCGCGTTGGCGCACGTCACCAGGGTCGGCGCGACGGCCTTCCACTGCGAGCGACGGTGGCGCGTGTTGCTGCGCGACATCTTCCGCTTCGGAACAGCCACTTCTCTCTCCTCATGCTCAGAGCCGGTGTTCCGGCCTGCGTTCGTCCCCGTCCGGGTGTCCGGCGGGTCAGTCTCCGTCGTGCTCAGCATCGTGCTGCAGGGCCGCCAGACCCGCCCATCGTGGGTCGATGGGCGCCTCGTGCGCGTGGCCGGGGTCATCGGCCAGGCGTACGCCGCACTCGGCGCACAGCCCGGGACAGTCGTCCACGCACAGCGGCTGGAACGGCAGTGCGAGCACCACCGCATCCCGCAGCAGGGGTTCGAGGTCGAGCAGGTCTCCCTCGAGCCGGCTGACGTCGTCGCCCTCCTCGCCCTCGGCCACGTCGGCGTCCTGGTCGTAGACGAACAGCTCCTGGAACGTCACGTCGACGTCGTCGTCGATCGGCTCCAGGCACCGTGCGCACTCACCGGCGAGGCCGGCGTGCGCCGAGCCGGTGACCAGCACACCCTCCATGACCGCCTCGAGCCGCAGGTCGAGGTCGACCGGTGAGCCCTCGGGGACGTGCAGGACGTCGATGCCCAGCTCTGCCGGCGCCGGGGCCGCGAGCGTCACCTGCCGCTGGGACCCCGGGCGGCGGCCGAGCTCGCGGGTGTCGAGCACGAGCGGCGCTCTCGGGTCCAGGCGGTTCAGAAGATCACTCCCGGTTCCGGGCAGACAGAACTCGGAGAATCGTAACGGTGGGGGCGCGGCACCGGCAAAAGCCCGCCGCGCCGGGTCAGGACTCCCCGTCGCGGTGTCCGCCCAGGCGGGCCACGAGGAGGTCGTGGACGAAGTCCGGGACGAGCCCCGAGACGTCTCCGCCGAAGGTCGCCACCTCCTTGACCAGGCTGGAGGCCAGGAACGACCACTCGGGGCTCGTGGGCATGAACACGGTCTCGACGTCGGTGAGCGAGGCGTTCATCTGCGCCATCTGGAGCTCGTAGTCGAAGTCGCTGACGGCGCGCAGGCCCTTGACGATGGCGTGCACGTCATGGGCGCGGCAGAAGTCGGTGAGCAGCCCGGTGAAGCCCTCGACGCGGACGTTCGCCCAGTCCGAGCAGGCCCGCCGCAGCATGTCGAGCCGCTCCTCGGGGCTGAAGAGCCGCTGCTTGGACTTGTTGACCCCAACCGCCACGACCACCTCGTCGAAGAGCCGCGCGGCGCGTCCGACGACGTCGAGGTGCCCGTTGGTGACGGGGTCGAAGGACCCCGGGCAGACGACTCGACGCACTCGGGTCTCCCGGTTCACTGGGCGGCTGGGCTGGGCGCGGCGTGACCGTACCAGAGCGTCGTCTCGCCGTAGCGACGGTCGCGGACGTCGGTGAACCCGTCCGGGAAGGTCGGGGGGTCGCTGCGCGTCGACCGCTCCACCACCACCATGGCGCCGGGAACGAGCCAGTCGAACTCGAAGAGCGACCGGAGGTCGGCGTCGACCTCGTCGGGAGCCTGGGGGTAGGGCGGGTCCAGGAACACCACGTCGTAGGGCGCGGCCGGGGGCCGACGCAGCGTCGCCGCGACGGGGGCGGACAGCACCGTTCCGGAGGTGTAGCCGACCGCGCGGGCGTTGTCACGGATGAGGGCCGCCGCACGACGATCGCTCTCGACCATGGTGACCACGCCGGCACCTCGCGACCACGCCTCGAGGCCGACCGCACCCGAGCCGGCGTAGAGGTCGAGGAACCGGAGCCCGCTGAGGGAGCCGCACCACGACTCGATGGTCGAGAACAGCGCCTCGCGGACCCGGTCGCTGGTGGGTCGGGTGTGCGAGCCCCGGTGGGTCTGTAGCCTGCGACCGCCCGCGCGTCCCCCGATGATGCGGGTCACGAGGCAGCACGTCCCGAGGCGCTGCTCATGCCTTCTCCATGAAGTCAGATTGCCGTGAATCTTCCATCGATGCCACCAGTGGCGCCAGGCCCGGCGCCCGTGCCAGGTCTGGATCGTCAACGAGCAGGGCCACGGCATCGTCACGCGCCGCCAGGATCGTCTTCTCGTCGCGGAGCACCCGGAGGCTGCGCAGGCTGGAGGCGAAACCGCTCTGCGAGCGGCCCAGGACGTCACCCTCGCGTCGCTGCTCGAGGTCGACCCGGCTCAGCTCGAACCCGTCGGTCGTCGAGGCCACCGCATCGAGCCGCTCCCGCGCCGGGCTCCCCTCCTCGGCGCGGGTCACGAGGAGGCAGAGCCCGGGCAGGCCACCGCGTCCCACCCGGCCGCGCAGCTGGTGGAGCTGGGAGACGCCGAACCGGTCGGCGTCCATGAGCACCATGGCGGTGGCGTTGGCGACATCGACCCCGACCTCGATGACGGTCGTGGCGACCAGCACGTCGACCTCGCCGCCGGCGAAGGCCCGCATGGTGCGCTCCTTCTCCTCCGGTGGCATGCGGCCGTGGAGCACCGCCAGCCGGAGCCCCGCCAGCGCCCCGGCCTCGAGCGCAGGCAGGAGCTCCTCGACGGCGGTGAGGGCCGCCCGTGCGGGCACCGGGTTGTCGTCCTCGTCGACGTCGACCTGGTCGACCTCGCCCTGCTCGGGCTCGTCACCGGCGATGCGCGGGCACACGACGTAGACCTGGTGCCCGGCGGTCACCTCCTCACGGACCCGCTGCCACACCCGCTCGATCCAGTGGGGCTGGTCGGCGAGGGGCACGACGGTCGTCTGGATGGGCGCCCGGCCGGCGGGGAGCTCGCTCAGCACCGAGGTCTCGAGGTCGCCGAACACGGTCATCGCGACCGTCCGCGGGATCGGCGTCGCCGTCATCACCAGGACGTGGGGCGGGGTGCCGGCCTTGTCCGTGAGGGCCGAGCGCTGCTCCACCCCGAAGCGGTGCTGCTCGTCGACCACGACCAGCCCGAGGTCGGCGAACTGGACGTGCTCCTGGAGCAGCGCGTGGGTGCCGACGACGATCCCCGCCTCGCCGCTGGCGATCCGCAGAAGCTCCTCGCGTCGCTGTGCCTTGGTCATCGAGCCGGTGAGCAGCGCGACGGAGGTCGCGTCGGCGGCGCCGCCGAGCATCCCGCCGCCGGCCAGGTCACCCAGCATCGCGGTGACGGACCGGTGGTGCTGCTGCGCGAGCACCTCGGTCGGCGCCAGGAGCGCGGCCTGGGCGTCGCTGTCGACGACGCGCAGCATGGCGCGCAGCGCCACCAGAGTCTTCCCCGACCCGACCTCCCCCTGGAGCAGCCGGTTCATCGGGTGGGGCTCGGCCAGCTCACGCTCGAGGACCTCGCCGATCTCGCGCTGGCCCGTGGTCAGCTCGAACGGGAGCCGCGCGTCGAACGCCGCGAGCAACCCCCCGCGGTCCCCCGCACGGGCCCTGGCGCGCTCACGGCGCAGCCGGGCCCGCCGTCGCGCCAGCACCAGCTGGGTCACCAGTGCCTCGTCGTACCGGAAGCGTTTCTGGGCGGCGGCCACCTGGCTGTAGTCGGCAGGCGCATGGATCCAGTGCAGCGCCGTGGTGGCGTCGAGCAGTCCGCGCTCCTCCCGCAGCCACGCGGGCAGCGGGTCCGGCACCTCCCCGACCAGGTCGAGCGCCTGGTGCACGACCTTGACCAGGTCCCACGTGTAGAGCTTCGCCGTCAGGCGGTAGACGGGGAGCAGCCCCTGCAGGCTGCCCGCGGCCCCCGCCTCCCCCGGCTCGTCGAAGATCAAGGAGTGGGGCGAGGCGATCTGCCAGGTGTTGCGGAAGCGCTTGACGGTGCCGACGAACAGCCCGTGGCGGCCGGGCTGCATCCGTGCGAGGTCCTTCTCGGCCTGGGACTGGTAGGGGGTGAAGAACGACAGGGAGAAGTCGGGGCCGCCGGTGCGGATCCGGACTTCCACCCGGAAGCTCGGGCGGTGGGTCCGGCGGTCGGCGAACGACTTGATCTCGCTGCCCACGATCCGGCCCACCACGGAGACCTCCTGCCCCTCGACGGGCTCGGCGACGTCGCTGACCTCGGTGGTGCTGACGTAGCGACGCGGGAAGTGGTGGAGCAGGTCACCGACGGTGACGATACCGAGACCCTCGGTGACGAGCTTGCGCTTCTTGTGGGCCTTGCCGAAGACGCTGGCCACGGGCGAGTCGAGGGTGATCACTCGACCCCCACGAGCAGCGGGTAGCGCTGCTGGCCGCCCTCGTGGACGACGACGTCGACGTGCGGGTGCCGTTCGCCGACCCAGGCCGCACAGCGCTCGGCGAGGTCGCCGGGGTCGTCCTGGCCGCGGACGAGGGTGACCAGCTCACCACCACCGCGGAGCAGCCGGTCGAGGACGTCCGTCGCGACGGCGTGGAGGTCGCTGCCGACGACGGCGAAGTCGCCGGCGATCACGCCGAGCACGTCGCCGGGCTCGCAGGGACCGGCCATCGTCATCGCGTGGCGTGCCGCGACCGTGACCGCCCCGTCGCGCGCGTGGCGGGCGGTGGCGGTCATCTCGAGGACGTCCTGGTCGAAGCTCCGGCCGGGCTCGTGGACGGCGAGGGCTGCCAGGCCCTGCACCTGGGCCCGGGTGGGGATCACCACCACCCGGATGTCGTCGTCGGCCTCCGCCGTCTCGGCTGCCACCGTGGCGACCCGGACCGAGTCGGGGTCGTTGGGCAGCAGGACGACCTCCTCGGCAGCCACCTCGCGGATCGCGTCCAGCACCTCCTGGGTGCTGGGCCGCATGCCGGGTCCACCGCGGACGACGTGGGCGCCCGCCGCATTGAAGAGCGCCTCGAGCCCGGGGCCGGCGGCCACCGCCACGATCCGGCGCCCCTTCCGCTCGGTCGTACGCCGACGGGCGGCGGCGACCTGCTCGGCGAAGTGGGTCACGCGGACCCGGTGGGGTCGGCCGGCCTCGATGCCGGCCTCGATGGCCGCACCGACGTCGTCCACGTGGACGTGGACGTTCCAGAGACCCTCGCCGCCGACGACGACGAGCGAGTCGCCGAGCGGGCCGAGCGCCTCCCGGAGCGGGGGGATGCGCTCGTCGTCGGCGTCGAGCAGGTACATCACCTCGTAGGCGGGGCCGTCCTCGGAGAGGTCGTCGGCGGGAACCGGGACCGGGATCCGGGGTCGGCCGAGCGTGGCCGGCGCGGCCGGTGCACGGCGTCCGGTGAGCACGGCCTCGGCCGCGTCGAGGATCACGGTGATGCCGCGTCCGCCGGCGTCGACGACGCCGGCGTCGCGGAGCACGGTCAGCTGCTCCGGGGTGCGCGCGAGGGCCTCCCGGGCCGAGGTGGCGGCGGCGGCGAGCACGTCAGCGGTGCGCGCCCGGGGATCGGCCGCGGCCTCGAGGGCGGCGTCGGAGGCGGCCCGCGCCACGGTGAGCATGGTGCCCTCGACGGGTTCGCCGACAGCCGCGTAGCTGGCGTCGGTGGCGTCGCGGAGCGCCGCGGCGAGGACCTCGGCGTTGCGGTCGTCGGTGCCCGCCCTGACGATCCGGGCGCCGACCGCACCGAGCATCTGGCTGAGGATGACCCCGGAGTTGCCGCGGGCCCCGAGCAGGGCGCCGCGGGCCAGGGCAGCGAGGGCCGGCCCGAGGTCGGCGCCCGGGTCACCGCCACACGCCGTCCACATGGCGTCGCGGGCGGCCGACACGGTCAGGTGGAGGTTGGTCCCGGTGTCGCCGTCGGGGACGGGATAGACGTTGAGCGCGTCGATCTCCTCGCGCGCCTCCGCCAGGGCGTCGGTGGCGGCGTCGACGAAGCGGAGCACGACCTCGAGGGAGATCTGGTCGCTGCTGGCTGCCACCATGTACCTGCCTGTCCTACCTGCCTGTCCTCGCCGGGCCCGGCACAGGCTAGTGGGTCACCCCGACGATTCGCGGGCCCCGCCGGTCATCGGATACGCTCTTCCGGTTGCCCGCTCGACCGGGCGCATCGTTCGAACACTCGACTTCCCAGGAGTACCGGTGGCTGCCGTCTGTGACATCTGCGCCAAGAAGCCCGGCTTCGGCAACAACCGTCCGTGGTCGCGCAAGATCACGAAGCGTCGCTTCGACCCCAACATCCAGCGGGTCCGTGCGACGGTCAACGGCACCCCGAAGCGCCTCAACGTCTGCACCGGCTGCATCAAGGCCGGCAAGGTCACCCGCTGACCTGACCCACGCGTCACGAAGGGCCCTCATCCACCGGGTGAGGGCCCTTCGTCACCTCAGAAGTGGGTCCACCCCGTCTCGCCCTCGTAGGCCGATCCGTCCACGGTGACGCCGGACCCTGCCCTCACCGAGCCCACCGTGTGCCAGCCCGCGGGGACCGACCCCTCCGGGAAGGTGGCGAGGAGCGCGTGGTCGTCGCCTCCGCCGAGGATGAAGACCAGCGGGTCGGCGTTGAGGGCCGAAGCCACCGCCACCAGCGGCTCGGGGATCTCGAAGGCGTCCCGGCGTACGTCGATGGCCACCCCGGACGAGGCGGCCAGGTGTCGCGCCTCGGCCAGCAGCCCGTCCGAGATGTCGATCATGGCGGTGGCCCCCGCCTCCGCAGCGACCAGGCCGGCCTCGTAGGGCGGCTCGGGGCGCCGGTACGCCTCCACGAGCACCCGCGGAGAGCGGAAGCCGCGTCCCAGGACGGCCAGGCCGCCGGCAGCCCACCCCTGGCGGCCGGTCAGGGCGAGCACGTCGCCCGGAGCGGCGCCGCTGCGGAGCACCGGTGAGACGGTGCAGCCACCGACCACGGTCACGGCGACCATCACCTGGTCGGCTCGCGTCAGGTCACCACCGACCACCGAGGCCCCGACCAGGGCGCACTCGTCGGCGAAGCCCCTGGCGAAGTCGAGCGCCCACTGGGCTGGCAGGTCGCCCGGCGCCGCCAGCCCCACTGTCAGCGAGGTCGCGCGGCCGCCCATGGCATTGATGTCGGAGAGGTTCTGCGCGGCTGCCCGGTGACCGACGTCCTCGGCCGAGGCCCAGTCCCGGCGGAAGTGCCGGCCCTCCACCATCAGGTCGGTGGAGAGGACCACGTGCCCGTTGCGCACCCGGAGCACCGCGGCGTCGTCACCGGGACCCACCAGCACCTGCTCACCCTGCTCGAACAGCGGGGTGAGGGCGTCGATGAGCGCGAACTCACCGACGTCGGCCACGGTCGCGTCGGGTGGGAGAGCCATGCCTCCCATCCCACCAGACCCCGCACGACGGGCACCTACCGGCACGCGAACGGGAGACGGTAGGTTGGCGCCGACACAAGTCATCTGACGAGGAGGCACGATGGTCGTCCAGGCCTACATCCTGATCCAGACCGATGTCGGCAAGGCGGCCGAGGTCGCTCGGGAGATCGCCGGCCTCAAGGGCATCACCCTCGCCGAGGACGTCACCGGCCCCTACGACGTGATCGTCCGCGCCGAGGCGCGCAACGTCGACGAGCTCGGCACGCTGGTGGTGCAGAAGGTGCAGAACCTCGCGGGCATCACCCGCACCCTCACCTGCCCGGTGGTGCACATCTGAGCTCGTCCGCACGGCTTCGGCGCCCCGGGACCCGTCGGTCCCGGGGCGCTGCTGTGTGTGCGGTCGCGGTGCTGGCCGGTGCGTGCACGGCGGAACCGGTGGCCATCCCGGACCCGGGGCTCCACCCTGACGCCGAGAGAGCCTGCGCGGCCCTGGTCGACGACCTGCCGCCGGCGTTGGGCGAGCTCGAGCGGGGCGTGGTGAGACCGTCCGACGCCCCCGGAGCCGCGTGGGGTGACCCACCGGTCGTGCTCACGTGCGGCGGCGACGTACCGGCCAGCTTCAGCCGCACGGCGTTCTGCCAGGAGGTCAACGGCGTCGGGTGGTACGTCCCGGACGCGGCCCTCGACGACGAGTCGCTCGACGTGACCCTGGTGACCGTGGGGCGGCGGCCGATCGTCACGGTCGTCGTCCCCTCCGAGCTGCGGCCCGAGATGGTCGCGACCGCCTCGGCGCGGCTGGCCGCCGCGGTGGCCGAGTACACCGACGAGGTGCGGCCCTGCCTCTGAGTCAGCGCAAGCCGGTGTCGCGGGCGAGTGCGAGACGGATCAGCCGGTCGACCAGCTCCGGGTAGGCCACGCCCGACGCGGCCCACATGCGGGGGTACATCGAGGTGGGGGTGAAGCCCGGCATCGTGTTGATCTCGTTGAGGACCACCCGGCCGTCGGGCATCACGAAGAAGTCGACCCGTGCGAGTCCCTCGCACTCCAGGGCCGCGAACGCGCGGGCCGCCAGGCTCCGCAGCTCCTCGGCGACGTCGGCCGGCAGGTCGGCCGGCACGTCGAGCTCGGTGTGCTCCTCGGGCAGGTACTTCGCCTCGAAGTCGTAGAACTCGTGGTCGCCCCCGATGCGGATCTCCGCAGGCTGAGTGGTGTCGACACCCCCGTCCAGCCGCTGCAGCACGCCGACCTCGATCTCGCGGCCGCCCTCCGCGGAGACCTCCACCAGCGCCTTGGGGTCGTGCTCATGGGCCTCGGCGAGGCAGTCACCGAGCTCGGACGCGTCGTGGGCCTTGGAGATCCCCAGCGAGGAGCCACCGCGTGCGGGCTTGACGAAGAGCGGGTACCCGAGACCGGCAGCTTGGTCGCGGCACGACTGCGCGTCGGCTGCCCACTCGCGTGCGGTGATCGTCACCGAGGGCATGACGGGGAGCCCGGCCGCCGACAGCACGACCTTCATGAACGCCTTGTCCATGCCCACGGCCGAGGCCAGGACGCCTGCGCCGACGTAGCGCACGCCCGCCATCTCGAGCATGCCCTGGAGGGTGCCGTCCTCGCCCCACGGGCCGTGCAGCAGCGGGAAGACGACGTCGACCTCCCCGAGGGTCGTGGGCGGTCGCGACGGCTCCTGCACCACGAGGTCGGTGGACCCGCCCTCCCGCGTCAGCAGCAGGCCGGCCCGGCCGCCGTCGACGGCGGGGAGGGTGCGCCCGTTGATCTGCAGCCGCTCGGGGTCGTCGGCCTCGAGCACCCAGCGGCCGTCGGCGGCGATGCCGATGGGCACCACGTCGTACCGGTCGCGGTCGATGGCGGCGAGGACGCTGCCGGCGGTCACGCACGAGATCGCGTGCTCGCTGCTGCGGCCACCGAAGACGATGGCGACACGGGGCTTGCGGGTGGGCTCGTTCATCGCGACGACCCTAGCCGCCTACGCTGGCGCGCATGCCCGAGGTCCCGCCCCGCAAGCCCAGCACCGTCGCTGTCACCGCCGGCCGTCCTGACCACACCCCGGACGCGCCCCTGAACGTCCCGGTGACGATGGCGTCGACGTACGTCGCGGGTGGGGAGGTCGAGTACGGGCGCTACGGCAACCCCACGTGGGCCGCGTTCGAGGAGACCCTCGGCCAGCTCGAGGGCGGTCGCTGCCTGGCCTTCTCGTCGGGGCTGGCCGCCGTCGCGACGGTCCTCGACCTGGTCGGCAACGGCGCGAGGGTCGTCGCACCCCGCCACGCCTACAACGGCAGCATCCTCCAGCTCGGCGACCTGGAGGCGCGCGGCCGGCTGACCGCCGAGCTGGTCGACATCGCCGACACCGACGCGGTGGTCGCGGCCTGCGAGGGTGCGGCCCTGGTCTGGCTGGAGTCGCCGACGAACCCGGCGCTCGAGGTCGCCGACATCGAGACGATCGCGAAGGCCGCCCGCGACGCAGGCGCCTACGTCGTGGTCGACAACACCTTCGCCACTCCCCTGCTGCAGCGCCCGCTGGACCTCGGCGCCGACATCGTCGTGCACTCCGCGACCAAGTTCCTGGCGGGGCACAGCGACGTGCTGCTGGGTGCACTCGCGACCCGCGACGACCAGCTGCACGGGGTCCTCAAGGGGCGACGCGACCTGCTCGGCGCGGTGCCCGGGACGCTGGAGGCGTGGCTGGCACTGCGCGGGCTGCGCACCCTGCACCTGCGCGTGGAGCGCGCGCAGGCGAACGCCCAAGAGCTGGTACGGCGGCTCTCGGAGCACCCGGCGGTCGCGGAGGTGCGCTACCCGGGCTTCGGCGCGATCGTGGCGATCGTGCTCGCGGAAGGCGTCATGGCCGCCGACCTGCTGGTGCGCAAGACCTCCCTGTGGGTGCACGCGACCTCCCTGGGCGGGGTCGAGTCGACCTTCGAGCGGCGGCGCCGCTGGAAGACGGAGGCAGCAACGATCCCCGACGCCCTGGTGCGGCTGAGCGTCGGCATCGAGGACGTCGACGACCTGTGGGACGACCTGGAGCGTGCGCTCGACGACCTGGTGGTGTGAGACCCGGCGTACGACGACCCGGCCCCGCAAGCCCGTCGAGACCCCCGGGGTTCGAACCAGGTCTCGACAGGCTCGACCGACGTTGGGTCAGGTCGCCGCGATAGCGAACGCCGAGCGCGCTGACACCACGACGAGCGCCCGGCGTCAGTCGGTCTCGGCCTTGGTGTCGCGGGCGATGAAGGCCTGCATCATCTCCGAGGCGGTCATCTTGCCTGCCACGACGGCCTCGACGTGCTCGGCGATCGGGGCGTCGACCCCCGTCTTGCGGGCCAGCGCGAGGAGGGAGGAGCAGGACTTCGCGCCCTCGGCGACCTGCCGGGTCGAGGCGTAGATCTCCTCCACGGTCTGGCCCCGGCCGATCCGCTCACCGAAGGTCCGGTTGCGCGAGAGCGGTGAGGAGCAGGTGGCGACCAGGTCGCCGAGGCCGGCGAGGCCCATGAGGGTGAGGGGGTTGGCACCCAGCGCTGTTGCGAGCCGGGCGGTCTCCGCCAGGCCACGGGTGATGACGGAGGCGGTGGTGTTGTCGCCGAATCCGAGCCCCACCGCCATGCCCACCGCCAGGGCGACCACGTTCTTGTAGGCGCCTCCCAGCTCGCAGCCCAGGACGTCCACCGACGTGTAGGGCCGGAACGCCGTCGAGTGGCACATGACCTGCAGCCGACGGGCGACGTCCTCGTCGGCACAGGCCACGACCGAGGCGGCGGGCTCGCGGCTGGCGATCTCGCGCGAGAGGTTGGGTCCGCTCACGACGGCGACCCGGTCGGACCCGGCGCCGGTGACCTCGCTGATGACCTCGCTCATCCGCCTGAGGCTGCCGAGCTCGACGCCCTTCATCAGCGACACGAGCGGGATCCGGTCGGGCAGCACCGGAGTCCACGCCTCGAGGTTCTCGCGGAACGACTGCGACGGCACCGCGAAGACGACCGCCTCGGCACCGGCCAGGGCCTCCGCGGGGTCGTGGGTCGCGGTCACCGACGGCGGCAGCTGGATGTCCGGGAGGTAGTCGGGGTTCTCGTGGCGCACGGCAATGGCTCCGCAGACCTCCTCGCGGCGCCCCCAGATCGTCACGTCGTTGCCGGCGTCGGCGAGGACGATGGAGAACGCCGTGCCCCACGACCCGGCGCCGAAGACCGCCACCCTGCTCATCGTGTGTCGCCCTTCTTCCGCTGCTTCTTGTGTGGGTTGCCGATCGGTCGCACCCCGGACGTCCGGGGATCGAAGAGCTCGGTGGGTGCCGGCTCGCCTCGCAGGTCGGCGACGAGAGCGACGATCGCCGCCATGATCCGGTCGGTGGCCGCGCTGATGGTGGCTGCGGACGGGGGTGGTCCCTGCAGGCCGGAGAGGTCCACGGGGTCCCCGACCTTCATCTGCACGCGCTGACGAGGCAGCACCCGCAGCCTGGCCGAGTAGGGCGGCAGCAGGGTGTGGGCACCCCACTGCCCCACCGGGATCACAGGACAGCCCGTCTCCAGCGCGATCCGGGCGGCGCCGGACTTCCCCGCCATCGGCCAGAGGTCGGGATCCCGGGTGATGGTGCCCTCGGGGTAGACCACGACGCACTCTCCGTCGCGCACCGCCTGCACCGCCGCGTCGAACGCCGTCACGGCGTTGCGGCTCAGCCGCTCCACGGGGATCTGGCCGGCGGACCGGAGGAATCCGCCGAGGGCCTTGTTCTTGAAGAGCCCCGACTTGGCGAGGTAACGAGGCAACCGGCCGTGGTCGTAGACCAGGTGCGCCGAGAGCAGCGGGTCGATGTGGGAGATGTGGTTGAGCGCCACGATGCAGCCCCCCTCGGCGGGGATCTTCTCGCCGTCCACCCAGGTCCGGCCCGAGAGGGCGAGCAACGTCGGCTTGACGATCGGCACGGCCAGGGCGAACGTCCAGCCGCGCTGCTGCCGGAGCCTGCGAACCGTCACGTGCATCCTTCGTCGGTGATCGGCCGGAGTCCGGCCCGGGCGTGGTACGTCGCAGCAGGCTACCGCCTCGGGTGGCAGGATCGTCGTGATGGAACCCGTGCGCCACGTCGTCATCGTGCCGGTGAAATCGCCGGCGGTCGGCAAGTCCCGGCTCCGCGTTCCCGGGCCGGCTCGCGTCGAGCTCGCGCGCGCCTTCGCGCTGGACGTGCTCGCAGCTGCTGAGTCCACCTCTACGGTGGCCGAGGTGGTCGTGGCGACGTCCGACCCGGAGGTCGCGCAGACCGTCCGTGCACTCGGTCATCGCGTCGTCGCGGAGGGAAACGGGCTCAACCACGCCCTTCGCGCGGCCGCTGCCGCTGCTCGCGGCTGGTGGCCCGACCTGGTTCCGGTCGCGCTCTGCGCGGACCTGCCGTGCCTGACCGCCCACGACCTCGGGAGCGCACTGGCCCAGGTGACGGCGGACGGAGCGTCCTTCGTCGTGGACGCGACCGGGGAAGGAACGACGCTCTACGGAGCCGGTCAGGACCACTTCGCGCCATGTTTCGGACCCGGCTCGAGTGCCGCCCATGCGGCAGCGGGAGCACGGCCGGTCGACGGGGCGCTTGCCACCCTGCGGCGCGACGTCGACGACGAGGCAGACCTCGCCGAGGCGGTGCGGCTGGGTCCGGGCCGCCACACGCGCGAGGCGCTCGCCCTGCTGTCCTGAGAAGTGACCTGCGCAAGGCCCCACGAGGAACCGTGAGAAATGGCGACAGGGGCCGCCCTACCGGACGACCCCTGTCGGACGTTGAGCCTCAGGACTTCTTGGCGGTCTTCTTCGCCGTGGACTTCTTGGCGGCGCTCTTCTTGGCTGGAGCCTTCTTGGCCGTCGTCTTCTTGGCGGCGCTCTTCTTGGCTGGAGCCTTCTTGGCCGTCGTCTTCTTGGCGGCGCTCTTCTTGGCGGGGGCCGACTTCTTCGCCGCCGTCTTCTTGGCGGGGGCCGACTTCTTCGCCGTCGACTTCTTGGCCGGAGCCGACTTCTTCGCCGTCGACTTCTTGGCCGGGGCCGACTTCTTCGCCGTCGACTTCTTGGCGGGAGCCGACTTCTTCGACGTGCTCTTCTTGGCCGCCGCGGCCGCCTTCTTGGCCGGAGCGGTCGCGCGCTTGGCGGCAGGCGCCGTCGCACTGGCGACCAGCTTCGGCAGCTTCTTGGCGCCGGACACGACGTTCTTGAGGTCCTGCCCCGGGGTGAACTTGGGGACGGCGGTCTTCTTCGCCTTCATCCGGTCGCCGGTCTGGGGGTTGCGGACCCAGCGTGCCTGGCGGACGCGCTTCTCGAAGGAACCGAACCCGGTGATCGCGACCTTCTCGCCCTTCGCGACCTCACGAGTGATGGTGTCGAGCACCGCCTCGAGTGCATGGGCGGCCTGCTTGCGGTTGCCTTCGAAACGCGCAGCGAGCGTGTCGATGAGCTGTGACTTGTTCACTGTCTTCCCTTCCAATGAACGATCTGGGCCGAGCCTGTGCCCGACACTGATAGGCAAACTAGGCATTCGTGGCGCGGGTCACAATGACCACGCCGCGTGTATTGCCCCCTTTTTGCAAGGTTGTTGATGTCGTCAGACAACGCGCATCGCTGCCACGAAATGCCGAAACCCCCTATTTCACAGGGGGTTTGGCATCTCAAGCGGTGGTCGGCAGGAACCCCGGTCGTCGTCGCTCGAAGGCCGTGATCTCCGACTCCCGCGACAGCGTGATGTCGATGTCGTCGAGTCCCTCGAGCAACCGCCACCGGGTGTAGTCGTCGATGTCGAAGCTGTCCTCGATCGCGTCGGGCCCCTCGCCGGCACGGACGGTGCGTGTCTCGAGGTCGACGGTGACGGTGGCGCCCGGCGTGGTCTCCAGCAGGTCCCAGAGTTGGTGCACGACCTTCTCGTCGACCTGTGCGGCCAGCAGCCCGGCCTTGCCGGAGTTGCCGCGGAAGATGTCGGCGAAGCGCGGTGACAGCACGGCCTTGAACCCGTGGTTCTGCAGGGCCCAGACGGCGTGCTCGCGCGAGGAGCCGGTGCCGAAGTCAGGCCCCGCGACGAGCACCGATCCGTCGACGTAGGGCTCGCGGTTGAGCACGAACGCCGGGTCGGTGCGCCAGGCGGCGAAGAGCCCGTCCTCGAAGCCGGTGCGGGTGACGCGCTTGAGGTAGGAAGCCGGGATGATCTGATCCGTGTCGACGTTGCTGCGCCGCAGCGGGACGCCGATGCCGGTGTGGGTCGTGAACTTCTCCATCGGTGACTCCGTTCAGTCCAGGTCAGCCGGCGAGGACAGCGTGCCGCGGATCGCGGTGGCGGCGGCGACGGGCACCGACACCAGGTGCGTGCGGCCTCCCTTGCCCTGCCGCCCCTCGAAGTTGCGGTTGGACGTCGAGGCGCTGCGCTCCTGGGGAGCCAGCTGGTCGGGGTTCATGCCCAGGCACATGGAGCATCCGGCTCCGCGCCACTCGCCCCCGGCCTCCTTGAACACGACGTCGAGGCCTTCGTCCTCGGCCTGCAACCGCACGCGGACGGACCCGGGGACCACCAGCAACCTCGTGTCCTTGGCGACCTGTCGACCGCGCACGATCTCGGCGGCGAGCCGGAGGTCCTCGATCCGGCCGTTGGTGCAGGAGCCCACGAAGACCGTGTCGACCTTGATGTCGCGCATCGGCGTGCCGGCCTCGAGCCCCATGTACTCCAGCGCCCGCTCGGTCGCGTGGGCCTCGACGGGGTCGGCGAAGTCGGCCGGCGAGGGGACCCTGCCGCCGAGCGGCACGCCCTGGCCGGGGTTGGTCCCCCACGTGACGAAGGGCGTCATCTCCGAGGCGTCGAGCACGATCTCCTGGTCGAAGGTGGCGTCGTCGTCGGTGCACAGGCTCTTCCAGTGGGTCACCGCGGCGTCCCAGTCCTCGCCGGTCGGCGCCTCGGGCCGACCCGCGATGTAGTCGAAGGTCGTCTGGTCGGGCGCGATGAGCCCGGCCTTGGCGCCCCACTCGATCGACATGTTGCACACCGTCATCCGGCCCTCCATCGAGAGCTCCTCGATGGCCTGGCCGCGGTACTCGACGACGTAGCCCTGCCCGCCGCCGGTTCCGGTGTGTGCGATGAGGGTGAGCACGAGGTCCTTCGCGGTGACGCCGTCGGGCAGGCTGCCGTTGACGGTCACGGCCATGGTGCGCGGCCGCGACTGCGGCAGCGTCTGGGTGGCGAGCACGTGCTCGACCTCGGAGGTGCCGATGCCGAACGCCAGCGCGCCGAAGGCACCGTGGGTGCTGGTGTGGCTGTCACCGCAGACGATGGTCATCCCGGGCTGGGTGAGCCCGAGCTGCGGTCCGACCACGTGGACGATGCCCTGGTCGAGGTCGCCGAGCGGGTGGATCCGGACGCCGAACTCCTCGGCGTTGCGTCGCAGCGTCTCCACCTGGGTGCGGCTCACCGGGTCGGCGATCGGCTTGTCCCAGTCCACGGTCGGGACGTTGTGGTCCTCGGTGGCGAGGGTGAGGTCGGGACGGCGGACCTGCCGGCCGGCGAGGCGCAGGCCGTCGAAGGCCTGGGGGCTGGTGACCTCGTGGACGAGGTGGAGGTCGATGTAGAGGAGGTCCGGCTCGCCGTCGGCGGCACGGACCACGTGCTCGTCCCACACCTTCTCGGCCAGGGTCCTACCCACGATGCGCTACCTCCTCGTCGTACGTGCCAGCTGAAGCCTACGCCTTGCCATCCAGATGTCGAGACGGCAGTATTGGCATATGGACAACTCGAGCAGCGGCGTGGGCGTCCTGGACAAGGCGGCCCTCGTCCTCACCGCCCTGGAGTCGGGACCCGCCACCCTCGCGGGGCTCGTCGCCGGGACCGGACTCGCCCGCCCCACCGCCCACCGGCTGGCGGTGGCCCTCGAGCACCACCGGCTCGTGGCGCGGGACCTGCAGGGACGCTTCGTCCTCGGCCCACGACTGGCCGAGCTCTCCGCGGCGGCCGGCGAGGACCGCCTGCTCGCCACCGCGGGACCGGTGCTCGCACGGCTCCGCGACATCACCGGGGAGTCGGCCCAGCTCTGGCGACGGCAGGGCGACCACCGCGTGTGCGTGGCGGCTGCCGAACGTCCCTCGGGGTTGCGCGACACGATCCCGGTCGGCACGCAGCTCACCATGAACGCCGGCTCCGCCGCGCAGGTGCTGCTGGCCTGGGAGGACCCGGAGCGGATGCAGCGGGGGCTGCTGAACGCGGCGTTCTCGGCTGCCGCGCTCTCCGGCATCCGGAAGCGCGGCTGGGCCCAGTCGGTCGGTGAGCGCGAGCAGGGGGTGGCGTCGGTGTCCGCCCCCGTCCGCTCCCCCAGCGGCAAGATCGTCGCCGCTGTGTCGGTCTCCGGCCCGCTGGAGCGGCTCTCCCGCCAGCCCGGCCGGATGCACGCGCCGGCCGTGATGGCTGCCGCCGAGCGGCTCAGCGAGTCGTTGCGGCGGGCGGCCGCTGCGGATTGAGGAGCGCCGCAGCCCGAGCTTGCGAGGGCTGGACGAGGCGCGAAGGTTGAGGAGTGTCGACGTGGTCCCGAGCTCGTGAGGGACCACGTGACACGTCTCGAAAACCCAGCCACCCGAGTGGAACGGGTTCCTAGAAGAGCGCGTCCTGCTCGAGCTGGAGCAGCAGCTGCTTGCGCTCGAGACCACCCGCGTAGCCGGTGAGCGTTCCGTTGGCCCCGATGATGCGGTGGCACGGGACGACGACCGGGATCGGGTTCTGCCCGTTGGCGAGCCCGACAGCGCGGGCGGCGGCGTTGGTCCGCCCGAGCCGGTGGGCGATCTCGCCGTAGGAGGCCGTCTCCCCGTAGCCCACGGCACGCAGCTGCGCCCACACCTGCTGCTGGAAGGGCGAGCCCTGAGGTGCGAGCGGGAGGTCGAACTCCTTCAGCTCCCGGGCGAAGTACGCCGTCAGCTGCTCGACCGCGCTGCGCAGCACGGGGTGGTCGTCCCGGCGCGCGCCCAGCGGGCGCCCCGAGGCGGGACGGAAGGGCTCGAACTCGATCGCGGTGATGGCACCGCCCAGCTCGACGATCCGCAGCTGGCCCAGGGGGCTCGGCATCACGGTCCACATGTCAGGTCTCCTTCAGGACGTCGAGGGTGTGCCAGAGGTGCAGCAGGGCGTAGGAGCGCCAGGGAGTCCAGCTCTGAGCCAGCCGCTCGGCGTCCGCGGGGTCCTGTCCCAAGCCTGTGAGGGCAGCGCGGATGCCGAGGTCGGTCGGCAGGAACACGTCGGGATGGCCCAGCGCTCGCATCGCGACGTAGTCGGCGGTCCAGGGACCGATCCCCGGCACCTCGAGCAGCTGGCGGCGTACGTCGAGACGGTCGGCGCCGCGGTCGAGCACGATCCGTCCCTCGGCCAGGGCCGTGGCGAGACCCACCAGCGCGCGCCCCCGCTGCCGCGGCATGGGCAGGGTCTCCGGGTCGACCTCGGCGAGGGTCGCCGCGTCGGGGAAGGAGTGGGTCAGGCCGCCGACCGGGGTGTCGAGCGGCCGACCATGGGCGCGGACGATCCTGCCGGTGACGGTCCGGGCACCGGCCACGCTCACCTGCTGCCCGATCACCGTCCGCAGAGCCAGCTCGTCGCCGGCCGCGTGACCCGGCACCCGCAGCCCGGGACGGCGGCGGACCAGCGGGCCGATGACGGGGTCGCCGGCGAACGCATCGGCCACCGCGACCGGGTCGCAGTCGGCGTCCAGCAGTCGGCGCACCCGTTCGGTGGCGGCCGCGACGTCACGGACGTCGGCGAGACGGAACGTGGCCCGCACCTGGGCGGTCCCGGCGCCGTCGCCCAGGTCGGTCAGGGACATCCGGACGGTGCCGGGCCCGTGCGGCAGCGCCAGCACCCGGGCGTACCACCCGTCGCCCGCCTCCTCGATCCCCGCGACAGCGTGGGCGGCCAGGAAGGCAAGGAGGGCCCGGCCGGCGAACGGTGTCCGGACCGCCAGGCGCAGGGTCAGCTCGCCGGCGCCGGCCGAGCCGGACGGTCGGCCACGCAGCTCGGTGGGCGAGGCGGCGTAGACCTCGCGAACGGTGTCGTTGAACTGCCGGATGCTCGCGAAGCCCGCGGCGAAGGCGATGTCGGCGAAGGAGAGCTCGGTCGTCTCGATCAGCACGCGGGCCGTCTGCGCGCGCCGGGCGCGGGCCAGCGCCAGCGGGCTCGCGCCGAGCTCGGCGGTGAGGATCCGCCCCAGGTGACGCGGTGTGTAGCCGAGCCGCCCCGCCAGGCCGTCGACACCCTCGCGGTCGACGACCCCGTCGGCGATCAGCCGCATCGCGCGACCGGCGGCATCGGCGGCGACGTCCCAGTCGGGACTGCCCGGGGTCGCGTCGGGAAGGCAGCGCTTGCAGGCGCGGAAGCCCGCTGCCTGTGCCCCCGCCGCCGTGGCGTGGAAGGTGACGTTGCCGTAGGCCGGGGTCCTGGCCGGGCAGCTCGGGCGGCAGTAGATCCCGGTCGTCCGCACCCCGGTGTAGAAGACGCCGTCGAACCGTCGGTCGCGGGACTTCACCGCTCGGTAGCAGGACTCGGGGTCGAGTCGGTCGGTCGGCGTCACGACCCCATCCTGCCGCACGTCCCTCGACCGCACTCGCGGAAATCGGACACGGCGGGAGCCGTCGTGGAGCTAGCGGTCGACCGGGGTGTGGGCGGTGGCCGTGGCGGCGCAGAGCGCGGCCATCAACGAGCCGCCGAGCAGACCGGTCGCGAGACCCCTCGGGGTGGTCAACGGCGCCGCCATCGCGCCCATGCCGGTCATCGTCACGACGCCTGCCCCGGCGAGCACCGCCGACGCGATCCGCTCGCGTGACCATGCGCGACCCGACAGCGCGTGTCCCCCGGCGACGGCGGTCGCCACGACGATGAGGGCGCCGCTGCCCTGCCCGTCGGTCACCAGCGACCGGCGGATCTCCGGGTCGACCAGCGCCACCGCGAAGACCGCCGGGGCGAGCTGCAGCGCCCGCGGGGGCTGCCGCCCAGCGGCGCGCAGATCAGAGGCCCAGCCGAGCAGCCCACCCACCACGGCGCCGGGGGCGAGGACGTACGCCGGGGTGCGCCAGGTCATCTCCGAGTCGTCGCCGACGAGCAGCACCATCCAACCGCGCAGCGCACCTGCCCAGGCCAGGCCGGCGGCACTGCCGAAGACCGCACCGCGTGATGGCTGCACGACGACCTCCTGCACCAAGGAGAGTGCGCGGTCCGCTCCGCGTCAAGAGCGGACCGCGCGACGTCGTGCCACGCTGGGGTCCGTGACCTTCGAGCTGGTGGAGATCGGCGAGGACGACTGGCGTGAGTTCCGCGAGCTGCGCCTCGAGGCGCTGGCCGACTCCCCCGCCGCTTTCGGGTCACGTCACGAGGACTGGGTCGACGCTTCGGAGGAACGCTGGCGTGACCGGATCCGCACCGTGCCGTTCAACGTCATCGCCCGCCAGGCGACGACGCCCGTGGGCATGGCCAGCGGCTCCTTCGCCGGGGCGGAGGTGCAGCTCATCTCGATGTATGTCGCGCCCTCGGCGCGAGGGACGGGACTCGCCCGGTTGCTGCTCGACCGGGTCGTCGCCTGGGCGAGCACGCAGGGCCGCGGCACCTTCCTCATGGTGCGCACCGGCAACGAGGCCGCCATCCGGGCCTACCAGCGAGCGGGATTCGTCGACGAGGGGGTGCCGGTCGACTGGCCCGCGGACGAGCCGCCCGAGAACCGGATGGTGCGCCCGGCCGGCTGACGGCCAGCGTACGACCTCGGCGGTGGCGGGTGTTGCTGCGGGAGGTGCGGCGCTTGGGGACGGCCACGGGGTCCTCCTTCCTCGGAGAGCTCAGGCGACGGTCTCGATCGGGCCGAGCCAGGGCTCGAGACCGTCCCACGACTCCTCCCACCGACTGCCCCGCTGGGCGAGCTCCTCGTCGGTGAGCAGGCAGCGCTCGAAGGCAGCCCGGATCTCGGCGCGCTCCTGCAGGTCGTCGTCGATGCCGATGACCGTGATCCGCGTGAGCGGCTCCTCGCGACCCCAGGACCGGGTCGAGCCCACGCTGGCTTGACCGCCGGCACCGTCCCAGGCACAGACCGCGTCCGGACGCGTCGGGAGCCAGAAGCAGCCGCGCGAGCGGCGCGGTCCGCCGCCGAGGATCTTCAGCTCGTCCTGGAACCGCAGCGGGTGGACCGGCCGGTCGGAGCAGAGGTCGAGCCGCCACGCACCGCCGCTGCGCAGCGGCGGGAGCGGGCCGCGGCGGACCTCGGCGACCCAGGCCTCGGCCGCCGCGTCACGGTGCAGCCCGGACGCGAGGTGCGCGGCGTCCAGGAGCGTGGGGTCGGTGACCACGGCGATCTGCGGCCTCGCCAGCGCCAGGACCAGGTCGCGCTCCTCGTGGTCAGGCTCCTCGGTGAGGCAGACCACGTCGGCGTACTCCACCATCGCGCTGGCGACCTCGGCGACGCCGCGTCGATCGTCCTCGGAGGTCGCGAGTCCGCGTTCGTCGAGCAGGTCGTCGCCCAGCAGGTCCTCCGCCACGCCGGCGCCGTTCAGGGCGGCGACGACGGCGGTGACGGCGACGTGCGGAGCAGTACGCGGGTTCCAGGCGAGGACCCGGCAGACCTGGGTGGCCTCGGCCGCGATGGGCAGACAGGCCACGATGCTCCCCCAGCTCCCGTGGGCGGCCAGCCGTTCCAGGGTCGGCAGGACGTCCGCGCGGATGGCACAGGTGACGCAGGCGTGCTCGAGGTCGACCTCCTCCCGCTCGATGAGCCCGGTCACGTCGCTGACGACGCGCGTCAGCACCTGGCGCTCGGAGTCGATTGTGTGGCGGACGGTCACCGCGTCGGGCAGCCCGAGCTGCAACGACATGCTGGCCGAGAGCATCGCCTTCTCCTGCACGCCACTGACCAGCAGCACCGGCTTGCGACGGCGCGAGGGTCGAGGTCCGATCGGCTCGTTGGTCGAGATGAGCATCAGTCGCTCTTCCTTCCCGCGCCGTAGCGGCGCTCGAACTTCTCCACTCGCCCCACGGTGTCAAGCACGCGACCGCGCCCGGTCCAGAACGGGTGGCTGGCTCGGGAGACGTCCACGTCCACCACCGGGTAGGCGGCGCCGTCCTCCCACGTCTGGCGCGGGTGGTCGGGGTCGAGCCGACCGACGAGAGTGGAACGGGTCAGGAACGTGATCCCGGCCGCGCGGTCACGGAAGAGGACCGGTCCGTAGGACGGGTGGAGGGCGTGCTTCATGGGACGTCTCCTGACTCTTGTTGAGAACGGATCTCATTCTATACACAAGACACAGGCGCCCGGACAGCAGCTGCCCACCGTGGCGAGCTGCCCGGCATCACGATGTCGGGCTGGCGACGGCGCGGGCCGGGCCGACGACCCGCCGCCAGTAGCATGGCGCCATGGGCCCCCAGACCGCGCCGCGAGCCTTCACCGAAGCCGGTCGACGTGACACACGGCAGCGCCGGGTGCTCCGCGAGCACCTGTCGGAGTCGGACGCGTTCGTCAGCGCCCAGCAGCTCTACGACGACCTGCGCGCTCGCGGTGACAAGGTCGGCCTCGCGACCATCTACCGCACGCTGCAGGCCATGACCGAGGCCGGCGAGCTCGATGCCCTGCGCACCGACGCGGGTGAGACCCTCTACCGCCAGTGCGGCCCTCGTCACCACCACCACCTGGTGTGCCGCAGCTGCGGCCTGACCGTGGAGCTGGAGGGTCGAGGCGTGGAGCGCTGGGCCGACAAGGCCGCCAGTGACCACGGCTTCAGCGAGGTCAACCACGTCGTCGAGCTCTTCGGGCTCTGCGCCGCCTGCTCGTCGCCGACAGGCTGACCCACGCCCGCCGGCACTCGACCCCGGACAAGGACACGACAGGGCCGTTCACATCCGTAACTAACGAGAGTGACTCTCGTTCTTGAGATGCGCTCCGCAGCCGCGGGGCGATGTCTCGGGACAAGGAGTCACCTCATGAAGCACCTCATGCCCGCGGCGGTCGCCGTCGCGACCACGGCGCTGATCGGCACCGTCACCCTCGCCGCTCCCGCCCATGCCGACCCGTCAGCCTGTGACGACGCCGTGGCCGGGGCCCTGCACACGGCACACGAGCTCGCCGGCCCGGCCGGCGAGCCGGTCCACGTCGTCGAGGACGCCTACTGCGGCGTCGCGCCCTGATCGCGGCCCACGACTCGACGAGGACACCACGGTGACCAGCCGGGACGGCGCGCGGACAGTCGCGACCAGCTCCACCGCCGCGCGCCGTCTCGGCGTCCTCGCGATCCTGCTCGCCGTCGCCGCGCTGTCCCAGCTCTCCCCTGCGTCGAGCTCGCCGCCCGGCGGTCGACCCGGGTCTCCCGCCGGCTGTGCCGAGGTGACCACCACCGACGCCGGCGTCTGGACGACCCGGGTCGCGCCACGCTTCCCGTCCGGATCGCGGCTGCTGACGGCGTACGCCGTGGACCCCGCCGACCGAGGCAGCGCCCTGGTCAGCAACGGCACCGTCGTGCTCCGCACCGAGGACGGCTGCTCGTGGGAGGAGGCGTGGCGGCTTCCGAACGGCTCGGGTGCCCGGGTGGTCGACCTGGTGTGGCACCCGCGCGCCCCCGGCCACGCCTGGGCGACCGTCGTGGAGGCCCCGGACGCCAGCGCGGCCTACCCACCCGGCTTCCCCTCGAATCCCTTCGGCCCCTCGTCGGCGACGGACCGCAGCGCCCTGACCGGCTACCTCGTGCGCACGGCCGACGCCGGACAGACCTGGGCGAGGGGTCCCGAGGTCCTGCAACCCACCGGCCGCTTCGTCCCCTCGCCGTTCGACCCCTCCGTCGGCTTCTGGCCCACCGACACCGCCGTGCAGCGCACCGACGACGGCGGCCGCACGTGGGTCCCGCTGCCGCTGCCGGTGACCACCCGCTCCGGCGAGGTCAACCTCCCGGTGGTGCGTGTGCTCGCCCCCGACCCGGTGACCCCCGGCCGGCTGCGTGCCACGGCCGGCTACCCGGTCCGGTCGGAGGACGGGGGCGCCACCTGGTCGCGCGACGGCAGCGAGACCGGCTACTGGTCCGGCCCCTTCCTGGACGGCGGGGAAGCCGGTCGGACCCGGTTGCTGACGACACACGCGGACTACGCCTCCTCCCAGGTCACCCGGATCCGGACGGAGGGCGTGGGACCACGTGCCACAGACACCGAGATCCGCCCCGGAACCTTCGCGGGTCAGCCGTGGAGCGTCGCCTGGCACCCCTCGGCCGACCAGGCTCTGGTCGCGACGT
Organism: Nocardioides coralli; assembly: GCF_019880385.1. NCBI lineage: Bacteria > Bacillati > Actinomycetota > Actinomycetes > Propionibacteriales > Nocardioidaceae > Nocardioides > Nocardioides coralli. The sequence continues at coordinate 2,442,505 of NZ_CP082273.1, forward strand.
GGGACGCCGGCTCACCCAGCAACCACCCCGACGTCTCGCTCTACCGCGTCGACGTCGGTCGCGACGGGCGCGCCACCGTCGCCGACGTCAACGACCTCGAGCTGGGACAGGTGGGCGGTGTGAGCGCCGATCGCGGCGGGCTGTTCCACCTCGTCACCGACAGCGCGCTCCTGACCCTGGGTCCGGCCGGGTCCGCCCCTCCCTACACCGGCGGGGACCCCGAGGGGATCTCGCTCGACCCCTTCCCACCCAGCACACCGGTCCCGCCGGCTCCGGCCGGCATCGCCGCACCCGGGGCAGTCGACGTGGAGCCCGGCACCCAGACCTCGGTCGACCTCGCGCTCGACCTCCCGCGCCGGCCCGGGGCACTCGACGTCTTCTTCCTGCTCGACACCTCCAACAGCTTCGAGCCGGACCTGCAGGCGGTCGCCAGCGGCCTGGCGGACGTGGTCAGGACGCTGGCCCGGGCGGGCATCGACGCCCACTACGGCCTCGGCGAGCTCAGCACCAGCGACAACGGACGGCGCTACCGGCGCTGGGCCGACATCGCCGCTCCCGGGCGGTCCCTGCAACGGGGGTTCGAGCAGCTGCGCACCGGCGGCGGCGACGAGGCACACCTCATCGCCCTCGGCCAGGTGGCGACCGGGTCCGGCGTCGCCGGGACGACCGGTCCCACTGTCGCTCCCGGGCAGGATCCCACCTGGCGGCCCGACGCACTCCGCCTGATGGTGACCGTCACCGACGTCCGGTTCTCCGACGAGGGGGACCCCGAGGCCCCGCGCCGGCAGGAGGTGTACGCCGGCCTCCGCGCCGACGACGTCCGTGCCGTCGGTCTGGAGATCGTGCGCGAGGTCGGCGACGACCGCACGCCCGGTGGCCCGGCGGCCGTCGAGGCCGCCGACCGGGCCGGCACCACCGTCCCCACCCCGGCACGCCGCGACCTGGAGGAGCTGGCCGACGCCACGGGGGCCCGTGCACCACGCGGCGGGGTCGACTGCCGCGGCAACGGCACCACCGAGATCCCGGCCGGCGCGCCCATGGTGTGCACCGCGACGGCCGTCCGGGCGGCCGGGGTCAGCTCCCTCACCGAGGTCCTGCCACGGCTGCTGCTCGCACAGGAGGAGCCGGCCACGGTCGCCCTCGAGGCGACCGGGGAGGTGAGCTGGTCGTGGGACCAGCCGGTCGGCGGCCGCCTCGAGGGCGTGGACCTGCGCCGGGACCACGAGCTGCCGCTCACGGCATCGGTCGGCTGCAGCCCGGCCCAGGCCGGCACGGCCATCCCGGTGCGGCTCGTCGCCAGCGTCGAGCGCGAGCGCGGTGCCCCCGTGCGGGTGGCCACGCGCTCGTTGACCGTCCACTGTGGTGCTCCCGCCGGTACCGCCGACCCCGGTCCGCAGACCCAGCCCCCGGGCCCGGGGCCGGGCGACGCACCCGAACCTCCCGTGGCCGCGCAACCCGGTCCCCCGCCGGCGGCCGCCGTGGCTCCTCCGGGTCCACCGCCGGTCCCGATCGCCGCTCCGGGCGTCGCTCCCGGCACCGCCCCCGGGACCGCTCCCGGCACCGCTCCCGGGGCGGCGCAGGGTCTGGCTCCCGGCTCGGGCAGCGCCCATCACGCCGCGGGGGCCGGGGTCGGCGCACACACCGGAGACCGTGGTGAGCAGCCCCTGCTCGCCACGCTCGCCCGGCTCGACGGCCCCGGCGCCGCGTCCGGCGGCACGGTGGGTCCGACCGCCCCGCTGCTGGGCGCCGCCTCCGTCATCGCCGGCGCTGCGGGGCTGGTGGCCCGCCGCCGGTCCGCCACGGCGCGAGCCACCGGCAGCGCCCGCACCCGCCCCTCACCGAGAAGGAACCGATGATGACCCGACCTGCCCTGGCCCTGCCGTCGCTGATGCCGCTGCTGCGGCTGCGCATCGGACTCAGGCCGGCCCTGGTGCTGTGCGTGGTCGTGCTGCTCGGCGTCGTCGCCGGCCTGGCGTGGTACCTCGTGCCGAACCCGCCTGGCACGGAGCGTTCGCTCGACGAGTACGCCTCGCTGGTCGAGCAGGGCCGGGTCACCGAGGTGACCCTGCTGCTCGAGGACTCCCACGTCGTCGGCGTCACCGAGGACGGCATCCGCTTCCACACCTCCTACCCGGGTCAGGAAGGCTCGACGGGCGCCGTGCTGGAGGGGCTCTCCGACTCCGAGGCTCAGGTCACCGTCGATGCCCAACCCGGGAAGCAGACGGCCAGGCTGCTGCTGGTCGGACTGGTCCCGATCCTGCTGCTGGCCGCCCTGTTCGGGCTGCTCTTCGCCGGCGGGAGCGGCGGCACCAGCGGCGTACGCGGCTTCGGCCGGATCGGCCGCGGCCAGGCCTCGCCCCCTGACTCCGGCTTCGACGACGTGGCGGGCGCAGACGGGGCGGTGACCGAGCTCCGCGAGGTCGTCGACTACCTACGGGACCCCGGTCGCTACGCCGCCCTCGGCGCGACGGCCCCGCGGGGCGTGCTCCTCGTCGGCCCGCCGGGGACCGGGAAGACGCTCATCGCCCGCGCGACCGCGGGCGAGGCCGGGGTGCCGTTCTTCTCTGTGGCCGGGGCCGAGTTCGTCGAGTCGCTCGTCGGCGTCGGCGCGGCCCGCATCCGCGACCTCTTCGAGCAGGTACGCCGGGTCGCGCCGGCCATCGTGTTCATCGACGAGATCGACGCGGCAGGTCGTCGGCGCGGGTCCGGGGAGGCGACCGGCTCGTCGGAGGAACGCGAGCAGACCCTCAACCAGCTGCTCGTGGAGCTCGACGGCTTCGCCGCCTCCAGCGGGATCGTCGTGATGGCCGCGACCAACCGGCCCGACATCCTCGACCCCGCGCTCCTGCGCCCGGGACGCTTCGACCGCCACGTCGTGGTCGAGCTGCCCGACCGCCAGGGGCGCCTTGCCATCCTCCAGCTGCACGCCGCAGGTCGACCGGTCGCCCCCGACGTCGACCTGGCGGCCCTCGCCGCCCGCACCACCGGCTTCTCCGGGGCCGACCTCGCGGGCCTGGTCAACGAAGCCGCACTGCTGACGGTGCGCCACGGCCGCACCGAGATCGGCTCGGCCCAGCTGAGCGAGGCCATCGACCGCCTCGTGGGCGGCTCGCACAGCCGTCGGAGTCGGACCTCGGACGCCGTACGCGGACGGCTGACCGCCCGGGCGGCCGGTCACGCGGTGGTCGCCGCTGCGCTGGGCCACGAGGTGACCCGGGTGAGCACCGTGGGCGGCGGCCGGCGGCTTCCGGACGCCGAGGACGCCGTCCGCGGGCAGGGCGAGCTGCTCGCCGACCTGACCGCGACCGTGGCGGGCGTCGCTGCGGAGCGGCGCCTCGTCGGGGATCTCTCGACCGCGGCGGAGACCGACCTCGAGCACGCCACCCAGGCCGCCCACGACCTCGTCGCCCGCTACGGGATGGGCGTGACGACCGGGCCGGTGCGGCTCGCTGGCGAGCTCGGGGGCGGCTTCCTCGGGGAGTCCGCCGCCGCGGTCACGCTCTCCGACGGGCTCCGCGCGCGGGTCGAGGCCGAGGTCGCCACCCTGGTGGCCGAGGCGGTCGAACGAGCGGACGGCCTGCTCGAGCGCCACGCCGACCTGCTCGCCGCGCTGGTCGCACGACTCGAGGAGTCGGAGTCGCTCGAGGGCCCGGACCTCGAGCTGGCGCTGGCGCCGGTGACGGGGACGCGGGTCGACGTGCCCGAGGGAGTCACCGCCACTCCGTCGTGAGTGCAGGTCCGAGGGCCTGCGCCGTCACCCGGTGGGGAGTCCGCACCCATCGGGCGGGACATGAAGAAGCGGGCCCTTCCGGCTCCAGCCGGGAGGGCCCGCTCTTTGTCGGTACCCCCGACCGGATTCGAACCGGCGCTACCGCCTTGAGAGGGCGGCGTGCTAGGCCGCTACACAACGGGGGCAAGCACTGCATCTGCTGCTCGTGAGCAGCGGGCGAAACCTTAGCGAAGCAGGCGGTTTCAGACCAAATCCCGGGCTCCTGGAACCAGGAGGACCGGGACTTTGCTGGGATACTAGGACTCGAACCTAGACTAACTGGACCAGAACCAGTCGTGCTGCCAATTACACCATATCCCAAGGATGGCGGGCCTTCTGGAGACCTGCGCCGTGGCCCCTGAGGGCCGGGCGAAACCTTACACGCGCGCCTGTGGGGCGGCCAAAACGGCCGGGTCCGTCCTCGTCGTCAGGCCCATCCGGCGGGCCACCCACCAGGCCAGCGCCAGGTAGGACAGCGACTGGGTGAGCGTCGTCGGCAGGCTCCACCAGGTGCCGCCGGTCGGGTTGAGCGCCGAGCCCATGTCGCCGAAGGCCAGCGCGAACCCGAAGGCGAGCCAGTTGTTGAGCACGTGCATGGCGATGCCGGCCTCGAGGCCGCCGGTGACGATGACGAGGACGCCGGCGACGACACCGAACGCGAAGCGGTCGAAGAAGATCGGCGGGTCCTGGGCGCCGTGCGCCAGGGCGAAGATCAGCGACGAGGCACCGACCGCCACCCACGGGCTGCGGAACATGCCGCCGAAGGCCTGCAGGAGATAGCCGCGGAAGGCGTACTCCTCCGCCGCCGCCTGGAGGGGCGTCAGCAGCAGGACGACGAGCATGAAGTCACGGATCCGGGGCGTGAACTCGTTGAGCTCCCCGGACAGCGACGTGTCGGCCTGCTGCGGCAGGAGCGCGGCCACCACCAGGGTCAGGATCAGCGCCGCGAACGACAGGCCGACGCAGACCAGCAGGTAGCGCCACCGCAGCCGCGGAGCGATCGAGGAGAGCCACCGCGGCCGCAGCCCGTGGAGGTAGCGGATGATCACCCAGCAGAACGGGATCAGCCCCGCGAGGGCGAGGTTGAGGTAGGCGAGGCTCGCCGGCGTCGGGTTGGTCAGGTCGACCAGGCGGGTGACGCTGCTGGCGACCTCCTGCCCGGTGGCGGCGTAGTAGACGACGAACGGCACCAGCATCAGGAACGGCAGGACCAGGACCATCCCGAGGGCGAGGCACAGGATGCCGACCAGGCTCCGCCACCACGAGCCGCCCCAGCCGCCGCGCAGGAGCAGGTGGTAGGGCAGACCCTCCCGGTGGTCGTCGCCGGACGGCGCGAGTCCGGCGGAGGTGGGTGACGTGGGTCGCTGGTCGGGGCCGGGCTGCTGGCCCGGCACCGGCGTCCGCCCTGCAGAGGACGACGTGGAGGACGGCGCGGGCCAGGTCGAGGTGTACGGCGGCGGCCCGGCGGCGTACGCCGGCGGCTGCCCGAACGGCTCGGCCGGCGGCGGCCCGTCGGGCCGTCCGGGCGGGGGCGCGGGCGGGAACGGCGGCTGCGTCACGCGAGGGCCCCCGACAGGCGGGCGAGGCTGCGGTCACGCCCGAGCAGCTCGAGCGACTCGAAGAGCGGCGGGGAGATCTTGCGGCCGCTGACGGCGATCCGGACCGGACCGAAGGCGTGGCGCGGCTTGAGCCCGAGGTCGTCGACGAGCGTCTTGCGCAGCGCGTCCTCGATCTCGGCCGTCGACCAGTGCGCCAGCCCCGCCAAGGCGTCGTGGGCGGCCGTGACCACCTCGCGCCCCGCCTCGTCGATCTCGTCGTGCCGCTCGAAGGAGGCCTCGTCGACGAAGAGGAAGCCGAGCATGTCGACAGCCTCGGTGAGCTTGTTCATCCGCTCCGCGACCAGCGGCATCGCCAGCTCGAGCAGCTGGGCGTCGGAGTCGTGGACCGGGTCACCCACGACACCCGCGGCCTTGAGGTGCGGCAGCACCCGGTGGGTGAGCTCGTCGATCGACAGCATCCGCACGTGGTCGGCGTTGATCGCCTCGGCCTTCTTGAGGTCGAAGCGCGCCGGGTTGGGGTTGACGTCGGCGATGTCGAACGCGTCGACCATCTCCGACAGCGTGAACACGTCGCGGTCGGGTGCGATCGCCCAGCCGAGCAGCGCGAGGTAGTTGAGCAGCCCCTCGGGCAGGAAGCCCTGGTCGCGGTAGGCCAGCAGGTGGGCCTCGGGGTCGCGCTTCGACAGCTTCTTGTTGCCCTCGCCCATCACGTAGGGCAGGTGACCGTAGTCCGGCGTGACCTTGGCGAAGCCGAGGTCCTTCAACGCCTCGAACAGGGCCAGCTGTCGCGGCGTGCTCGACAGGAGGTCCTCGCCGCGCAGCACGTGGGTGATCTCCATCAGCGCGTCGTCGACGGGGTTGACCAGCGTGTAGAGCGGGTCGCCGTTGGCACGGCAGAGCGCGAAGTCGGGGACGAACTCGGTCTGGAAGGAGATCTCGCCGCGCACCAGGTCGGTGAAGGTGATCTCGCCGTCAGGCATCCGGAACCGGACGACGGGGCGTCGGCCCTCGGCCTCGAACGCGGACCGCTGCTGGTCGGACAGCTCGCGGCAGAACCCGTCGTACCCCTGGATCTTGGAGCCGGCCGCCTTCCGGCGCTCCGTCACCTCCTCGGTGGTGCAGTAGCAGTCGTAGGTCGAGCCGTGCTCCCGCAGCCGCTCGAGCACGTCGCGGTAGAGCTCCTCGCGCTCGGACTGCCGGTAGGGCCCGAACGGGCCGCTGACCTCGGGGCCCTCGTCCCAGTCGAGGCCGAGCCAGCGCATGACCTCGACGAGGCTGTCGTAGGACTCGTCGGTGCTGCGTTCCTTGTCGGTGTCCTCGATCCGGAACACGAACGTGCCGCCGTGGTGGCGGGCGAAGGCCCAGTTGAAGAGGGCGGTGCGGGCGAGGCCGACGTGGGGGCTGCCGGTCGGCGAGGGGGCCATCCGGACGCGGACGGGGGGGTTGCTCATGCGCTGGTCACCTTGTTCGTGAGCGTGCCGAGGCCGGCGATCGAGATCTCCACCTCGTCGCCCACCTCCATCGGACCGACACCCGCCGGGGTGCCGGTGAGGATCACGTCGCCGGGCAGCAGCGTCATCACGCTGGAGACGTGGGCGACGAGGGTCGGGATGTCGAAGACGAGGTCGCGGGTGTTGCCGTCCTGCTTGAGGTCGCCCTCGAGCCAGGTGCGCAACGAGACCCCGTCGGCGAAGTGCTGCGGGTCGAGGTCGGTCTCGATCCAGGGACCCAGCGGGCAGAAGGTGTCGAAGCCCTTCGACCGGGTGAACTGCACGTCGGAGCGCTGCAGGTCGCGGGCGGTGACGTCGTTGCCGATCGTGTAGCCGTAGATCACGTCGGTCGCCGAGGCGGCGGGCACGTCGCGGCAGATCCGGCCGATGACGACGGCCAGCTCACCCTCGAACTGCAGGTCCTCCGTCTGCTTCGGGTAGCGGATCGACTCGCCGGGGCCGATGACGCTGGTGTTGGGCTTGAGGAACAGCAGCGGCTCGTCAGGCACCTCGTGGTCGAGCTCGGCGGCGTGGGCGGCGTAGTTGCGGCCGATCCCGACGACCTTGCTCCGCGGCAGCACCGGCGCCAGCAGCCGGACGTCGCCGAGCCGGTGCTCCTCCTGGGTGGCCTTGACGCCGACGTACATCGGGTCACCGGCGAGGGTGACGACGATCGCGTCGTCGGGCAGCTCGCCGTGCTCGTCGAGCTCGCCGGTGACGACGCCGAACTGCGGGTCCTCCCCCGTCGTGAACCTTGCGATACGCACGGGGTCGACCCTACCGAGCGGCCGCACGCGCCTCCGCCACGGCCGTGCGCAGCGCCGCGAGGGTCCGGGCCACGTCCTCCTCGGTGGTCGACCAGTTGCTCACCGACACCCGGAGCACCGCGCGCCCGTGCCATCGCGAGCCCGTGGTCCAGGCGGTCCCGTCGACCAGCATCCGGCGGACGACGTCCTCGGTCACCGCGTCCTCACCGAACGTGGCGCAGACCTGCGTGAAGACCACGTCGTTGAGCACCTCGGCCCCCTCGATGGCCGCGATCCCCTCGGCGAAGGCGCGGGCCCGCGCGGCGAGCCGGTCGACGAGGTCGGCCACGCCCTGCCGGCCGAGCGCCCGCAGCACCGCCCAGACCGGCGCGGCGCGGTTGCGCCGGCTCAGCTCCGGCACCTTCTCGAACGGGTCGCCGGCCGCGTCGCGGATGAGGTAGTCGCCGTGCATCGACATCGCCGCCCTGAGGGCAGCGGGGTCGCGCACGACCACGAGGCCGCAGTCGTAGGGCACGTTGAGCGTCTTGTGGGCGTCGGTCGCCCACGAGTCGGCGGCCTCGTAGCCCGCGATCAGGGGGCGGTACGCCGGGGAGGCGGCCGCGAACAGCCCGAACGCCCCGTCCACGTGCACCCACGCGCCATGGGCATGCGCCACCTCGATCGCCTCCGTCATCGGGTCGAAGGCACCGCTGTGGATGTTGCCGGCCTGCAGGACGACCATCGTGGGCCCGCCGTCACCCTCCTCGAGCGCCGCCGAGAGCGCGGCGATGTCGAGGCGGCCCTGGTCGTCGACGGCCACCAGCTCGGGAGCGCCGAGGCCGAGGTAGCGCAGCACCAGGTCGACGGAGTCGTGACGCTCCTGGCCCACGAGCACCCGGACCCCGGGCGAACCGGCCAGTCCCTGCGTGGCGACGTCCCAGCCGGCGCGGTCGAGCACAGCGCCACGCCCTGCCGCGAGGCCGGTGAAGTTGGCCATGGTGCCGCCGGTGACGAAGCCGACCGGGCTGCCGTGCGGGAGCCCGAGCAGGTCGACCACCCAGGCCTCGGCCACGTCCTCGACCGCCATCGCCGCCGGGGTCACGGTCCGCAGCCCGGCGTTCTGGTCCCAGGCGCTGGTCAGCCAGTCGGCCGCCAGCGCGGCCGGGTGGGAGCCGCCCATCACGAAGCCGAAGAACCGTCCCGACGGGATCGCCGCGAGGCCGGGCTCCCCTGCCTCGGCGAGCAGGTCGAGCACGTCGCGGGGGTCGGTCGGCCCCTCCGGGAGCTCCCGGCCGAGCCGCTCGGCGACCTGCGCCGCGTCCTCACGGGGCGGGACGGGCCGGTCCTGCAGCGAGGAGAGCCAGGTGAGTGCGTGCTGGTGGGCGGCCTCGAGGGCCTTGGCGGCTTCGTCGTGCACGGCGCCATCCTCGTACCCTCGGGGCGTGTCCGTCGAGAGCCTGACCCGTGGTGCCTGGCAGGCCCGGGCGACCGCGCACGCGGACCGACTGGCGCCGTACGTCGAGCCCCACCTGGCCCGGCGCCGGGAGGGCGTGAAGCACCCGGTCCACGACTTCCTCTTCTCCTACTACTCCCAGCGGCCCGCGCAGCTGATGCGGTGGCACCCGGGGTTCGGAGTGGCGCTGGAGGATGCGCCGGAGTACGCGGGACTGAAGGGGTACTTGGTCTCGACAGGCTCGACCGACGACCGCGTGGGCTCGACCGACGTGACCGTGGACCCGGCGTATGTCGCCGCGCAGCGGTCCCTGGTGGCGTCGATCCTCCGGCTCCTGGTAGCCACCGCGTCCCGGCCCGCCCACACCGGCTGCTTCGGCCTCCACGAGTGGGCGATGGTCTACCGCGCCGACGAGACCCGCCACCCGCAGCCGCTCCGGCTGGGCGCTGCCGGCACCGACACGGTCGTGGAGTCACACCGGATCATGTGCAGCCACTTCGACGCGTTCCGGTTCTTCACCGACGAGGCGCGTCCCCGCAACACCGTGCAGCCCGGCCGCGACGACCGCCCGGCCTTCGAGCAGCCCGGCTGCCTCCACGCCGGCATGGACCTCTACAAGCACGCCTTCCGGCTCACCCCGATGGTGTCCTCGGACCTGGTGGCCGACTGCTTCGAGCTCGCCTGGGACATCCGCGAGCTGGACATGAGGGCCGCGCCGTACGACCTCGCGGCCTTCGGCTTCGAGCCGGTCCGCATCGAGACGGTCGAGGGAAAGCGCGAGTACGCCGCCGCACAGCAGCACTTCACCGAGCGCGGCGCCCCCCTGCGCCAGCGGCTGATCGACGCGTGCGAGCGATTGCTGATCGAGGACCCGGTCGACGTCGGCGACCGCGTACGGTGAGGCCATGAGGCTGCTCGGGGCCGTCCTGCTGGCCATCTCGCTGACCCTCGGCGTCGGGGCCGTCGCCCCCGCCGGCGCTCAGGTGGTGGCCGCCGATCCCGACTGGGTCTTCTACTCCAAGGACAAGACCCGCTACAACTCGCCCTGGTACCGGGGGGCCCACCGGATCATGATCCACTTCGGCTGCACGCGCGCCCCCTACTACTCCCCCGACCCGCGCTGCACGCGCAACCGCGGCTTCCACCACGGCCTGGACCTGGCGATGCCCTGCGGCACCATGCTGAAGGCGCGCACGCGCGCCTGGGTGGTGCGGACCGACGGCCTCGGGCCGGCGTACGGGCCCCGCCCGGTGCGGCTGCGCAACTACGACCACGGCTGGGACGTCGTCATCGGGCACACCCGGAGGGTGTTCGTCAGGCCGGGTGACCGGCTCCACCGGGGCGACCGCATCGCCCGCGCCTCCGACGCCGGCGCCCCCGACGGCTGCCACCTGCACTTCGAGAAGCGTGCGATCGGCGGCGGGCTCAGCACCGCGGTCAAGCCGCGGCAGCTGATCCACCTGCGACCGAGGAAGAAGTGACGCGGGGCCACTCGGTGCTCCAGGTACCGGTCCCCGAGCTCGACGGTTTCGTGCGCGGGCGCACCGCCCACTACGACCCCGCCTACCTGTCGGCCGACCCCGACCTCGTCCACGCCCACGTCACCGTCCTCGGTCCCTTCCTCCCCGAGGTGGACGACGACGCCGCGACCCAGGTGGCACGGGTGGCTGCGTCGGTGCCGCCGTTCGCCTTCACGCTGCAGCGGATGTCGACCTTCCCCGACGGCATCATCCACCTGCTGCCCGACCCGGCCGACGGGTTCCGACAGCTCACCGACGGACTGTGCGCGGCCTTCCCTGCGTGCCGTCCCTACGAGGGTCGGTTCGAGCCCGAGCCGCACCTGACGCTGGACCTCACGTCGCCCTCGGTCAGCGAGACGTCGACGCGAGGGGCGCTCAGCCTGCCCGTGTCCTGCCACGCCGACCGGGTCGACCTGGTCTGGTACGAGCCCGGACGGTGCCGACGGCTGCGCAGCTGGCCGCTCGGTGTCGGCGCCGGTTCCTAGGGTGACCGGCGTGAACGACGACGCGACGACAGGTGCCGAGATCCGGGGCGAGGACTGGTACGCCGAGGACCTCGGCGCGGTCCGCTACACCGAGTGCACCTTCGTCGACGTCGACTTCTCCGAGGCCACGACCAGCGGCGCACACTTCGCCGGCTGCGTCTTCCGCGGCTGCCGGTTCAACGTCTCGACCCACTCGGCCACGGCGTTCGTGGCGTGCGAGTTCGTGCGGTGCGACTTCTTCGACGCCACCCTCGACGGCTGCAAGCTGTCCGGCTCGGTCCTCACCGGCTGCGTGCTGCGGCCGCTCACCGTGCGCGGTGGCCAGTGGAGCGGGGTGACCCTCCGGGCGGCCAACCTCTCCCGGCTCGACATGACCGGCGTCGACCTCCACGAGGCGGACCTGTCGATGGCGAAGCTCGCCGGGTCGGTGCTGGCCGGGTGCCGGCTCGACGGGGCGACGCTGCGCGACGCCGACCTCACCGGTGCCGACCTCCGGGGCGCATCCCTCGACCGCGTCGACCTGGCCGCGGCGCGCCTCCGGCGCACCAAGCTCGACCTGGCCGGCGCGGTGCTGCTCGCCGAGCTCAGCGGGGCGGAGGTCGACGTCAGCCGCTGACCCGGGCGCGGAGACCGGCCAGCACCAGGTCGAGCCCGAGGTCGACGTCGGCGGTGTGGTCGGTGGCAGGGTCGTGGTCGAGGGCACCCGCACTCCCCGCCTGCCGCTGGGTCTGCTCGTCGAGCGCGTGGCCGAGCACGTAGTGGAGCAGCGTGCGGGCAGCGGCGGCGGCCAGGTCCCCGGGCAGGCCACCGTCGGTGAGCACAGCCACCAGGTCGTCGTACGGCGCCCGCGCCCCCAGCCCGAAGGCGCGTGCTGTCGCGACCACCTCGGCGCCGTCCCGGTAGGCGAGGCAGGAGTCACGCAGCACGTGGCACGCCGCCCGGGCCCGGTCGTCCCACGGCCCGGCGGGGAGCGGCCGGCGGCCTCGCACCAGGATCTCGTCGGCCAGCGCGGCCAGCAGGGTCTGCTTGTCGGCGAAGTGGTGGTAGAGCGCGCTCGGCCTGACGCCCAGCTCGGCACCCAGGCGGCGCATGGTGAGGTCGGCGAGGCCGAAGTCGTCGAGCACCCGGAGCGCGTGGTCGACGACGTCGTCGCGTCGGTGTCGCACCGGTGACCTCCCTCGCATTGACCGGTCAGCGCAGCCACCCTAACCTGAACGCCGTTCAGTTGGCCCCCGTCCGCAGGACGGCCACCGCAGGAAGCAGAGCCCGATGAACCGACGCTCCACCAGTACCGACCTCGCCCTGATCGCCGGCTTCGCGGCGCTCGTCGCGGTGTGCGCGCTGCTGCCCGCCATCAAGGTGGGCGCCGGCATCGTCCCCATCACCCTGCAGACCTTCGCGGTGCTGCTCGCGGGGGCGGTGCTGGGTGCGCGGCGCGGCTTCCTCGCCGTGCTTCTCTATGTCGTCGTCGGCGCCGCCGGCCTCCCGGTCTTCTCCGGCGGCGCCTCCGGACTCGCGGTCCTGGCCGGCCCCAGCGGCGGCTACCTCGTGGGCTTCCCGCTCGCGGCCGGCCTCTGCGGGTTCCTCGTGGAGCGCCTCCCTCGCCGCCAGGTGGCCACCAACATCCCGCTGATCTTCCTCGCCGGGCTCCTGAGCAGCGCCGTCTTCATCCACACGCTCGGCATGGCCGGGCTGGTGCTGCGCGCCGACCTGACCTGGGGTCAGGCCTTCGACGTCGACAAGGTCTTCTGGATCGGCGACGCGATCAAGAACCTCGCGATGGCCATCGTCGCCACCGCGGTGCACCGCACCTTCCCCGACCTGCTGCGCCGTCGGGCGCCCCGGCGCCAGCCGGAGACCGCAGCCACGGCGTGAGCCGGCTCGAGCTCCGCGACGTCACCGTCCGGCTCCCCTCCACGGACGGTGACGTCCCGGTCCTGGCCCCGACCGACCTCACCCTGACCGAGCAGCGGGTCGCCCTGATCGGACCCAACGGCTCCGGCAAGTCGACCCTCGCCCGGCTCTTCAACGGCCTGGTCGCCGCGACGACCGGCGAGGTGCTGGTCGACGGCCTCGACGTCGCCCGCGAAGGCCCCGCCGTCCGCCGCAAGGTGGCGTTCTGCTTCACCGACCCCGCGGCCCAGCTGGTGATGCCCACCGTCGCCGAGGACGTCGCCCTCTCACTGCGCCGCCACCACCGCGACAAGGCCGAACGGCGCCGCGCCGCCCTGGAGGTGCTCGACCGGTACGGGCTCGCGGAGCTCGCCGACCGCAGCGTCCACTCCCTCTCCGGGGGCCAGCGCCAGCTGCTCGCCCTGGCCGGGGTCCTGGCCACCGACCCCGAGGTGCTGGTCGCCGACGAGCCCACCACCCTGCTCGACCTCCGCAACACCCGGCGGATCGCCGACCTGCTCTTCGCGCTGCCCCAGCAGCTGCTGCTCGTCACCCACGACCTCGACCTGGCCCTGCGGTGCGAGCGAGCCCTGCTGGTCGACGAGGGCCGGGTGGTCGCCGACGGCGCGCCTGACGAGGTCGTCGGTCACTACCGGAGCCTGCGATGAGCCTGCTCGGGCTCTACCGACCGGGCTCGACCTGGCTGCACCGGCTGCCTGCGTCGGCCAAGCTGCTGGCGCTGGTGGTCGCCGGCGTCGTGGTGGTCGTGCTGCGGGGCCCGCTCAGCGGTGTAGCCGCGCTCGGGGTCGCGGTCGTGCTGGCGGCCTGGTCCGGCGCCGGCGTACGTCGCCTGGTGCGCGCGCTGCGGGCGCTGCTGCTGATGATGCTGCTGGTCGCGGCGTACTCGGCGTGGCAGCAGGGCTGGGAACGGGCCGTGGAGACCGGCGGCGACCTGCTGGCCCTCGTCCTGCTCGCGACGGTCCTCACGGTGACCACCCCGGTCGACGAGGTGCTCGACGCCGTGACCCGCGGCGTACGGCCGCTGCGCCGGGTGGGCGTCGATCCCGAGCGGGTCGGGCTGGCCTTCGCGCTGATGATCCGGGCCGTGCCGTCCACCCTCGACCTGGCCCACCAGACCCGCGACGCGGCCCGCGCCCGCGGGCTCGACCGTGACCCCCGGGCGCTGCTGGTGCCGCTGGTGATCCGCTCGGTGGCGCACGCCCGTGCGACTGGTGAAGCGCTCGACGCCCGCGGGATCGCCGACGACCCGGTCGTGTGAGGCCGAGCGACGGCCGCAGCCGGAGATGGCCGACGATCGGTGCCACGCGGTGGCGCGGATCGTCGGCTGTCGCGACAAGACCGGTCCCGCTGCTAGCCGGGCGACTGGTCGAGGAACCAGCGGTGCCCGAACGGGTCCCGGAAGACCGCCACGCGGCCGGCCGGCCCCGTGTCCTCGGGGCCCCGGTCCAGGGTGATGCCCGCGGCCTCGACGGCAGCAGCGACCGCGTCGACATACCAGGCGATGGCGGCACGCGCGTCGCCCACGCACAGGTACGGCGTCAGCCCGCTCATGCCTGCCACCCTGCGCCCGGCCCGGTCGGCGGTCAGCCGCGGTGGTGACGCCGCAGCCCGAAGGTCATGCTGTCGACCAGGGCCCCCCACGAGGCCTCGATGACGTTGTGGCCCACCCCCACGGTCACCCACGTCGACTCCCCGTCGGTGGTCTCGATCAGCACGCGCGTGACCGCGTCGGTGCCGTGCCCCTGGTCGAGGATCCGCACCTTGTAGTCGATCAGCTCGAACTTCGCCACCTCCGGGTAGGCCTGACCGATCGCCTCACGCAGCGCCTGGTCGAGCGCGTTGACCGGGCCGTTGCCCTCGCCGGTGACGACGTAGCGCACGCCCTCCGAGCGCAGCTTGACCGTCGCCTCCGAGAGCGCCTCGGCACCCGGCCGGGTCTCGGTGATCACCCGCCACGACTCGACCTCGAAGTAGGCGGGGCGCGCCCCCTCGACCTCCTCGAGCAGCAGCAGCTCGAAGGAGGCGTCGGCGGCCTCGAAGGTGAAGCCGCGCGACTCGAGCTCCTTGACGCGGGCCGTGACGCGGGTGACGAGGTCCTTGTCCCCTGAGAGGTCGAAGCCGAGCTCGCGTCCCTTGAGCTCGATCGAGGCCCGGCCCGCCATGTCGGAGACCAGCAGCCGCATGTCGTTGCCGACGCCGGCCGGGTCCATGTGCTGGTAGAGGTCCGGGTCGACCTTGATCGCGCTGGCGTGGAGGCCGGCCTTGTGCGCGAACGCGCTGGTGCCGACGTAGGGCTGCCGGCCCGCGGGCGGCACGTTGGTGACCTCGGCGACCGCGTGGGCGACCCGGGTCGCGTCGGCCAGCAGCCCGGCCGGCAGCACCTGCCGGTCGAGCTTGAGCTGCAGGTTGGCGACGACGCTCACCAGGTCGGCGTTGCCCGTGCGCTCGCCGTACCCGTTGATGGTCCCCTGCACGTGGGTGGCGCCGGCGTCGACCGCCGCGAGGGTGTTGGCCACCGCGCAGCCGGTGTCGTTGTGGCAGTGGATGCCGACCCGCACCTGAGCGGTCTCCACGACGTCGTGCACGACGTCTCCCACCCAGCCCGGCAGCATGCCGCCGTTGGTGTCGCAGAGGGCGATGACCGAGGCCCCGGCGTCGTAGGCGGTGCGGAGGACCTCGAGGGCGTAGTCGCGGTTGGCGCGGTAGCCGTCGAAGAAGTGCTCGGCGTCGAGGAAGACCTCCTGCCCCTCCTCCCGCAGGTGGGTGACCGTGTCGCGGATCATCGCGAGGTTCTCGGCCGGTGTCGTCCGCAGCGCCAGCTCCACGTGCCGGTCGTGCGACTTCGCCACCAGCGTCACCACGCTCGCGCCGGAGTCGCGCAACGCCGCCACCAGCGGGTCGTCGGCCGCAGCCACGCCCGCCCGCCGGGTGGCACCGAAGGCCGCCAGCTTCGCGTGGCGGAGGTCGAGCTCGTCGCGGGCGCGGCGGAAGAAGTCGGTGTCCTTCGGGTTGGCCCCCGGCCAGCCGCCCTCGATGTAGCCGACGCCGAGGTCGTCGAGGTGCCGGGCGATGCTCAGCTTGTCGGCCACCGACAGGTTGAGCCCCTCCTGCTGGGCGCCGTCGCGCAGGGTGGTGTCGTAGACGTGGAAGCCGCCGTGCAGGTCGGTCGTCCCGCTCATGGCTCCCCTCCTCCGGAACTGGTCGGGCAACAAAAAACCTCTCGTGGGTACGAGAGGTGGGCGCGTCGAGGGTGTCGACGCGCTAGCGAATGATGATGCTGCTCAGGTGGTGCACACATCCAGTGTGGCACGGCCGCCCGGACCGTGGGATCGGCTTCTCGCCATCCGAGCGGCCGCGCCGGTCCAGATGGGCGCCGCGCCGTGCGGCCAGCAGCCTGGGACCCTCCCCGGGAACGACGATCCACGCGACGGGGTCGTCACGTCCGACGATAGCCACCGCGAGGGCTCCGGGCCAGAGCTCAGCGGAGCTGCTCCAGACCGTTGACCGGGTTGCCGAGCGGTCGCCACACGGTGCCGCGCTCCTCGGCGAGCACGCCCAGTGTGAGCGCGCCGCCGACCACGAGCACCCACACGACGAGCCACGGGACGAACCGGCGACACAGCGGCTCGACCAGCCGCGAGACCGGCCCCCTGAGGCGGGAGCCGCCGGGCCCCACCCAGAGCGAGACGACGACCACCGCACCCGAGGCGAGGAGGGTGACCTGCTCGGTCGCCTGCGCCGCGTAGCAGATCAGGGCACAGGCAAGACCCAACCCGAGGCTCCACAGCAGGAGGAGCAGCGCCCCCGGGACGGCCTGCACGGCGTGCCAGGGCGAGGCCAGCAGCAGCTGGGGCCCGTCGTACCAGCGCGACCCGCGGATCGAGCGGCGTACGTCGACCGCGCTCCCCGCCAGCGAGGCGCCACGGAGCAGCCAGGTGAGGACGGCCAGGACGGCCAGGGCCGGCCACGGGTGGCTGGCGAGCCCGGTGACGGCAGCGAGACCGAGCCCGACCACCAGCAGGGTCCGCCGGGTGCGCTCGGCCAGGCCGACCCGCGGCGGGGCCTCGTCGTCGAGCCAACGGGTGTCCCGTGGGTCAGGCTCCCCGTCGTCGAAGAGGCTGATGGTCCGCTCGTCGGCCGCAGAGGCCAGGGCCAGCGGCAGCGTGTAGGGATCGCCTGTGTGGCCCATGTCGTCCCGGTCGTCCAGGTCGATGGAGGCGGCGGCCACCGGCAGCGGTCCCTCGACCAGCCAGTCGCGGATCTCCCCCAGCGAGGGGCGGCGGCGCGGGTCGGGATCGAGCGCGGCGCGCACCAGGTCGTGGACGTCGTCCGGGAGGGCCGACAGGTCGTGCTCACCCCGGCGTACCCGGTCCATGATCGCCACGGCGGGACCCCTGCCGAACGGCGCCCGGCCGGTGCCGGCGTAGGCGACGGTCGCCGCCCACGAGTGGACGTCGGAGGCCGCAGTGGCGTCGTCGCCGTAGAGGATCTCCGGGGCGAGGTAGCCGGGGGTCCCGAGCAGCCAGCCGGTGTGGGTGAGTCGCGGGTCGTCGGCCACCCGGGCCAGCCCGAAGTCGATGAGGATGGGGGTCCGGCCCTCCATCAGCACGTTGGAGGGCTTGACGTCGCGGTGGAGGACGCCGACGTCGTGCACCGAGGCCAGCCCCTCGGCGAGGCACTGGGCGAACCACGCGAGCTCGTCGCCGTCGAGCGGCCCCTCCTGGGCGACGTGCTCGTGGAGCGAGAGGCCGGGTACGTAGCGCGTCGCGACGTAGGGGATCTCGCCCCACGGGTCGGCGTCGACGATCTCGGCCACCCACCGGCTGCGGATGCGGGACAGCGAGCTGACCTCGCGCGCCAGCCGGGACCGGGCCTCGTCGTCGCCCACGATGTGGGGCCGGAGCACCTTGAGCGCGACCCGGTGGCCGTCGGGACGCCGCGCGAGGTGGACCACACCCATGCCGCCCTCGCCGAGCCGCGCGAGCACGGTGTAGTCGCCCACCCGCAGGTCGGGCGGCGCCGGCTCGGGGCGCGGGGAGAAGGCCACGGATCGAGGCTAGCGCCCCCGCGACCGGCCGCCGGCGCCCCCGCGCCCACCGGCTACCCTGCGAACCCGTGGACGACATCGACAAGGCCCAGTACCTCGCGTGGTCCCGCACGTGGGAGGCCTCGGCGCGGCAGTCCCCGCTGCGGCTGCGGCAGGTCGAGCACCGGCTGATCGAGGTCTGGCGCACGCTGTGCCGCCGGATCGATCCCACGATGACCCTGGAGATCGGCGCCCACGAGGCGACCTTCAGCCGGTGGGCGGCCGAGACCTTCCCCTCGGCCAGGGTGATGGCCTTCGAGGCCAACCCCCACGTGCACGCCAAGTACGCCGAGGAGCTCGCCAGCACCCGCGTCGACTACCGCAACCTCGCGGTCGGCCCGGTGACCGGCGAGGTGACGCTCAACCTGCCGACCGACATCGGCGGCAAGGAGCGCGACCTGACCAGCCGGATGGCCTCGCTCGGGGTCCACACCGAGTCCGGGGACAACGTGCAGGTCACCGTGCCGTCGGTGCGGCTGGAGGACCACGTCACGCCGGGCCGCAGCGACGCGCTCGTCGCGTGGATCGACGTCGAGGGCGCCAACGAGGTGGTGCTCACCGGCGCCGGGTCGGTGCTCGACCGCGTCAAGGCGGTGTTCATCGAGGTCGAGAAGCGCACCACCTGGGAGGGACAGTGGCTCGACACCGACGTCAACCGCTTCCTGCGGGGCGAGGGCTTCGTGCCGATCGCGCGCGACGTCATCCGCTACCGGCCCCACCAGTACAACGTGCTCTTCGTCCGTGCCGCCCTCGCGCAGCGGCCGCGGACCGCCCGGCTCGCGGCCCAGGTGCTCCACCCGGGCCCCGACGAGCGGCCGTCGCGCCTCCGCCGGGTCAGGGAAGCGCTGCGCTGACCTCGGCCCCGGCCTGGGTCCGCTGAGCCGGCGTACGCCGCCAGAGGACGACGCCGGCCCACAGCATCCAGATCCAGAAGAGGATCGGGGAGACGAAGAGGATGTCGAAGAGTCCCTGCAGCGCGGGCGCCACGCTCAGCTGTGCGCCGATCATCGCCACTCCCGACACCGCGCCGAGCATGTTGAGCCACGGGGAGAACAGCCCGGAGCGCCACATCACGTAGACGCTCGAGGCGACGGCGACGCCGAGGCCCCCGCCGAGCATGAGGTTGAGTCCCACCGCCGCCTGGTCGATCGCCAGCGTCAGCCCCTCCTCCCCCAGCTCGGCGGTCGTGGAGGCTCCCGCGGCCAGTCCGTAGGAGCCGATCTCGAGGGTCACGCTCACCGCGGCCGCCACGACCGCGAAGTCGAGCAGGGGGTGGCTCCGGCCGGAGTCGACCAGCGCGCTGCGGAGGCCGACGAAGAGCAGGATCCGACCCAGCAGCACGACGGCGAACCAGCCGGCCATCGCCCACATCGCATCGGGGTGATCGGCGTACGTCGAGAGGACGTCGGCCGCGGCCGAACCCCGCAGCACGAACTCGGAGACGCCCACGACCCCGACGCCGATGATGGCGACCCACTCGAGCAGGTAGAGGATGCCGCCGACCAGCACCCAGCGGTTGCCGACCAGTCGGTCCCGGCTCTCGACGTCCATGGGCTCCCCCTCCCACACGCGTGCAGTGAGGGGACGTTACTCCCGTGTCGGCACGGGTGTCAGCAGATGCGGTGCATCCAGCCGAAGGTGTCCTCGGCGCGGCCGTACTGGATGTCGACCAGCGACTGGCGGACCCGCATCGTCAGGTCGGTGCTCGCGGGCGCGGGCGCCTCGCCGCCCTGCCACTTCAGGGAGCCGACCGGGGTGACGACGGCGGCGGTGCCGCAGGCGAAGATCTCGACGATGTCCCCGGACTCGACGCCCTGCCGCCACTCGTCGATCGAGAACTTCCGCTCCTCGACCTGGTGACCGAGCTTGCCGGCGAGCTCGATGATGCTGGCGCGGGTGATCCCCTCGAGGATCGTGCCGGTCTCCGGGGTGACGATCCGGCCGTCGGCGTGGACGAAGTAGAGGTTCATGCCGCCGAGCTCCTCGACGTAATTCCCCTCCTGGCCGTCGAGGAAGACGACCTGGTCGCAGCCCTGGCCGATCGCCTCCTGCTGCGGCAGCAGCGAGCTGGCGTAGTTGCCGCCGGTCTTGGCGGCGCCCATGCCGCCACGGCCGGCTCGCGTGTAGTCCTCCGACAGCCAGAGCGTGACCGGCTTGACGCCGCCCTTGAAGTAGGCGCCGGCCGGGCTGCAGATCACCATGAACGTCACGTGCTGGGCCGGCCGCACCCCGAGGAAGGTCTCGGAGGCGAACATGAAGGGCCTGATGTAGAGGGACTTCTCCCCCTCGCTGTCGGGGACCCAGCGCTGGTCCTCGCTGACGAGCGCGTCGACCGCGGCCACGAAGTCCTCCGCGGGCAGCTGCGGGAGCGCGAGCCGCTGCGACGAGCGCACCATGCGTCGGGCGTTGTCCTCCGGCCGAAAGCTCCACACCGAGCCGTCGTCGTGGCGGTAGGCCTTCATGCCCTCGAAGATCTCCTGGGCGTAGTGCAGCACCGCTGTCGCCGGGTCGAGGGTCAGCGGCCCGTACGGCGTGATCCGGGCGGCGTGCCAGCCCGCGTCGGGGGTCCACTCGACCGTGAACATGTGGTCGGTGAAGTGGGTGCCGAAGCCGGGGTTGGCGAGGATCTCGGTGAGGCGGTCGTCGGCGACCGGCTGCTCGGTGCGGGTGGTGCTGATCTGCATGCCGCTCACCGTAGCCGACCCCTCTCAGGTGCCCGCCACCCCAGCGCGGTGGGCCAGCACCACCGCCTGCACCCGGTCGCGCACCCCGAGCTTCTGGAGGATCCGCGCGACGTGCGTCTTCACCGTGGTCTCGGCGAGGAAGAGCTCACGGGCGATCTCGGCGTTGGAGCGGCCGTGGGCCATGGAGCGCAGGACGTCGAGCTCGCGCTCGGTGAGCTCCTCGAGACCGGGCGGCGTGACGAGTGGCTGCAGGTAGGAGTCCACCAGGCGGGCCACGACGCTGGGCCCGAGCGTCGTGTCGCCGGCCGCGCAGCTGCGCACGGCGGCGATCAGGGCGTGAGGCTCGGTCGTCTTGAGCAGGAAGCCGGCGGCGCCCGCACGCAGCGCCTCGAGCACGTAGTCGTCGAGGTCGAACATGGTCAGCACCAGGCAGCGGACGGTCGGGGCCTCGGTGCGGAGCCGGGCGATGGCGGTGATCCCGTCACCGCCCGGCATCTCCACGTCCATGAGCACGATGTCGGGCTCGAGCTCGTGCACCAGCCGGACGGCGTGCGGACCGTCCGCGGCCTGCCCCACCACCTCGAGGTCGTCGTCGCTGTCGAGCACGGTCACCAGCCCGGCCCGGAGCAGCTCGTTGTCGTCGGCGACGACCACCCGGATGGTCACGACGTCACCGCTGCGCGGTCCACCGGGACTGACGCCTCGACGACGAAGCCGCCCGACTCCGCCGGTCCGGTCCGAAGGGTGCCACCTGCGAGGGACACCCGCTCCGCGAGCCCCACCAGGCCGTAGCCGCGACCGACGCCCCGACCGGGCCGGGTCGCGTCGTCGGCGACCCGGACCAGCACCCGATCGGCGCCGGCGGTCACCTGGACCCGTACCGCCGCCCCGGGCGCGTGCCTCACCACGTTGGTGAGGGACTCCTGCACGATCCGGTGCACCACGGGGGCGAGCTCGGGCGGGACGTCGCCGACCTCGTCCAGCTCGACCGTGGTGCCGGCCGCGCGGATCCGGCGCACCAGCGGACCGAGGTCGCCCGACGCGGCCGAGGTCGAGGTACCCAGCCGATCTAGCTCGGCGAGGGTCGCGGCGGCCGTGGTCGCGATCACGTCGACCGAGCGACGTACGGCGTCGGGGTCCCGTGGCCAGGACACCTGGGCCGCCCCGGCCTGCAGGGCGATGAGCCCGATCGCGTGGGAGGTGACGTCGTGGAGATCCCGGGCGAAGTCCATCCGCTCCGCTGTGACAGCAACCCGCGCCGCCTCCGACAGCTCGGCCTCGCGCGAGGTGGCGCGGCGGGTCGATGAGAGCTCGACGTGGCGGGCGAGGCGCACGAGGAGCCCGCCGACCGTGGCGACCACCATCAGCTGGACCAGCACCAGGAGGTTCTCGGGGTCGTCCACGACCCTGGTCCACGCGACGGCAGCGGCGAGCGCAAGCGCGCCGGGGACCTGCCACCACCACCGTTCGCGCCGCGAGGCGACAGCCCAGAGCAGACCACCCACGGTGGCCACGAACCAGAAGCCGCCGAGGACGGGGGCGCCGACCAGCGTCCCCAGCACGAACACCCCGGCGCACACGGCACTGGCACCTCCGGGTGACACCGTGCGGCCGACGAGGCACGCCGCTGCCGCCGCCGACATCACGGCTGTCCACGGGAGCTGGTCGCGGAGGCCCTCGGCCCAGGAGTACCCCGTGACCTCCAGCGCCGCCAGCACGGCGACACCGGCGGCGAGCCAGACGTCCCGGCGCGGCACCACCGAGGCCGCCGCCACGTCCGCGTCGACCTCCGACTCCTCCTCCTCGGTCCGCAACAGGCCCAGCTGGCGGCGCAGCTCGGTGGTGGCGAGCTGCGTGCGCCGATGGATCCGTGCGAGTCCCGGACGAGGGTCGGCGAGGTCGAGTGTCGTCGCGTCGTGCTTGATGGCGACGACGGCCGCGCGCAGCGTGGCGCCGATCTCGTCGACCAGCCGGCGCCGTTCCTCCTCGATGGCGGCACGCGCGACGACGGTGGGCTCCAGGGCTGCCAGCTCCCCGGCCCGCCGGTGCTCCCGCCAGGCACGACGTGCCGCCCGGTACGCCGCCCACAGGAGGTAGCCGCCGAGGGTGAACATGACGGTGCCGTAGAGCCACTCGGGGGCGCCGGCTGCCGGGTCGAGCGCGACCAGGACGGCGGTGAACGTCCCCGTCACCGCCACCCAGAGCAGGTCTCCGATCCCGGGCCGGCGCACGTGCTCAGGGTAGGACCGCGGGTCAGTCAGCGGCATCGTCCTCGAGGAGGACCCGGGTCGTCCGTGCGTCGTCGGAGCGGGTGCGCCCCGGCCGACGCGCACCGCCCCTCTGTCTTCCTACCGTCGGAGCACCCGGCCCCACCCTGGGACCCGCACGAGGAGCGACCGCCATGTCCCTGTCACGTCACCACACCGTCGCCCTGGCCGCGGCCGGCTGCATGTCGGCCGTGGCGATCACCGACGCCGTGACCCACGGCCTGACGGGCCACTACTCGGTGTTCTCCGACGAGTCGGAGAACTGGCCGGCCCTCGTCCTCTCCGCCGTCGTGCACGGCCTCGCCTACGTGGCGCTCGCCTGGGTGCTGCTGCGCGAGGGCGATCGGTTCGCCGCCACGAACCGGGTCGCGCGCGCCACCCGGTGGGTGGTGATCGCCTGCCTGGGCGTGCTCGCGGCCGGGTTCCTGCTGATCCAGCCCTTCCTGGACCCCCGCGGCGGGTACGACGGAGCCCTCTACGAGACGTTCGGCGTCCTGGTCGGGCCGGCGTTCCTCGGCATGCTCCTCGGCTCGATGGGGCTCGGGCTCGCGCTGCTCCGCAGCCCCGCCCTGGGGATCGGCCCCCGAATGCTCGCCCTGATGCTGCCCGTCCTCGGGGTGACGGTCCTGCTGGGGTGGCTGGCTCCCGCCTGGGCCCACCCCGCCTACCTCGAGACGACGTTCAGCTTCGGCCTCGCCCTGCTCGGGGTGCGCGCCACTCAGCCGGCGACGCGCGCCGCGATCGCGTCACCCACGGCCGCGGTCTGACGCGGCTGCCCCGGGTCGCGCCCGCCGAGGTCGGCCTCGACCGCCTGCGCGACCCGGGTCGCCGCCTCGGCGTACCCGAGGTGGTCGAGCAGCAGCCCGGCCGACAGGATCGCGGCCGTCGGGTCGGCCTTCTGCTGTCCGGCGATGTCGGGGGCGGACCCGTGCACCGGCTCGAACATCGACGGCGCCGTGCGGTCGGGGTTGACGTTGCCGGAGGCCGCCAGCCCGATGCCGCCGGTCACGGCGGCGGCGAGGTCGGTGAGGATGTCACCGAAGAGGTTGTCGGTGACGACCACGTCGAACCTCGCGGGGTCGGTGGCCAGGAAGATCGTGGCCGCGTCGACGTGCAGGTAGTCCACCTCGACCTCGGGGAACTCCTCGGCCACCTCGGCGACCAGCCGTGACCACACCGCGCCGGCGTGCACCAGCACGTTGGTCTTGTGCACGAGCGTGAGCCGCTGGCGGGGCCGGGCGGCGGCCCGGGCGAACGCGTCGCGGACGACGCGCTCGACCCCGAACGCCGTGTTGAGCGACACCTCCGTGGCGACCTCGTGCGGGGTGCCCGCCCGAACCGTCCCGCCGTTGCCGGTGTAGGGGCCCTCGGTCCCCTCCCGGACGACCACGAAGTCGACGTCGCCCTTCGCCAGCACGCTCTCCGCGAGCGGCGTGGGTACGCCGGGGAAGATGCGGGACGGCCGCAGGTTGACGTAGTGGTCGAGCTCGAACCGGAGCCGCAGCAGCAGCCCCCGCTCGAGGAGGCCCGGCGGCAGGCTCGGGTCACCCGGCCGGCCGCCGACGGCTCCCAGCAGGATCGCGTCGTGGTCGCGGATCTCGGCCAGCACCGAGTCGGGCAGCACCTCGCCGGTGGCGAGGTAACGCTCCGCCCCGAGGTCGTAGCGGGTCTGCTCGAACTTGGCGTCGGGCACCGCCTCGAGGACCTTGAGGGCCTCGGCGGTCACCTCGGGACCGATGCCGTCGCCGCCGATCACGGCGATCCGGTGGGAAGTCGTCATGCCGCCCGAGGCTAGTTGTCGTCGGGCCGCTGACCACCGTTGTCCCGCAGGTCGAGCGAGGCCTGGACCGCCTCGTAGCTCTGCGGGTTCTCGGGGTTGTGGGCGGCGGGACCCCAGTCGGGGTACATGTCGTACATGGTGCTGTCTCTCCTGGTGTGAGGGGTGGATGTGCCTGACGCCCCCACGGCGGGTGGTCCGGACCGGCGCCACGGGTCACGTGGCGTCAGTGGGATCTGCTCCAGGAGAGACGCGGGTCGCGCGGTGTTGCTGGCGTTCCCGCCGCGGAGGGGTCGAGGCCTGTTCTTGAGGACTGAGGGGCCGCAACGCCGAACTCCGCGGCGAGGTGGCCCGCTCCTCAGGCCTCGCCGCGGCGCTCGATAAGTACGAACACGCTCCGCATGGTGCGATCACCGTACGCCGGCACGCACGACCGCGCAGCCGGGTTCTGACATCCGTTCGGTATGCGAGACGGATGTACCGGAATGAAAGACTCCCCGCATGAGCGCACCTCCCGAGCTGCCCGAGATCGTCCGCCGCGCCTTCGACGTCTCACGCGCGGCCGGCTACGTGTCTTTCTGCCGCAACGAGACCGGCCGGCTGCTCGCGACGCTGGCGGCGACCCGCTCGGGGACGCTGGCCGAGTTCGGCACCGGCACCGGCGTGGGGACGGCGTGGCTGCGCTCCGGCGTGCGTGACGACGCCCGGATCCTCACGGCCGAGCTCGACGCCACCCTGGCCGACGGCGCCGCCCGGATCTTCCGGGACGACGACCAGGTGGAGGTCCGGGCCGCCGACTGGGACACGCTGCGCGACCAGGGACCGTTCTCGCTGCTCTACCTCGACTCGGGAGACCCTGACGCCGTCCGTGTCGACGCCGTCGCGGACCTCGTGGAGGAGGGCGGCATCGTCGTCCTCGACGACTTCGTCCCGTGCGAGATCTGGCCGCCGGTGTTCCAGGGCCGCGTGGACACCCTGCGCGAGGAGTGGCTCACCGACAAGCGCTTCACCACCGTGGAGGTCATGGTGGCCCCGGACGCGGCCACCCTCATCGCCACCAGGCGCTGACGACGCGGCGCAACCGCCGCGGCCACGGCTCGTGCCGGCGTACGTCGCGCAGCAGCAGCGGCTGGCCGGTCGAGCCCAGCTCGGCGAGCTGGGCCAGGTAGAGCTCCGCACACGCCAGGGCGTCGCCCAGGGCGTCGTGAGCCGGCGCCCGCGCCATCCCGTGTGCCTCGCGGGCGCGCCAGAGCCGCAGGGCGCCCCGGGGCAGCTCCTCCCCGCCCCGGGTGAGCAGCCGACGCTGGAGGTCCAGGGTGCACACGACCGGCACCCGCAGCGGCGCCATGCCGACCGACCGGAGACCGGCGTCGAGGAAGGCCTGGTCGAAGGGCGCGTGGTGGGCCAGCAGCGCTCGACCCGCCAGCAGCTCGTGGACCTCCTCGAGCACCTCGGCCAGCGGGCGTCCCCCCTCGAGGTCGTCGTGGGTGAGGCCGTGGATCGCGACGGCCTCGCCCGGGTCGTCGTGGTCGACGAGCAGCCGCCGGGCGCCGGCGAGCTCGATCCGGGTGCCGTCGACGGGGACGACGCCGACAGCGAGGATCCGGTCGCGGCCGACCGACAGGCCGGTCGTCTCGAGGTCCAGCGCCAGCAGCGGCAGCTCCCCCACCGGGGTGCTGCGGTGCGGGGTCACGACAGCGTCCGCACGGGATACCGCTGGGCGACGGCGCTCTGGGCGTCGCGGATGACCCCGAAGGCTGCCTTGAGGTGGCGTTGCTCGAAGGAGCTGAGCGACGCCGGCGGGACGTGGTTGTCCGGTGGCTCCCCCGCACGCACGCGCTCGGCCTGGTGCACCAGGCGCAGGTGGGCCAGGAACTCCCACGCGTCGCGGAGGTCGGCGGCGAGGGGTGCGCTGATCCGGCCGTCGGCGGCGGCGTCCTCGAGCCGCGCCAGCGTGCCGGTCGCCGGTGACCCGGCCGCGAGCCCGTGGAGCCGGCCGATCTCGGCGACGATCAGGAGCCCGCCACGCTTGACGTCGAGGGTGTCCCGGTGCTCCCCCGACCGGTCGACCACCAGCCCGCGGAAGAACCCCAGCGGCGGCTGGCGGGTGCAGGCGTGGGCCGCGAGGTGGGCGAGGAAGAGCGGCGAGCGCGGCGCGGTCTCACGTTGCAGGTCACGCAGGACCGCGGTCAGCGAGCCGTCGCCGTACTGGTGACGCAGGTCGAAGAAGACGCTGGACTCCATGACGGCTTGCGGGGTCGGCGTGGTCATCCAGCGGAGCAGGTGCTCGCGCCACGCGGTGACCGGCAACCGCCAGCTCGGGTTGGTCGCCATCTTCTCGCCCCGGCACCGGGGGTAGCCGGCCTGCTCGAGGCCGTCGGTGACCCGCTCGGCCAGCGCGGCGAACCACGCGTCGTGCTCGGGACGGTGGTCGTCGTGGACCACGAGGGCATGGTCCTGGTCCGGCCCGAGGGCCTGCTCGAACCGCGCGCGGGAGCCGAGCGTGATCCACGCGTAGGGCACCGGCGGCGGGCCGAGCTCCGCCTCCGCCAGCCCGAGGAGACGCTGCTCGACGGCGTCCCCGACCGACGTCACGACCCGGCCCGCGTCGTGGGCGGTGGTGCCCTGCCGCACCAGCGAGGAGACCAGCTCGTCGAGCCGCCTGGCCACCTCGGCCACGGCGGCGGGGTCGGCCGCCTTGGCCACCTCGCCGACGAGGTGGACGGGGTTCGCGTGCTCGAGCTGCAGCAGGTCGGTGGCGGTGATCATGCCGACGGCCCGCCCGTGGACCACCAGCGGCAGGTGGTGGATGTTGCGGCGGAGCAGCTCCAGCAGCACCTCCAGCGCCAGGGCGTCGGGGTGCCCCGTCACCGGGTCGGGCGTCATCACCGAGGTGACGGGCGCCTCCGGTGACGCCCCCGCGGCCACGACCCGGGTCCGGAGGTCGCGGTCGGTGAGGATGCCGACCAGCCGGTCGTCAGTCGTGACCAGGACCGAGGAGATGCGCTCGCGCGACATGACCTCGGCGGCCTCGCGGATCGTGGCTGTCGCCGGGACGCTCACGGGGGTCCGGGTGACCAGGTCCCTCGCGCGCGTGCGGAGCACCGCGCGGCCGCCACCTTCCGCACGGTGCGTCCGCTGCACGGAGACCGCCGCGGCCAGTGCCCGGGCCCGCTGCGAGAAATGGGCCGACACCTCGGGGTGCTGCGCGAGCAGCTCGTGGAACACCGCGGCAGGCATCGCCAGCAGCAGCGAGTCCTCGATCGCGACGACCCCGACCGGCTGGGGTACCTCGGCGGCCAGCGCGCCACCGCCCACACACGTCCCGGCACCACCGCGCTCCAGCAGCGCGCCGTCCTCGTCACGGGACTCGACGGCGCCGGAGCGGACCACGAGCAGCTCGCCGACCCGCTCTCCGGCCGCGAGCACCTCGGTGCCACGCCGGCGGTAGACGATGCTCAGCCGCGGGGTGATCGCCGTCAGCTCGTCGGGGCTCAGCGCCTCGAACGGGGGGTGTGACCCCAGGAAGTCCCGGATCTCCGCGAGCTCGACGTCGAGGGCCACGTCCTCATCATGCCGTGGTCCGCCGACGGGGTGGTGCCGCGACCGGCACGACCCAGGCAGGAAGCCACCGCTGGGTGAGCGGTCCGATGGCGAGGGCGTAGAGGACGGTGCCGGCTCCCAGGGCCCCGCCGAGCAGGAGGCCGATGACGACGACCGTCACCTCCAGGGACGTCCGCACCAGCCGCAACGACGCGCCGGTGCGACGGGCGATCCCGGTCATCAGCCCGTCCCGCGGCCCGCGGCCGAACTGGGCCCCGATGTACATCGCGGTGGCGAGCCCGTTGAGGACGACACCGGCCGTGAGCAGCGCGACCCCCCACCCCAGGGACGCGGCCGGCGCGAGGAGGGCCAGGGTGGCGTCGGCACTGAGCCCGACGAGAAGGGCGTTGGCGATCGTGCCGATCCCGGGCTTCTCCCGGAGCGGGACCCAGAGGAGCAGCACGACGAAGCTCAGCAGGATCACGGCCTGCCCGAGCGTGATCGGCACGTGCCGGGTGAACCCGGAGTGCAGCACGTCCCAGGGCGCGAGGCCGAGCCCACCGCGGACCATGAGGGCGAGCGAGGCGCCGTAGAGCAGCAGGCCGGCGACCAGCTGCGTGAGCCGCCGGCCGAGGCGGCCGGCCCGCAGCTGCGCCCACGGGCCGAGGTCCGCGAGCACCGCGGGAGCGCGGGGCGGCGCGGCGACCCCGGCGTCAGGCAGGGAGCCGGGGCGGGCCTCGGGTCGGCCCTCGCGTGAGAGGAGGAACGGGATGGTCACGAGGTCCAGTCTGACGCCGATTGGACCTTGACGAAATGGCCAATCGTGGCACAGTGGTCTGCATGAGCCGCACCGTCTCCGCCAATCGGGTGGCCACTCTCGTGTCCGGGTTCGACCGACAGCCGGCGTACGCAGGGCTGGCCGACGCGCTCCGCCTCGCCATCGGCGACGGCCGCATCGGCTACGACGTCCGGCTGCCCAGCGAGCGCGAGCTCACCTCGGCGCTCGGCGTCTCCCGCACCACGGTCACCCGGGCCTACGAGCTGCTCCGCGAGACGGGGTACGCCGCCGCGCGACGCGGTGCCGGCACCTATACCCGGGTCCCCGGTGGGCGGGCGCGCTCCCGCGACCGCGGGCTCCACCCGCGCACGGGCGCCGACGAGGACCTCATCGACCTCGGCTGCGCGGCCGCGCCGGCGCCCCCGGGTGTGGCGGCGGCCTATGCCGCGGCACTGGACGACCTGCCGGCCCATCTCGGCAGCCACGGCTACCACCCGCTCGGGCTGCCCGAGCTGCAGGCGGCCATCGCCGACACGTTCGTGGCCCGTGGACTTCCCACCGACCCCGACCAGGTGATGGTCACCCCCGGCGCCCTCACGGCCGCGGCCGTGGTCGCCCACGCGCGGGTCTCCACCGGCGACCGGGTCCTCGTGGAGTCCCCCACCTACCCCAACGCCACCGACGCGATCCGGCACTCGGGTGCCCGGCTCGTGGGGTCACCGGTCGGGCTCGACGGCTGGGACGTCGACGGGCTGGCGGCAACCCTGCGGCAGACCGCGCCTCGGCTGGCCTACCTCATCCCGGACTTCCAGAACCCGACCGGCCGGGTGATGACCGACGCCGAGCGCGAGACCCTGGCCGCGCACCTCGGTCGTACGCGCACCACCGCGGTCGTCGACGAGGCCCACCAGGGCCTCGCGCTCGACGGTCAGACCATGCCGCGGCCCTTCGCGGCCCACGCGCCGGCCACGGTCACCATCGGCAGCGCCAGCAAGAGCCACTGGGGCGGCCTCCGGCTCGGCTGGATCCGGGCGCCGCGCGGCGAGATGGAGCGGTTGCTGCAGGCACGGGTGGGGCTCGACCTGGGTGCCCCGGTGCTGGAACAGCTGGTCCTGGCCCGGCTTCTCCGGGAAGGTGCCGAGGTCACCGCCGAGCACCGCTCCCGGCTGCGCACCCAGCGTGACCACCTGGTCCGCCTCGTCCACGAGCACCTGCCCGACTGGGGCTTCCGGGTGCCTGCTGGCGGCCTCGCGCTGTGGTGCGAGCTGCCCACCGCGCAGGCGACGGCCGTGACGGAGGCTGCGGAGCGGCTCGGGGTCGCCGTGGCACCCGGCCCGCTGTTCGCCGTGGAGGGCGGCCTCGACCGCTACGTGCGCATCCCGTGGACGCGTCCGGTCGAGGAGCTCGAGGAGGCCGTCCGTCGGCTGGCGCGAGCCTGGTCCGAGACCACCGGCGGCACCCGGCCGGGCCCCGAGGGGCGCCAGCGGATCATGGTGGCCTGAGCGGCCCTCACGCCAGGTTGACCGCTCGCACGGCGGCGGCGTGGATGGCGTGCTCGATCTCGTGGAGCGTCTCGGGTGGGATGGGCGAGTCCACCGACAGCGCGACGAGTGCCGAGCCGCCCTTGGTGTCGCGCGAGACCTGCATGCCGGCGATGTTGACCCGGGCGTCGCCGAGGATGCCGCCGACGGTTCCGACCATGCCGGGCCGGTCCTCGTAGGTGAAGAAGGCGAGGTGGTCGGTGGGCTCGATGTCCACGTCGAACCCGTTGACCTCGACGAGCCGCTCCTTCTGGCTGATGCCGATCAGGGTGCCGCTGACCGAGACCTGGGACCCGTCGGCGAGGGTGCCACGGATGGTGATCAGGTTGCGGTGGTCCGGGCTCTCCGGGTCGGTGACCAGCCGGACCGCCGTGCCGCGCTCGGCGGCGAGCAGGGGGGCGTTCACGTAGGACACCGGGTCCTCGACGATGTCGGTGAAGACCCCCTTGAGGGCCGCGAGCTCGAGCACCTTGACGTCGTACTCGGTGATCTCGCCGCGGACCTCGACGTCGATCTGCTGGGCGACCTCGGCGGCCAGCCCCGTGAAGACCCGTCCGAGCTTCTCGGTCAGGGGCAGGCCCGGTCGGACGTCCTCCGCGATGACGCCACCCTGCACGTTGACCGCGTCGGGGACCAGCTCGCCGGACAGCGCCAGCCTGACCGAGCGGGCGACCGCGATGCCGGCCTTCTCCTGGGCCTCGTCGGTGGACGCACCCAGGTGAGGGGTGGCGACCACGTTGTCGAGCTCGAAGAGCGGACTGTCGGTGCAGGGCTCGGAGGCGAACACGTCGAGCCCCGCCGCTGCGATCCGACCGGTCTTGAGGGCGTCGTGGAGCGCGGTCTCGTCGACGATGCCGCCCCGAGCGGCGTTGACGAGCACCAGGCTCGGCTTGGCGCGGGCGAGCTCGTCGGCGCCGATGAGGCCGATCGTCTCGGGGGTCTTGGGGAGGTGGACGCTCATGAAGTCGGCCTCGGCCAGGAGCGTGTCGAGGTCCACGAGACGGACCCCCATCTGGGCGGCGCGGCCGGCCTGGACGTAGGGGTCGTAGGCGATGACGTTCATGCCGAACGCGTTGAGGCGCTGCGCGACGAGCACGCCGATCCGACCCAGGCCGACGATGCCGACGGTCTTCTCGTAGAGCTCGATGCCCGTGTACTTGGACCGCTTCCACTCCCCCCGCTGCAGGGCGGCGTGGGCGGGGCTGATGTGGCGGGCAGCGGCGAGCATCAGGGCGACGGCCAGCTCGGCCGCGCTGACGATGTTGGAGGTAGGGGCGTTGACGACCATGACGCCGGACTGCGTCGCGGCCTTCACGTCGACGTTGTCGAGACCCACGCCTGCTCGCGCGATCACGGTCAGCCGGTTGGCGGCCGCCAGCGCCTCGGCGTCCATGCGGGTGGCGGAGCGGACCAGGACGGCGTCGACGTCCGCGAGCGCCGGGATCAGCTCGTCGCGGTCAGCACCGTTGCAGTGGCGGATCTCGAAGTCGGGGCCGAGGGCCTCGACGGTGGCCGGGCTGAGCTCCTCGGCGATCAGGACGACGGGCCGGGAGTCGGGCGCGGTGGTCACAGCGGCTTCCTCAAGTTCTCGGGAGGGGACGGAGGACGCACGACGCTGTGCCCTGCCACCCTAACAACCCTGTCCGGCCTGCGGGCAGTCGTCTCGACCGGCACGGTCCGGCGGGTCACGTCGCGGGCTCCGGATCCGGGCGCGGCCAGACGTAGGGCAGCTCGTCGGGTACGTCGTGGCCGAAGATCGGCCGGTAGTGCCCGGGGTCCTTGCGCAGCAGGGAGGACTGGTGACTGCGGTGGAAGTCCTCGTCCCCCACCCACCACGGCAGCGCCCCGGCAGCAGCCAGCTCCGGCTGGGAGCGGATCCGGCTGACACCGGCGTCGCGGAGCTCCGCGCCGATGGTGGCGGCGCAGGTGTCGCCGTGGCCACGGTCGGTCCACACCGCGCAGCAGGTGAGGGCATAGCGACCGAGGGCCTCCTCGTGGCCCCGCCACATCGTCACGGCGGGATGGTGGCGCCAGCCGTAGGTGGGGATGGTGAGGCCGCGCAGCACCTGGAGGCACTCGACACGCTGCTTGCCGAGGCGCTTGGCGTCGAGCGCGAGCGCCGAGGCCTCGAAGTCGGGGTAGGGGAGGAAGGTCTGCACGTCAGCGGTTTCCGTGAGGGCGGGAGCACGGGGTGGTCACGTCAGGCACAACGACGACCGCCGGCCCGGTCTTCCCCGGCGATCCCTGCGACGGGCACCCCCGGCGCGCGTCCTGCGCCTGGTCCGGCCGGCGCTCCCGCCTGGTGGGCCTCGTACTGCACCGCGCGGACGTGGCCGGGTCGCTAGTCTCCCCATCGTGGGGGTGCAGGACGACGCGGAGCGGGTCGAGCCGGCCACGCTCGACGAGTGGTCGGCCTGGCTCGCGTCCCACCACGAGCGGCGCGAGGGGATCTGGCTGGTCACCTTCAAGGGGGTCACCGGCCGCCAGCAGTTTCCCTACGAGGCAGGTGTGATCGAGGCACTCCGCTGGGGCTGGGTCGACTCGACGGTCCGGACGGTCGACGACGAGCGCACGATGATGTGGATGGCGCCGCGGCGGCGCGGCAGCGTGTGGACCCGACCCAACAAGGAGCGGATCGAACGCCTGGAGGACGAGGGCCGGCTCGAGCCGGCCGGTCGCGCCGCGGTCGAGGCCGCCAAGGCGTCGGGCATGTGGACGCTGCTGGACTCTGCCGCGGACCTCGTCGTCCCGGACGACCTCGCAGCGGCCCTCGACCAGCTTCCGGGGGCGCGCGAGCAGTTCGACGGGTTCCCGCCGTCGGCCCGCAAGGCGATTCTCGAGTGGTTGCTTCTCGCCAAGCGCCCCGAGACGCGGGCGAAGCGGGTCGCGGAGGCGGCCGAGAAGGCCGCGAACGGCGAGCGCGCCCGCTAGCCCGTCACGCCAGGGCCGACCGCACCGCACGGGAGACCCGCTCACGGTCGCCGTCGACGCCCCGCCGGGAGGCCAGGTGCTCGACCACGGCCTCCTCGTCGAGACCGTGGCAGTCGCGCAGCCCCCGCGCCACGACGGTCAGGTAGGGGTCGGTCGGCGGCGTCGGCTCCAGCTGCGCGGGATGCTCGGCGGTGAAGGTCAGCATCGGGATGTCGTCGAGGATGCCCACGAGGTGGAGCGTCTCGTAGCGTCCCGGACCCATCGCGTGGCGGCGGTGCGCCATGACGTGGGCCAGATCGAGGTCCTCACCGGGCTCCCGGTGCATCTCCTGGGCAGCCACGTCGGCGAACTGCTGCTCGGTGAGCAGGTAGGCCCGCGCGTAGGTCGAGCCCGGCGCGTCCGCGTCGTAGAAGGAGATCCCGCCGCCCCACGTCGGCGAGCGCCAGGCGAAGAACATCGAGCCGGGCAGGACCACCGGCCGGTCCTCCTGGGGCGGCGACGCGTCGCGCGCGCCGGGGACGGTCCGGCGGGCCCCCGGGGGGCGCCCGCCGGTCAGGTAGAACGCGAACCGGTCGGCGTCGAGGTTGGAGCCGTAGGCGGCGTACCAGAGCAGCGTCATGCCGGCCTCAGCGGCTGGCGGTCCCCTCGGTGTAGTCGGAGTCGTGGCTCTTGACCCAGGCCATCAGCTTGCGCAGCTCGCGGCCGGTCTGCTCGATCGGGTGCTGCTCGGCCTTGGCGCGCAGCTCCGTGAACTCGGTGCCGCCGGCCTCCTGGTCGGCGATGAACCGGTTGGCGAAGCTGCCGTCCTTGATCTCGGCGAGGACCTGCTTCATGTTCTCCTTCACCTGCGGCGTGATCACCCGCGGGCCGGAGACGTAGTCGCCGTACTCGGCGGTGTCGCTGACCGACCAGCGCTGCTTGGCGATGCCGCCCTCGTACATGAGGTCGACGATCAGCTTCAGCTCGTGGAGGCACTCGAAGTAGGCGACCTCGGGCTGGTAGCCGGCCTCGATGAGGGTCTCGAAGCCGTACATGACCAGCTGGCTGGCGCCACCACAGAGCACCGCCTGCTCGCCGAACAGGTCGGTCTCGGTCTCCTCGGCGAAGGTGGTCCGGATGCCACCGGCCCGCAGGCCCCCGATCGCCTTGGCGTAGGACAGCGCCAGCTCCCAGGCCTTGCCGGACTCGTCCTTCTCGACGGCGACCAGCACGGGCACCCCGCGCCCGTCGACGTACTCGCGACGGACCAGGTGGCCCGGGCCCTTCGGCGCGACCATGAAGACGTCGACACCGGCGGGTGGCTCGATGAAGCCGAAGCGGATGTTGAAGCCGTGCCCGAAGACCAGGGTGTCGCCGGGCGCGAGGTGCGGGGCGATCTCCTCGGCGTAGAGCTTCTTCTGGACCTGGTCGGGCGCCAGGATCACGATCAGGTCGGCCTCCTCGACGGCCTCCGCGGGGGTCACCACCCGCAGCCCCTCGGCCTCGGCCTTGGCGCGCGACCGGCTCCCCTCCTGCAGCCCGACCCGGACGTCGACGCCCGAGTCGCGCAGGGACAGCGCGTGGGCGTGCCCCTGGCTCCCGTAGCCGATCACGGCGACGTTCTTGCCCTGGATCAGGGCGAGGTCGGCGTCGTCGTCGTAGAACATCTCAGCCACTGGTGGCGCTCCTTCGTTGGGTGGTGGGGGACGGTGCGGGAACGGGGACCGGGCGCAAGGTGCGCTCGGAGATGGATCGGGCACCCCGGCCGATGGCGACCATGCCGGACTGCACGAGCTCACGGATGCCGAAGGGCTCGACCACCTTGAGGAAACCGGCCAGCTTGTCGGCGTTGCCCGTGATCTCGACGGTGACCGCGTCGGGGGCCACGTCGACCACGCGCGCCTTGAAGAGCTGGACGGCGTCGAGCACCTGGCCGCGGGTCTGGGCGTCGGCGCGGAGCTTGACCAGCAGCAGCTCACGGTTGACGGACCCGGCGTCGTCGAGCTCGACGACCTTGATCACCTCGACCAGCTTGTTGAGCTGCTTGGTGACCTGCTCGAGCGGCGAGTCGGCGACGTTGACCACGATGGTCATCCGCGAGATCTCGGGGTGCTCGGTGGGACCCACCGCGAGGGAGTGGATGTTGAACCCGCGGCGGCTGAACAGCGCCGCGATCCGGGTCAGCACACCCGGCTTGTTCTCGACGAGGACCGACAGGGTGTGGGTGGTCACAGGTCGTCCTCCTCGAAGTCGGGTGCCAGGTCGCGGGCGTACTTGATGTCGTCGTTGCTGGCCCCGGCGGCCACCATCGGCCACACCATCGCGTCGCGGTGGACCCGGAAGTCCACGACCACGGGGGCGTCGTCGATCTCCATCGCCTTGGTGATCGTGGCGTCCACGTCGGCCGGGTCGTCGCAGGCCAGCCCGATGCAACCGTAGGCCTCGGCGAGCTTCACGAAGTCCGGCACCCGCTTGGAGTGGAGGTCGGTGTTGCTGTAGCGGGCGCTGTAGAAGAGCGTCTGCCACTGCCGCACCATGCCGAGCGACTCGTTGTTGATGACCGCCACCTTGATCGGGATCTTGTTGATCGCGCAGGTGGCCAGCTCCTGGTTGGTCATCTGGAAGCACCCGTCGCCGTCGATCGCCCAGACGGTGGTGTCGGGCCGGCCCACCTTGGCCCCCATGGCGGCCGGGACCGCGAACCCCATCGTCCCCAGCCCGCCGGAGTTGATCCAGGTGTTGGGCTTCTCGTAGCCCACGAAGTGGGCGGCCCACATCTGGTGCTGGCCCACGCCGGCGCAGTAGATCGCGTCCGGCCCGGCGATCGCGCCGAGACGCTCGGTCACCAGCTGCGGGGCCAGCGAACCGTCCTCGGGCTGCTCGTAGCCCAGGGGGTACTTCTGCTTGATGCCGGCCAAGAACCGCACCCAGGCCTCGTAGTCACCGGTGCTGCCCGCGTCGGACTCCGCCTGCAGCGAGACGACGAGGTCGGAGATGACCTCGCGGGCGTCGCCGACGATCGGGACGTCGGCCTGGCGGTTCTTGCCGATCTCGGCCGGGTCGATGTCGGCGTGGATCACCTGTGCGCCGGGCGCGAAGGTCTCCAGGTTGCCGGTGACGCGGTCGTCGAAGCGGGCGCCCAGGCTGATGATCAGGTCGCTCTTCTGCAGGGCCGCCACGGCCGCCACGGTGCCGTGCATGCCCGGCATCCCGAGGTGCTGCGGATGACTGTCGGGGAAGGCGCCCCGGGCCATCAGGGTGGTGACCACCGGCATGCCGGTCAGCTCGGCGAGCCGGGCGAGCTCGGCGCTGGCGCGGGCCCGGATCACGCCACCACCGACGTAGAGCACCGGGCGCCTGGCGTCGAGGATCAGGCGCGTGGCCTCGCGGATCTGCTTGGAGTGGGGGCGGGTCACCGGTCGGTAGCCGGGCAGCCGCAGCTCGGTGGGCCACGCGTAGGTCGTGGTCGCCTGGAGGGCCGACTTGGCGACGTCGACCAGGACGGGTCCCG
The DNA here is from genome assembly GCF_019880385.1 of Nocardioides coralli. Lineage (NCBI taxonomy): Bacteria > Bacillati > Actinomycetota > Actinomycetes > Propionibacteriales > Nocardioidaceae > Nocardioides > Nocardioides coralli. Next base: position 2,479,538 of record NZ_CP082273.1, read on the forward strand.
GCCGGCCGGTCGATGCGATGTAGAACGCCTCGGCGACCACGCGCGGGATCTCGGCGGGGTCGGTGACCAGGAAGTTGTGCTTGGTGATCGGCATCGTGATGCCGCGGATGTCGGCCTCCTGGAAGGCGTCGGTGCCGATGGCGGCCGCGCCGACCTGGCCGGTCACGGCGACCAGCGGGACCGAGTCCATGTGGGCGTCGGCCAGCGGCGTGACGAGGTTGGTGGCGCCCGGTCCGGAGGTGGCCATGCAGACCCCGACCCGGCCGGTCGCGGCGGCGTACCCCTGGGCGGCATGGCCGGCGCCCTGCTCGTGGCGGACCAGGACGTGCCGGATCGAGGAGTCCATGAGCGGGTCGTAGGCGGGGAGGATGGCGCCGCCGGGGATCCCGAAGATGGTGTCGGTGCCCGCGGACTCCAGAGACCTGATCAGGCTCTGGGCGCCTGTCATCTCGCTCATCGGTTCGTCCTTCATCGGTGGTCGGCCAAGAAAAAACCCCTCGGTTGCTGGGCAACGAGGGGTGACGCGTCGGCTGGCGTGGTCAGTCGGCGCGTCCGGTGCGTACAAGAAGCTGCTGCGGCATGGCTGCACTGTACGTCCGGGCCCGCGTGCCCGTCAGCGCAGTCTCCCACGCGTCCCGAATGCTGGGACGCCGGTCCCACGACTCGGTCGTTGCTGGCCTGGCCCTGCGCCACGACACCACGGTGCGTCCTCCCCACGCCGAGATCAAGCAGGCGAGGACAACCGACGCCGCTGGCGACCGGCGCTGTCGAAGTTGGCCGGGTCGAGCCACGACTCGATCCGCGCCCTCACCGCCGGCCACTCGGTGTCGATGATCGAGAACCAGTCGGTGTCCCGGTTGCGGCCCTTGTAGACGATGGCCTGCCGGTGGCGGCCCTCGTAGGTGAAACCGAGCCGGCGGGCCGCGGCGGCCGAGGGCTCGTTGCAGGAGTCCAGCTTCCACTCCAGCCGTCGGTAGCCCAGGTCGTCGAAGACGTGCCGGGCCACGAGGTAGGTCGCCTCAGTGCTCGCCGGGGTGCGCTGCAGCGACCGCGCGTAGACGATGCCACCGACCTCGATCGAACCGTTGCCCGGGTCGATCCGGTAGAGGCTGGTGATGCCTCGCGCCACACCCTCCGACAGGGGTACGACGGCGAAGGTCAGCTGGTCGGGGCCCGAGGTCCCGGCGGCGATGAGCGCTGCGGCCTGCTCCAGCGTCGCGGGGGGCTCGAGGTCGATGCGATAGGTCCACAGGTCGGCGTTGGCCGCCCCGCCGAGCGACTCCAGCAGCGGCGCCGCGTGGGCCGGCGCCAGCGGCTCGAGGCGCACGTGTCGCCCCTCGAGCACCACGGGGGTCGGTCGCAGCCGCGTTGTCCAACCCGGCACCTCGTCGCCGACCGGCTGCCCGTGGTCGTTGACGCGGGTCATCGCCACTCCTGCGTGAGCTCCCGACGGTCGCCGTCGACGACCACCCGGGCAAGGGCGCCGTTGACGAGCGGCAGGTGTGGCGGGACGTGACCGATCTCGAGGTCGAGGACGACCGGGAGGCCGAGGTCGCCGATCGCGTCGGCCACCGCGTCGCGCTGGGTGAAGCCACCGACGCCGGCGGGCGCAGAGGTGCGCCCGATCAGGACAGCGACCGCGTGCTCGAACCAACCGGCGAGCCGGAGCCCGTGCAGCTGGCGGCAGGCCGAGAAGGCATCGTCCTCCGCGACCTCCAGGTAGACCACGAGCGGTCCGTGCTCGCGACCGAAGGCACGCACGTCGCCGTAGGGCGTCCCTGCGATCGGTCCCATCGTCTCCAGACAGCCGCCCACGAGGCGGCCCGTGACGTCGACCGCTCCCCCACCGAGCACCTCCCAGGATCCCGTGCCGCGAGGCCGCCAGCGAGTGGCGGTGGCGTCCTCCTCGAACCGCACCCAGGTGGCCACCAGGCCGGAGTCGCGCTGGGTCACGGGGCCGGTGGCTGCGGCGAGGTCGAGCCAGTGGACCAGCCCGTCCGGCGCCGTGTAGGGGGTGTCGGCCAGGTTGTCGCCGTGGATGCTCGCGAGCCCTGCCCGGAGCAGGAGCGGCGTGAGCCAGGTGCTCGAGTCGGAGTAGCCGACGACCCACGTCGGCTCGGCCGCGGCGACGGCGTCGTAGTCGATCAGGTCGACGAGGTCGATGGCGGTCTCGCCGCCCCAGGGTGGCACCACCGCGCGGATGGCCGGATCGGTGAGCATCGCCGTCAGCTCGGCTGCCCGTCGCTCGCGCGGGGCGCTCACGTGGCTCGAACCGTCCATGCACTCCCCGACCAGGACGTCGAAGCCGCGCTCGCGCAGCCACCGGACGCAGAAGTCGATGCGGTCGGTCTCCGCTCCGGCGACGCCCGACGACGGCGCGGTGACGCCGATCCGGTCCCCGGGCCGGAGCGGGTCGGGGAACCGGATCACGCGAGGAGCTCCGCGATCCGTGCCAGGCCCCGCTCCACCTCCGCGAAGCTGGTCGAGAGCGGCGAGAGCCCGATACGCAGCCCGTCTGGCTCGCGGTAGTCGGGGATCACGTCCTCCTCCCACAGCGTCGCCACCACCTCGCGCATGCGGGGGTGGAGCAGTGTCACGTGACCGCCACGCTGCTCCGGGTCGCGTGGCGAGGCCACCACCACGCCGAGCGGGGCGAGCAGCTCGTCGGCGAGGTCGACGGCGTACGCCGTGAGCCGCCGTGACTTCTCGCGGACCGCGTCGATGCCGACCTCCTCGAGCAGGTCGACCATGTCAGCGAGCCCAAGCATGCCCGTGATCGGCGGGGTCCCGGAGATGAACCGACGCACGCTCGGCGCCGGGGTGTAGCCGGGGCCCATCAGGAAGGGATCCGCGTGGCCCATCCAGCCCTGGATCGGCTGCGTGAGTCCGTGGTGGCGCTCGGCGACGTAGCCGAAGGCCGGCGAGCCCGGCCCGCCGTTGAGGTACTTGTAGGTGCAGCCGGCCGCGTAGTCCGCGCCCCACGCGTCGAGCTCGACGGGCACCGAGCCCACCGAGTGGCTGAGGTCCCACAGCACCGGCGCCCCGGCGTCGTGGGCGACCCGGGTGAGCGCGGCCCCGTCGGCGACGTGGGCGGACCGGTAGGCGACGTGGCTGAGGGTGACCAGGGCAGTGCGCGGGCCGACGACGGCGGCGAGCTGGTCCTCGGTGACGCCGCTCGCCCGGTCGACCTCCACCCAGCGCACGGTGAGCCCGCGCTCGGCAGCCACCCCCTCGACCAGGTACCGGTCGGTGGGGAAGTTGTCGTCGTCCACCACGATCTCGTCGCGGCCCGGCCCGGCACCGTCGACCGCCGTGCGCATCAGCTTGTAGAGGATGACGGTGGTGGAGTCGCCGACAAAGGTCTGACCCGGCGCGGCGCCCAGGCAGGTGCGCGCGATCCGGTCGCCGAGGGTCAGCGGGAGCTCGTACCACTGCTCGTCCCAGCCGCGGATCAGTCGGCCGCCCCACTCGTGCTCCACGAACTCGCGCACCCGCTCCGCGGTCGCGACCAGCGGCCGGCCCAGGGAGTTCCCGTCGAAGTAGACGAGGTCGGACTCGGCCCCGACGAAACGGTCGCGGTACGTCGCCAGCGGGTCCGCGGCGTCGAGCTCGGCTGCCTTCACCCGGCCGACCCTAGTGCTCAGCTGGTCACCGCCCCGACGGCTGCCGACTGCACCACCTGGCGGTACTTGCCGAGCACGCCCCGGGTGTACTTCGGCGGGTGGGGCGCCCAGCCCTCGCGGCGCGCGGCGAGCTCGTCCTCGGTCAGGTCGACGTCGAGCGACCGGTTGGCCACGTCGAGGGTGATCCGGTCTCCGTCCCGCAGGAACGCGATCGGGCCCGCGTCGACGGCCTCGGGGGCGATGTGGCCGACACAGAGGCCGGTCGTGCCACCGGAGAACCGGCCGTCGGTGATCAGCAGCACGTCCTTGCCCAGCCCCGCGCCCTTGATGGCGCCGGTGATGGCCAGCATCTCCCGCATCCCCGGCCCACCCTTGGGTCCCTCGTAGCGGATGACGACCACGTCGCCGGCGACGATCTGGCCGGCCGCGAGGGCGTCGAGCGCGGCCCGTTCGCCGTCGAAGACCCGGGCCGTGCCCGTGAAGGTGGAGTCGTCGAAGCCGGCGCTCTTGACCACGGCGCCGTCGGGGGCGAGGGACCCCTTGAGGATGGTGAGCCCACCCGTGGCGTGGATCGGCCGGTCCAGGGCTCGCAGGATCTCCCCGTCGAGCGGTTTCGGGTCGAGCTCGGAGAGGTTCTCGGCCATGGTCCTGCCGGTCACGGTCAGCACGTCGCCGTGCAACAGGCCGGCGTCCAGCAGGGCCCGCAGCAGAACCGGGATGCCGCCCACGCGGTCGAAGTCGGTCCACACGAACCGGCCGAACGGCTTCATGTCGGCGAGGTGGGGGACCTTCTCCCCGATCCGCGTGAAGTCGTCGAGCGTGAGGTCGACCTCGGCCTCCCGGGCGATTGCGAGCAGGTGCAGCACCGCGTTGGTGGAGCCGCCGAGCGCCATCACCATCGCGATGGCGTTCTCGAAGGCGGGGCGGGTCATGACCTGCCGGGCGGTGATGCCCCGCCGCAGCATCTCCACCACGGCCTCGCCGGACTTGTGGGCGAAGACGTCGCGGCGCCGGTCGACGGCCGGGGGCGAGGAGGACCCCGGGAGCGACATGCCGAGCGCCTCCGCCACCGACGCCATGGTGTTGGCGGTGTAGGCGCCACCGCAGGCACCCTCACCCGGGCAGATGGCCCGCTCGACCTTGTCGACCTCCTCGCGGCTGATCTTGCCGGCCAGGCAGGCGCCGACCGCCTCGAAGGCGTCGATGATCGTGACGTCCCGGCCGTCGACCCGGCCGGGCATGATCGTGCCGGCGTAGAGGAACACGCTGGCGAGGTCGAGGCGGGCCGCGGCCATCAGCATGCCGGGGAGCGACTTGTCGCAACCCGCCAGGAGCACCGACCCGTCGAGCCGCTCGGCCATCATCACGGTCTCCACCGAGTCAGCGATCACCTCGCGCGAGACCAGCGAGAAGTGCATGCCCTCGTGGCCCATCGAGATGCCGTCGGAGACGGAGATGGTCCCGAACTCCAGCGGGAAACCACCGGCGGCGTGCACTCCGCTCTTGACCGCCTTCGCCAGCCGGTCGAGGGAGAGGTTGCAGGGCGTGATCTCGTTCCACGAGGAGGCCACACCGATCTGTGGCTTCTCCCAGTCGTCGTCGCCCATGCCGACCGCCCGCAGCATGCCGCGGGCCGCGGCCCGCTCGAGGCCGTCGGTGACGTCGCGGGACCGGGGCTTGATGTCCGGGGTCTGGCTCATGGGGCGAGCCTATTCCGGGCGAGGGTCGACCCGGCGGCACCACCGGCCACCGGACGCGAGGCGGAGATCCCCAATCCGGACGACGCCGGGCACCCCCGACCTCGCGCAGGATGGCCACATGGCAGTCCGGGGTGGGGGACGGGGTGACGCGTCGCGCGGCCGTGCCCACACGGCCGCGCGGCCTCTCGTGAGCGGCCGCGTGGCGGCCGTGGCACTGCTCCTCGTCACCGGTTGGTGGTTCCTGGCTCCGCCCGCGCTGGGCGGGCAGACGTCGTACGTCGCCACCGGCACCTCGATGCCGGACTACCCCGCCGGTGGGCTGGTGCTGGTCCGGGAGCGTGCCGGCTACGCGGTCGGTGACGTCGTGGCGCACCGGGCCGCCGACGGGACGCCGGCGCTCGGGCGGGTCGTGGCGGCCGCGGATGACCGCTTCCTGGTGCGCGGCGACACCAGCGCCCTCGCGGCACCGACGCGCCCCTCGACGGAGGCGCTGCTCGGGACCCCGTGGCTCCACCTGCCGCACGCGGCGACCCTGGTCGCGGCACTGACGAGCCCGGTGGGCTTCGGCCTGTCGTTGCTGGCCCTCATGGCGGTGGTCCTGGGGCTCGGCACCGCCCGCCAGGTCGGACCGGTCAGGCGCCCGGTGACTCCGCTGCGGCCTTGAGCTGCGACAAGCCCTTCTCGAAGTCCTTGCCGACGGCGTTGTCGAAGTAGAGCTTGCCCATCAGCTGCATGACCGCGTTGCGCTCACCGCTGAGCGTCCAGGTGACGTCGGTCCCGGTGCCCGCCGGAGCGAGGTCGAAGCGGGTGACGTTCTCGGCCTTGAACGGCTTGGTGAACCGCAGGTCGATGACGACAGCGTCCGGCCGTGACTCCGTGATCTCCATCGAGCCCGCGCCGGCCTTCCGGTTGCCGCTCCACTCGTAGTGGGCGCCGACCCCACGGTCGGGGCCGCTGTAGCTGCGGCTCTGGTCGGGGTCGAGGTCCTCCCACGGCGACCACTGCTGCCAGGCGTGGAAGTCGTCGACGAGGGCGTGGACCCGCGCCGGGTCGGCATCGATCCGGGTGCTGCGCGAGAGCTCGAAAGTGGCCATGCCGGCACTCTAGCCACTCGCGGCGCCCACCTCCTCCCGCAGCGTGTCGGCGATGATCTGGCGGTCCGACGGGGCGGCGGTGCGCGCCGACAGCAGCGGGTCGTCGGCGGTCTTCTGCATGCCCCGCACGCGGTCCTCGAGCACGAAGCTCGTCCGGGTGAAGACCGGCGACCCCGGTGCGCTGACCTGGTTGACGCAGCGGTAGTCGACCGCCATCTCGGTGGGGGTGATCCGGGTGCTGACATAGCCCCGCAGGTTCGTCCAGAACCGGAGGTTCGGGTTCTGGGCCGCCCACGGGTGCTGGCCGTCCGCCTTGTCGTAGCCGTCGCCGCCCGAGGTGATCGAGCTCGTCACGAACTCCGAGGCGACGATGCCGGAGTCGGGCTCGGCCTGGTCGCGGTAGACCTCCGAGGCCCAGTGGGCGTGTACGTCGCCCGTGACGACGACGGGGTTGCGCACGCGGGTGGCGAGCATGCCCTCGACGAGCCGACGGCGAGAGGCACCGTACCCGTCCCACGCGTCCATGGAGACGCGGTCGACGTCGGGGTCGGCGCTGGCGTCGCGTCGGCCAAAGAACACCTGCTGCCCCAGGACGTCCCAGGTCGCCCGCGAGTCGCGGAATCCCTCGAGCAGCCACCGCTCCTGCTGCCACCCGGGGAGGCTCCGGCCGGGCGCGTCCGCGTCCGGGCAGTTCTGGTAGCCATCTCCGCACGCCTGGTCGTCGCGGTACTGGCGGGTGTCGAGCATGTGGAACGTCGCGAGCTGGCCCCACGCCACGCGCCGGTAGAGCTGCAGGTCGATCCCCCGCGGCACCGAGCGCCGGCGCAACGGCATGTTCTCGTAGTACGCCTGGTAGGCGTCGGCGCGCCGCTGACGGAACGTTGCCTGCTCGGCAGGCTTCTCCGAGATCTCGTCGGCGTAGTTGTTGTCGACCTCGTGGTCGTCCCACACCGCCAGCCACGGGGCCGCCTGGTGCGCGGCCTGCAGGTCGAGGTCGGTCTTGTACTGGGCGTACCGGCGGCGGTAGTCGGCCAGCGTCACCGTCTCCCCACCCAGGTGGGAGCGTTCGCCGTTGTTGGCGGGCCCCTCGTAGTGGTAGTCGCCCAGGTGCAGCACCAGGTCGGGGCGCTCGTCGGCGAGGTGCCGGTAGGCGGTGAAGTAGCCGTGCTGGTAGCTCGAGCAGGAAGCGAACGCCATGGTGAGCTGCTCGACCCTCGCGCCCGGCGCCGGGGCGGTGAGGGCGCGGCCCACCGGCGAGAGCCAGGTCCCCACGCGGAACCGGTAGTAGTACTCCCGCCCGGGTCGCAGGCCGTCGACCTCGACGTGCACGGCGTGGGCGAGCTCCGGCCGGGCTGCGGCTGAGCCGCGGCGCACCACATCGGCGAACGTCGGGTCGGAGGCGACCTGCCACTCGACCCGGTAGCGCGATGCCGGCATCCCGCCCAGGCCGTCGTCGACGAGCGGGTCGGGAGCCAGCCGGGCCCAGATCACGAACCCGTCGGGGGCGGGGTCGCCGCTGGCGACGCCGAGGGTGAACGGGTCGTGAGGCAGTGGGGGTGCCGCCGCCGACGGGCGGGCGTCGAGCGCGACTCCCGCGGGCACGAAGGCGGCCAGCAGGCCGCCGCGCAACAGGTTCCTCCGAGACGAATCCATACGCACAGCCCACCGGTCGCGGGCGACGACCGGATGACCGCCGGGCGAACGTCAGTCGGACAACTCCGCTGCGCGGACCACCAGCACGTCGGGGAGGTCGGCGGCGACCTGCCGCCAGGTGTCGCCCTCGTCGGGCGACCCCCACACGACGCCGTTGCGGCCGCCGAAGTAGAGGCCGGCCGGGTCGTGGTCGTCGGCGCACATCGCGTCGCGCATCACGGCGGCGTAGAAGCCGTCGGGGAGACTGCCCTCCCCCAGGGCCGACCACGAGCCTCCGGCGTCGGTGGTCCGCCACACCCGGGCCCGGGCGTCGACAGGCCACCGGGCACCGGCGTCGGCGATCGGGAAGGTGTAGGCGGTGTCGGCCCGGTGGGGGTGGGCCACCATGGCGAAGCCGAACTCGCTGGGCAGGCCGGGGGCGATGTCGAGCCAGCTCGCTCCCCCGTCGTCGGAGCGGTAGACCCCGCCGTGGTTCTGCAGGTAGAGCCGCTCGGGGTCGGCCGAGTCGCGGGCCACCTTGTGGACGCACTGGCCGAACTCGGGGTAGTGGCGGTCGCCGGGCATGAACTCCGCCTTCACCCCGGTGTTGGAGGCCGACCACGAGGCGCCACCGTCCCTGGTGCGGTAGACCCCGCCCGTCGAGATGGCGGCCAGCACCGAGTCGCCGTCGGTCGGGTGGGGCAGGATCGTGTGGAACGCCTGCCCGCCGAACCCCTCGTTCCACTCCGGGCGGTGCGGGTGGTCCCACAGGCCACGCACCAGCTCGAAGCTCTCGCCTCGGTCGGTCGAGCGGAAGATCGCGCCGGGCTCGGTGCCGGCCCACACGACGTCGGGCTCGACCCCGGGCACCAGCTGCCACACCCGGGCCACCGCGGCACCGGTGTCCTCGGGGAAACGCACGCCCTCGGGGCTCTCCTGCCAGGTCTCCCCCAGGTCGTCCGATCGGCGGACCTGGGGCCCGAACCAGCTCGAGGAGCACCCGGCCAGCAACCGGGTCATCCCGTCGCGGCGGTCGACCAGGACGGAGTAGACCTCCTCCATGGCGAAGTGCGGCCCCGAGAGGCTCCAGTCGACCCGGTCCGGCGAGGTGGCCAGCCAGAGTCCCTTGCGGGTCCCGATCATGAGCAGCGTGGTCATCGTGGCCTCCTACTGCTGGGTCCGCTTGCGGAAGACGCGGAGGGAGAGCGGCGCCAGGACCGCGGTCAAGGCCACGGTCCAGAACAGCGTCGCGAGCACCGGGTGCTGCAGCGGGAACGCGGCGTCGGCAGGCGCCGGCGGCGTGTTGCCCCAGAGCTCCCGGACCGCCTGCACCAGCGAGGAGATCGGGTTCCACTCGGCGATCGTGCGGAGCACCGTGCCCATCCGCTCCGTCGGCGCGAACGCGTTGGACAGGAACGTCAGCGGGAAGATCGTGGTGAACATCAGCCCCTGCACCGCCTCGACCGAGCGCATGGCCGAGCCGACCAGGATCCCGATCCAGATCATCGAGAAGCCCCACGCCAGCAGCAGCCCGTAGGCGGCCACCGCGTCGAGCACCGACCCACGGATCCGCCACCCGATGACGAGACCGGTCAGCGACATGACGAGGATCCCGATGCTGGAGTGGAGCAGGCTCGACATGCTCCGCCCGACGAGGACGGCCGCGGTGTGGATCGGGAGCGACCGCATCCGGTCGACGATCCCCTTGTCGATGTCGGCGGTCAGGCCCACCGCCACGATGAACGAGGCGAAGGCGATCGTCTGCCCCATGATTCCCGCCAGCAGCCACTCCCGGTAGCCGGCCGCCGAGTCGGTGGCGATCGCGCCGCCGAACACGAAGGCGAAGAGGAGCACGAACATCACCGGCTGGATGGTGACGTCCATCAGCATCTCGGGCATCCGGCGGATGTGGATCAGGTTGCGGCGGGTGATCGTGAGCGACTGGCGCAGCAGACCCGTCCGCCGGATCTCCGGCCGCTCGAGGGTGGGGTGCTGGGTGACCTGGGTGGTCGTCGTCATGCCGGGACCTCCTCGTCCGCGGAGCTCTCCTCGGCCCGGTGGCCGGTCAGGTGCAGGAACACGTCGTCGAGGCTCGGCCGCTGCAGGCCGAGGTCGTCGAGCTCGATCTCGCTCCCCTCGAAGAGCGACGCCACGCGGGTGACGTCGCGCAGGCCTTCGGCGGGTGCGGTGATGGTGCGGCTGCCCTCGTCGACGTGGAGCTCGGGCACGACCGGCCGCAGCATCTCGGTGGCAGCGGCCAGCTCCTCGGCCCGCGACACCGTGACCACCAACGCCGCTCGTCCCGAGGCGTCCTTGAGCTGCATCGGCGTGCCGTGGGCGATGACCTGGCCGTGGTCGATGACGACGATGTCGTCGGCCAGGTGGTCGGCCTCCTCGAGGTACTGCGTGGTCAGCAGCAGCGTCGTGCCGTCGCGGACCAGGCCCCGGAGCACCTCCCACAGCTCGACCCGACTGCGGGGGTCGAGGCCGGTCGTGGGTTCGTCGAGGAAGAGGACCGGCGGGGTGGCGATCAGGCTGACCGCGAGGTCGAGACGCCGCCGCATGCCGCCGGAGTAGGTCTTGATCGTCCGGTCGCCTGCGGCGGCCAGCGAGAACCGCTCCAGCAGCTCCTCGGTCACCCGTCGGATCGTCGCCCTGTCGAGGCCGTAGAGGCTGCCGACGAGCCACAGGTTCTCGCGACCCGTCAGCAGCTCGTCGACGGTCGCCGACTGACCGGTCAGGCCCATCGCCTGGCGGACGGCGTCGGGCTCGCGCGTCACGTCGTGGCCCGCCACCCGGGCGGTGCCGCTGGTCGGTCGGGTGAGCGTCGTCATCATCCGCACCGTGGTCGTCTTGCCCGCCCCGTTGGGGCCGAGCAGCCCCAGGACGGTGCCTCGTGGCACCTCGAAGCTGACGCCGTCGACGGCGACGGTCTCCCCGAAGTGCTTGACGAGCTCCACGGCTTCGATGGCCGGGTTGCCGGTCACGTCATGTCCTCCCCTTGTCGTCCTCACCTCGACGCTACGCCTCACCACCGACAGCGTCCTGCGGATTCCGGTGTGGCTCCGGTCGACCCGCGTGGGTCCCTGGCTGCCCACGCCCTACATTGACCCGGTGACGGCGCGATTCTCACCGGTCTGGCTGGTGCTCATCGGGATCGCCTCGGTCCAGCTCGGCGCCGCCGTCGCCAAGGACCTCTTCGGCGTCATTTCCCCGACCGGGATGGTGTGGCTGCGCCTGGTCACCAGCGCGGTGGTGCTGGCGGCGATTGCCCGGCCCCGCCTCCGCGGGCGCAACGCCGGCGACTGGTGGGTGGTCGTCGGCTTCGGCGTCGCTCTCGGGGTCATGAACTGGGCGATCTACCAGTCCTTCGCGCGGATCCCGCTGGGCATCGCCGTGACCATCGAGTTCGTCGGACCGCTGACCCTGGCCGTGCTCGGGTCCCGCCGCCCGCGGGACCTGCTGTGGGTGGCGCTGGCCGGGACCGGGGTGCTGCTGCTGGGTCTCCAGCCGGGCGACGTGACGCTCGCCGGCGTGCTGTTCGCGCTGCTCGCGGGTGCTGCATGGGCGGCGTACATCCTGCTGAGCGCGCGCACCGGCAGTCGCTGGGCAGGCCTGGACGGGCTGGCCGTCGCCAGCATCGTGGCGACCGTGCTGCTGACGCCCTGGGCGCTGGGCGGCTCGGGGAGCCAGCTGCTCGACGGCCGCGTGGTCCTGCTCGGCGTGCTCGTGGGCCTGCTCAGCTCGGTGATCCCCTACAGCTGCGAGCTGGTGGCGCTGCGGACCATCCGGCCGTCGGTCTTCTCGATCCTCATGAGCCTCGAACCGGCGGCGGCGGCGCTGGCCGCGATCCTGGTGCTGCAGGAGTTCCTGACCGTCCCGCAGTGGCTGGCCCTGGGGTGCGTGGTCGTGGCCTCGGTGGGCGCGACGCGCTCCGGGCGGGTCCTGGCCGAACCCGTGCCCGACTGAGGGAGAATCCGGTCATGTCCGCGCCGCAGATCAGCACCTCGGCCCCCACCGGTCTCGCCTTCGACGACGTCCTCTCCGACGACGGCACCCGGCTGCGGGTCTGGACCAACGACCCTGACGGCACCCTGGACGGGCCGACCGTGGTGCTCTGCAACGGACTGGGGACCAGCGCCTGGGCGTGGCCGGCGCTGCTCGACCCCGACTGCGGCGTCCGGGTCGTCAGCTGGAACCACCGCGGCACCGGTGGCTCCGAGCGCCCCGTCGACTCCCACCGCGTCGGTATCGAGGCGTTCGTCGAGGACGCGCTGTCGGTCATGGACCACTTCGGGATCGACCGCGCCGTTCTCCTGGGCTGGTCGATGGGCGTCAACACGATGTTCGAGCTGGCCGTCCGCCACCCCGAGCGCGTCAGCGGCCTCTTCGCGGTCGCCGGGGTCCCGGGCGACACCTTCGCCACGATGCTGGCGCCGCTGCGCGTGCCGCGGGTCATGGCGAAGGTGCTGGCGGCCAACGTCTCGCGCGCACTGGCTCTCGGCGGCCGGGCGGTCACCCCCGTCACCAGCCGGATCCCCGTCGGCCGGCGGGTGATCGGCCTCCTCAGCCACACCGGCTTCATGCTTCCTGTCGCCGACCCGGAGCTCGCCGCGCGGGCGGTCCGGGAGTTCCTCGCCACGCCCGTGGACTGGTACTTCCACCTCGCGCTCCACACCCACCAGCACCCACGGGTGAGCCTCAGCGCCGTCACGGTCCCCGCGTGCTTCGTCGCGGGCCGCTGGGACATCCTCACCGGTGCGCGCGACATGTACTCCGCCGCGGAGCGCCTGGCCGACTCGACGTACGTCGAGCTGCGCGGCTCGCACTTCATCCAGATGGAGCAGCCGGAGCAGGTGCACGCGCTGCTGCTGGAGTTCCTCGACCGGGTCGGCTGAACCAGTGCGCCTCCCCGTAGCCCTGCTGGTCCTGCTGGTGCTCGTCGGCGGGTGTGGCGCCGGCGCCGACGACGGGCCGAGGCCGGCCACGGTGACCGCCACGCCGGAGGACGAGCCGTCGGAGGAGGACACGGGCCCACCCCGGGTGGTCGCGGAAGCCGCGACCGGCCTGTCGGTGCCGTGGGGCCTCGACTTCCTGCCCGACGGCCGCGCCGTCGTGACCGAGCGCGACACCGCCCAGGTGCTGCTCGTGGACCCCGGGTCGGGATCGGTGGCGACCGCCGGGCGCGTGGCTTCGGCGGCGCCGCAGGGCGAGGCCGGCCTGCTCGGTGTGGCCGTGTCCCCCGGCTTCGACGACGACCGGCTGCTCTACCTCTACGTCAGCACCGCGGCGGACAACCGCATCGTGCGGGCCGAGCTCGGCGAGGACGACTCCCTCGGTGAGCCGGAGGTCGTGCTGGACGGCATCCCCAACGGGTTCATCCACGACGGCGGCCGGCTGGTCTTCTCGCCCGACGGCAACCTGTTCGCCTCCACCGGTGAGATCGGCGTCGGCGAGCTCGCGCAGGACCCCTCCTCGCTGGCCGGCAAGATCCTGCGCATCACCCCGGACGGCGAGCCGGCGCCCGGCAACCCCGACCCGGACTCCCCCGTGTGGTCGCTGGGTCACCGCAACGTGCAGGGTCTCGCCTTCGACGACGCCGGCAACCTCTGGGCGAGCGAGTTCGGCTCGTCGAGCTTCGACGAGCTCAACCTCGTCGAGGCCGGCGGCAACTACGGCTGGCCGCGGGCCGAGGGCCGCAGTGCCGAGGAGGCGTTCGTCAACCCGCGGATCGTGTGGTCCACCGACGAGGCGTCGCCGTCCGGCCTGGCGTACGCCGAGGGCCACCTGTGGCTCGCGGCGCTCCGCGGGACGCGGCTGTGGCGCATCGACGTGGAGGCGGGCCGGGCGAGCAACCCGCAGGACTTCTTCGTCGGCGACCACGGCAGGCTGCGGACCGTCGCCGTCGCCCCGGACGGCCGGCTGTGGGTGACCACCTCCAACCGCGACGGGCGTGGCGAGCCGGCGCCCGGAGACGACCGGATCCTGGTCGTCGAGCCGTGAGGTCACGCGCCGTGGCTGGCGCAGGTCCCCGCCCGGCGGGGGTGCTCAGCCCCCGGGAAGCGTGACCACCTGACCGACGAGGTAGCCCGCCAGAGCGAGCTCCACACAGGCGCCGAGCACGTCGCCGGTGACGCCGCCGACCCGCGCCCGGGCCCGGTGGAGCACGACGCCGGCGAGGGCTGCTGCCAGGACCACCCCCACCACCCCGTGCCCGCCGTCGACGAGGACCGCCGCGGCACCCACTACGGCGACCACACCGACCGCGGCAGTGCGCGGCACCGCCCCCGCCACGGCGCTGCCCAGGCCACCAGCCCGCGCCGCGGGGACGCCGCGCACGCACGCCGCGGCCAGCGACGCCCGGCTGACGACGACGGCCAGCCCGGCCGTCAGCGCCGCCCGCCCGCCGTACGCCGACACGACCCCGGCCAGCGCCGCGACCTGGACGAGCAGCACGAGCACCAGCGTGGCGGCGCCCACCGGCCCGACGTCGCCGGTGCGCATCACCGTGAGCCGCCGCTCACGGTCGCCGGGCACGCTCAGCCCGTCGGCGGTGTCCGCCAGCCCGTCGAGGTGCAGGCCCCCGGAGCCCAGCCCGAGCAGCGACACCGCAACGGCCGCGGTCAGCAGCGGGGGCGCCTGCAGGGCGTCGCCCAGCCAGACGGCGGCCCCGGTCACCACGGCCAGCGGCAGCACCGCGACCGGTGCCAGCACCATCGCCACGCCGGGGCGGGCGCCGTCCAGGCTCCGAGGCGGCGCCACCGGCAGCACGGTCAGCGTGCCGACCGCCAGCCGGAGCGCGTCGCCGGCCACGCTCACCGCGGCACCGGCACCGGGTCCGTGACGGCGTGCAGCGTCGCCATGTCCGACAGCAGCGTGGCGGCGACCCGGAGCAGGGGCAGTGCGGTCAGCGCACCGCTGGCCTCGCCCAGCCGCAGCTCGAGGTCGAGCAGCGGCTGCAGGCGCAGCGACTCCAGGGCCCGCCGGTGAGCGGGCTCGGTGGAGCGGTGACCCGCGCACCACCAGCCGACGGAGCCTGGTGACAGCCGCTCGGCCAGCAGGGCGCAGGCGCCCGAGACCACGCCGTCGAGCAGCACCGGGGTGCCCCGTTCCGCGGCCCGCACCAGCAGGGCCGTGGCTGCGGCAAGGTCGGCGCTGCCGATGGAGCGCAGCAGGGCCACCGGGTCGTCGCGGTGGGGTTCGGCGCGCCCGATGGCCGCCGCGACGACGTCGCGCTTGGCGCGCCAGGTCGCGTCGTCGACACCGGTGCCGCGCCCGACCACGAGGTCGGCGTCGAGGCCGAGCACCGCCCCCACGAGGGCGGCCGCGACCGTGGTGTTGCCGATCCCCATGTCACCCGGGACCAGCAGGTCCGCGCCGGCGTCGATCTCCTCGTCGGCCACCGTCCGGCCCACCCGCAGCGCGGCCTCGAGCTCGGTGCCGGTCAGCGCGTCCTCGCGGTGGATCGCCCCCGACCCGCGGTGCACCTTGTGCCGGCGTACCTCCTCGGGGGTGTCGGCCAGGTCGTCGTCGACCGCGACGTCCAGCACCCGCACCCGTGCCCCGTGGGCGCGCGCCAGGACGTTGACCGCAGCGCCGCCGCGCAGGAACTCGCGCACCATCGCAGCCGTCACCTGGCGGGGGTACGCCGAGACGGGCCCGTCGGCAGTGACGCCGTGGTCACCGGCGAGCACCACCACCGCCACGTCACGAGGGGGGTGCGGCGTCGCGGTGCCCTGCACCCCGGCCAGCCAGACCATGAGGCCCTCAAGTCGCCCCAGCGCGCCGCCCGGCTTGGCCAGCGCGTCCACGCGGTCACGCGCCTGTGCCCTGGCCACCTCGTCGATCCTCGCCGCGCTCACGCCCGTTCCCCTTCCAGTCGGTGCACCCGCCCGGCGACCACCAGGCGGACGTCGTCGGACAGGTCCGCGACCTGCAGGTTGAGCCGGCCCAGGGCGTCGCGGAAGAGCACACCCGACCGGGTGCCCGGCACCACGCCGGAGCCGACCTCGTTGCTCACCGCCACGACCGGGACGCCGCAGCCCCGCCACGCCCGGAGCAGTCGTGCGACCTCCTCCTCGAGGTCCGCCCGCCACTCCGCGTCGCCGTCGGCCGAGTCCCAGGCGCCGACCGCCTCCATGGTGGCGGCGAGCCACGTGGCCAGGCAGTCGACGAGCACCGGGACCGTCGCGGTCTCCAGCGCACCGGCGAGGTCACGCGTCTCCAGCGTCGTCCAGCCCTGGGGACGGGTACGCCGGTGCTCGGCGACCCGCTCGGCCCAGTCGCGGTCGCGGCCGTCGGGGACGGGCCCCGGCGCGACGTACAGGACGGCGTCGTGGTCGGCGAGCAGCCGTTGTGCGTGGCGCGACTTGCCGGAGCGGGCCCCACCCAGCACCAGGGTGCGGGGCGGCAGCCCGCGACGCCGCCGGCCGAGCACGCCGAGCAGGGAGCCGACGCCGGTCATCGCGGACCCCGCACCGGCAGCACCGCCGGCCCGGTCTCCCGGGACAGCACCTCGACCCGGGCGCCGTAGACCTCGGCGAGCCGGGCCGGCTCCAGCACCTCGCCGGGTGCGGCGTCGGCCACGACCCGGCCACGGTCGAGCAGCACGACCCGCCGGCCGTACTGACCGGCCAGGGTCAGGTCGTGCATCGCGGCGACGACGGTCAGCTCGTCCTGCAGCCGCATCGTGTCGACGAGGTCGAGGACCCCCTGCTGGTGGCCGATGTCGAGCGCACTGGTGGGTTCGTCGAGGAGCAGCACGTGCGGCTCCTGTGCCAGCGCCCGGGCCAGCACGACACGCTGCAGCTCCCCGCCGGAGAGGCCGGCGGCCGGGCGGTCGGCGAAGTCGACCAGGTCCAGGCGCCGCAGGGTGCGGGCCACGGCGTCACGGTCGGTCGCCGTCTCCGTCGCGAACCGGCCCAGGTGGGGCGTACGGCCGAGCGCGACCAGCTCCCGGACGCTGATCCCCTCGGGCACCACGGGCCGCTGCGGCATCAGCGCCACCACCCGCGCGACGCGACGGCGCGAGGCGTGGCCGGGGTCGATGCCGCCGATCCGGAGCCGGCCGGACGCGGGCAGCAGGCCCGCCACGGCCAGCAGCAGCGAGGTCTTGCCGGCGCCGTTGGGACCCACGACAGCGACCCAGTCACCCGGGTCGACCGCCAGGTCGACGTCGGTGACGACCCGGACGCCACCGCGGTCCACGGACACCCCCCGGCACTCGACGGCCGGCGCCGCGCCGCGCGTCACAGCGTGCCCCGGTGGCGTCGCAGGACCACGAGGAAGAAGGGTGCCCCGACGAGGGCGGTGACGACCCCGATCGGCACCTCGCTGGGCGCGAGCGCGGTCCGGGCGACCACGTCGGCGAGCACGAGGAACGCAGCCCCGAGCAACAGCGCCAGGGGCAGCAGGGTGTGGTGGGCAGCACCGAAGAGCAGCCGGACGGCGTGCGGCACCACGATGCCGACGAACCCGATCAGGCCGGACACGCTGACCACCGCGGCCGTGCCGAGGGTCGCCGTCACCACCAGCACCAGGCGGACCCGCGCAGGGTCGACCCCGAGACTGGCCGCCTCCACGTCACCCACCGCCATCACGTCGAGCACCCGCCGGTGGACCAGGATCACGGCGCAGGACACCACGACGTACGGCAGCGCGATGACGACGTCGGACCAGCCGTCGGTGCTGAGCCGCCCCAGCATCCACGAGTAGACCGACAGCAGCGAGTCGTCGTACTGCTGCTGGACGAAGTTCTGGATCGCGTTGAAGAACGCCCCGACCGCCACCCCGGCCAGCACGATGACCACGGCGCCACGACCGGCGCCGACGGTGCTGCCGAGGGCGTACGTCGCGGCGACCCCGAGCAGGCCGCCGACGAAGGCGAGCAGCGGGATGCCGACCGGGCCCACGCCGCCGCCGGCGACGATCCCGACGGTCGCCCCGAGACCGGCCCCGCTGGAGATGCCCAGCAGGTAGGGATCGGCCAGGGGGTTGCGGAAGACCCCCTGGTAGGCGGTGCCGGCCGCCGCGAGCATCGCGCCGACCAGCACCCCCAGCACGACACGGGGCAACCGGATCTCCCAGAAGATGGCCTGCTGGGTGAGGGTCATGCCGGAGTCGACCTCGACGCCGGGAACGGCGTCGACCAGCTCCAGCAGGACGCCTCGCACCCCGAGCCCGGCCGGTCCGACGAGGCACCCGACGAGGACCGCACCCAGGCAGACCACGGCGCCCAGGCCGACCTTGGTCCACCGCAGGTGCGGCCGCGCGGCCAGCCGCCGCAGGGCGCGTGCCCGCGCCGCCGCGGCCGCGCCGCCCCGCTCCCCCGTCAGGTCGAGTGCCACGGTGGGTCAGCCCCCCGAACCCTCGAGCTGCTCCTCACGCTCGACCAGGATGTCGCTCACCTGCTCGACGAAGTCGACCACGCGGGGTCCCCAGCGGCTGGCGACGTCCTCGTCCACGACGTGCACCTGCCCGTCCGACACGGCGCTCATCTGCCGCCAGCCCGGGCGCTTGGCGACGTCCTTGACCTTGACGCCGCAGCACTGGCTGTCGGCGAGGAAGACCAGGTCGGGGTCGGCCTCGACGATGAACTCGTCGTTCAGCTGCGGGTAGAGGTCGCCGGTCTTCGACGTGTCGGCGATGTTCTCCAGTCCGAACAGGCCGTATACCTCACCGATGAACGTCTCGCCGGACGCGGTGTAGTAGTCGGTGGACAGCTCGTGGAAGTACGTCGTCCCCGTGGCATCGGGCGCGGCCGCCAGGGCATCCTCGATGTCCTGCCTCAGCTCGCCGACGGCCTCCTCAGCCTCCTCGGCGTGCCCGGTGGCGGCGCCGATGCGCTCGAGCTGGGAGTAGGACTCCTCCAGGTCGGCGGCCGCCGGCAGCAGCAGGGTCGGCACCCGCGCCTTCTCGAGGTTGGCGACCAGGTCACCGGTGTCGTCGGCCGCGATCACCAGGTCGGGCTCGTACTCCAGGATCGCCTCGACGTTCGGCTCGTAGCCCGACAGCTTGGTCCTCGGCGCCTCGTCGGGGTAGTCGGACTGGTCGTCGACGGCGACGACCTGGTCACCCGCACCCACCTCGAACAGCATCTCGGTGGCCGTCGGGCTCAGCGAGATGATCGACACGGGCTCGGACTCGATCGTGACCTCGTCGCCGCCGCCCACCGGGCCCGAGAGGACCTCGACGGGGAACTCCGCGTCGGCGTTCTCGGTGCCCTCGGGGGCAGCGGCCTCGTCGACGGTGTCGACGCCACCGCAGCCGGCCACGAGCGCGACCACGAGCAGCAGGAGCACGGACAGGGGGGCGCGCGCTCGAGAGCGCACAGAGATGTTCGGGTGCACAGCATCCTCCGGTCTGCCGGAGGACGAAAGTCGTCGGGCCGCACGCGCCACGAGGGCCGTTGCCGCACGAACTATCCTTCGTCCGAGGCTAGTTGCGTGGCCACGGGCCAGGTGACCTGGCTCGTCCGGCCTCGCGGCCGGCTTCACAGTTGCGGGACAGCACCGGGATTGCACCGGACTTCACTGAGCGCCGTGGCACCCCCGCGTGGGGCGGAGGCAGGAGCACTCTAACCCAGCCCCACGTCCCCTCCCCGCCCGCCTAGGGTTCGTCCGGTGAGCGGAAGCCTGATGGTCCTCGGCACCACCTCGGACGCCGGCAAGACGGTCCTCACGACCGGGCTCTGCCGCGTGCTCGCCCGCCGCGGCGTACGCGTGGCCCCGTTCAAGGCGCAGAACATGTCCAACAACTCGATGGTCACCGCCGACGGGGCCGAGATCGGGCGGGCGCAGTGGGTCCAGGCCCTGGCGGCCGGGGTCGAGCCGGAGGCTGCCATGAACCCCGTCCTGCTCAAGCCGGGGAGCGACCGCCGCAGCCACGTCGTGGTCAACGGAGCACCGGCAGGCGACCTGCGAGCCGACGAGTTCGCGGGTCGCCGGGCGGACCTCGCCGGCGCGGCGTACGCCGCCTTCGACGACCTGCGTGGCCGCTTCGACGTCGTCGTGTGCGAGGGAGCGGGCAGCCCCGCCGAGATCAACCTGCGCGCCTGGGACTACGTCAACCTCGGGCTGGCCCGGCGCACAGGGACGCCCGCGCTCCTCGTCGGTGACATCGACCGCGGCGGCGTCTTCGCGGCGCTCCACGGGACGCTCGCCCTGCTCGAGGCCGCCGACCAGGCCCTCGTCGCGGGGCTCGTCGTCAACAAGTTCCGAGGCGACCCGGGGCTCCTCGTCCCGGCCCTCGGCGACATCCACGCGCTCACGGGCCGGCCGGTGCTCGGCGTACTGCCGTGGCTCGACGGGTTGTGGCTCGACTCCGAGGACTCGCTCGCCGTCGAGGAGCGGGCGGCCGCGACCGACCCGGCTCGGACCCGGCTCCGGGTGGCCGTCGTCCGCCTCCCCCGGATCAGCAACCTCACCGACGTCGACGCCCTCGCGCTGGAGCCGGAGCTGGAGGTCAGCTTCGTCGCGGACCCGCGGTCGGTGCGCTCGGCCGACGTGGTCGTCCTGCCGGGGACCCGGGCGACGATCGCCGACCTGGCCTGGCTGCGGGAGCGAGGCCTCGACGCCGCCGTCGTGGAACACGCCCGCCGGGGTCTACCTGTGCTCGGCATCTGCGGCGGCTACCAGATGCTGGGACGGACGATCGTCGACCCGGAGGGAGTGGAGGGGCCGGCGGGTGCCGCCGCCGACGGGCTGTCGCTCCTGGACGTGGTGACCACGTTCGGGGTCGACAAGGTCGTGGCGACGACCTCCGGCTCGGCATCGGGCGTGCCGGTGGCCGGCTACGAGATCCACTACGGGCGCGTGGCGGTCGCCGCCGGCGACCCCTTCCCCGGCGGCGTACGAACGGGCTCGGTGGCGGGCACGCTGTGGCACGGCTGCCTGGAGGGGGATGAGTTCCGCGGTGCCTGGCTGCGCGAGGCGGCGGCGCAGGTCGGGACGACCGTCGCGACGGGCAACGTGTCGTTCGCGGCCGCCCGTGATCGGCGGATCGACGCCATCGCCGACGCCGTGGAGGCCCACCTCGACGTCGACGCCGTGCTACGGCTGGTCGAGCACGGCCCGCCCGGAGACCTCTCACCCGTCCGCGGTGGGCTCGTCCCCTGAGTCGGTCCCCGGGGCCGCGCCGCTCACCTGGACTCGGCCGGGGTGTCGACGAACCACCCGCCCGGACCGAGCGGAGTACCGATCCTGGGCAGGTACTGGTCGAAGACGAGCTGGGCGACGAGAGCCTGGCGGCTGTTCACGCCGGTCTTCGCGTAGATGCTCTTGAGGTGGTCCTGCACCGTCCAGGCGCTGATGTGGAGGTCGCGTCCGATCGCACCGCGGGACTGGCCTGCCAGAACCTTCGCCAGCACCTCGGTCTCGCGGGCGGTCAGGCCGTGCACGGCCGCCATGAGGGCCACCACCTCCGGGGGGCGGGCGCGCTCGATCGTCACCGCCAGCCGATCGTCACCCAGCTCGCCGACCCGCAGGACCACCCACGTCCCGGAGTGCGTGCGGACCCGCACCGAGTCGGTGCCGTGGTGGCGATAGCGCAGTCCCGCGAGCGCGACCGGAGCCGCACCGCCCCAGCCGATGCGCTGCAGCACCCGGGCCGCTTCCGGGGTCAGGTCCTCGACCACGTTGTCGCGCAGCACGACGACTGCCGGACCCTCCTCGTCAGGTGCACCCCCTCCCCCCGGTGAGACCTCGGGCCATGAGTGGCGCAGCAGGGTCCGACGCATCCCCTCGCCGATCACGCCGAGGCTCGCGCCCAGGGTCCGGGCGGCCTCGTCGTCGAAGGGACGCCCAGGTGCCCGCGACAGCGTCGCCATCCCCCACGCACGACCGTCCCGGGCCCGGAACACCATGCGCACCTCGTCGCACAGACCGAAGGGAGCGAGCAGGTCCGTGTAGTGGTGGCTGTGCCTCCAGGCGCCCTCACCCACCTCCCGGCTGATCCGGACCGGCGTCCCGAGGCGGGACAGGGAGCTGAACGAGTTCGCGGGCGGGTCGGCGCCGTACTCCGAGGCAGCTGCCAGCATGACCGCCTCCGGACTGTCGAAGCCCACCGTGGTGAGAGCGGTGGGGAGCAGCGTTGCCGGATCGGTCGCGGCCAGGCACCCGCCGTCGAAGGGGACGACGGTGCGGATGGCGGCGAGCACGCGGGAGCGGAAGTCTCCGCAGTCCGCGGCAGCGGTGGTGGCCGAGAGGACCCGGGACCGGAGCAGGGCCGCCGACCTCGACAGGGTCATGGCCCAGTATCGCCCGCGGTCGGGGTCGGGTCATCCCCCACGCAGGGGGGATGGAGCCTGCCCCGCGACCGGCCCACGCTGGGACCTCGACAGGTCACGAGGGGGTCAGGATGCGGGACAAGACGTCACTGATGACCGACGAGGATCTCGAGCTCATGTACATCCTCCACGACGCATTCCGCCGGGACGTCGAGCGATTGGCCCGTGCCGCTGCTCGACCAGGCAGCGGCGACCCAGAGTCGCGCGCGGCACTGCGGCGGGGGTGGCGGGGATTCAGCCGCGAGCTGCACCTCCACCACCGGATCGAGGACACGTTCATCTGGCCGCTGATGCGCGGCAAGCTCGCCGCCCATCCGGACGACGTCGCGGTCCTCGACGACATGGAGTCCGAGCACGGGACGATCGACCCCGCGCTCGCCGCGGTCGAGGACGCGCTGTCTGACGAGGGAGACGATCGGACCGTGCTGGCGGACCGCGTCGACGACCTGGCGAGGCTCCTTCGGACCCACCTCGCCCACGAGGAACGCGACGCGCTGCCGCTCGTACGCCGGACCGTGACCGCCCACGAGTGGAGCGTGATGAACCGCGACTCCATGCGTGGCCTCGACTACCGCTGGATCACCGAGCTCGTCCCGTGGCTCGTCGAAGGACTGGACGAACCACGCCGCGACGTCGCCCTGCGTGCCATCCCCGCACCGATGCGTCTCCTCAACCGCTACCGCTGGCAGCCCCGCTACGACCGCCAGCGACGCTGGGACTGAGCCACCCGCCGACCCGTCACTTGAGCTGGTTCAGACCCTGCCGAGCCGTCACTCCTGCTGGTTCACACCCCGCCCAGCCGTCACTCCAGCTGCTTCAGACCCCGCCGAGCCGTCACTCCAGCTGGTTCAGACCCCGCCGAGCCGTCACTCCAGCTGGTTCAGACCTCGCCGAGCTGGCGGAGCGACTGTGGTGTCGCCATGCAGAGTGACGGCTCGGTCACCTTCAAACCAGCAGAAGTGACGGCTCGGCCATGCTTGAACCAGCTGGAGTGACGGCTCGGCGTCAGGTGAGTCGTTCGAGGATCAGCTCGCGGACCCGGCCCGCATCGGCCTGGCCACGCATCTCCTTCATGACCGCGCCGATGAGGGCGCCGGCAGCGGCCACCTTGCCGCCGCGGATCTTGTCGGCGACGTCGGGGTTGGCGGCGATCGCCTTGTCGACCGCGGCAGCCAGCGCCCCGTCGTCGGAGACGATCTCGAGGCCGCGGGCCTTCACGATCTGCTCCGGGGTGCCCTCGCCGGCCAGCAGCCCGTCGAAGACCTGGCGGGCGAGCTTGTCGTTGATCGTGCCGGCGTCGACGAGTGCCTGCACCTCGGCCACCTGGCCGGGGGTGACACCGACCTCGGACACCTCGACCCCTGCGTCGTTGGCCCGCCGGGCGAGCTCGCCGAGCCACCACTTCCGGGCCGCTTGCGGCGGCGTACCGGCGGCCACGGTCTCCTCGACCAACGACAGCGCGCCGGCTCCGACCGTGTCGCGCATCTCGAGGTCGGAGAACCCCCATGCGGCCTGCAGCCGGGCACGCCGCTTCGACGGCTCCTCGGGCAGGCCAGAACGCAGCTCCTCCACCCACTCACGCGTCGGCGCGACGGGCACCAGGTCGGGCTCCGGGAAGTAGCGGTAGTCCTCGGCGTCGGACTTCTCCCGGCCGCTCGTCGTGACGCCGGTGTCCTCGTGCCAGTGCCGGGTCTCCTGCGTGATCGAGCCGCCCGCGTCCAGGATGGCGGCCTGGCGCTGGATCTCGAACCGGGCCGCGCGCTCCACGGACCGGAACGAGTTGACGTTCTTGGTCTCCGTGCGCGTGCCGAGGCGACCGGAGTCGCGCGGCGAGAGGGAGAGGTTGACGTCGGCACGCAGCTGGCCCTGGTCCATCCGGGCCTCGGAGACGCCGAGGGCGACCATGAGGTCGCGCAGCTGCTGGACGTACGCCCGGGCCACGGCCGGCGCCTTCTCACGCGTCGCCACGATCGGCCGGGTCACGATCTCGATCAGCGGGATCCCGGCGCGGTTGTAGTCGACCAGCGAGTGGGTGGCGCCGTGGATCCGCCCGGTGGTGCCGACGTGGGTCGACTTCCCGGTGTCCTCCTCCATGTGGGCGCGCTCGATCTCGATCCGGTAGGTCTCGCCGTCGACGTCGACCTCGGTCCAGCCGTCGAACGCGATCGGCTCGTCGTACTGGGAGGTCTGGAAGTTCTTCGGCATGTCCGGGTAGAAGTAGTTCTTCCGGGCGAAGCGGCACCACTCCGCGATCTCGCAGTGGAGCGCGAGCCCGATCCGGATCGCCGACTCCACCGCTGTCCGGTTGACGACCGGCATCGCACCGGGGAGCCCCAGGCAGGTCGGGCACACCTGGGTGTTGGGGGCAGCACCGAACACCGTCGGGCAGCCGCAGAACATCTTCGATGCGGTGTTGAGCTCGACGTGGACCTCCAGCCCCATCACGGGGTCGTAGGTCGCGAGCGCGTCGTCGTAGGACACCAGGGTCTCGGTCATGATGCGGCTCCGCTCCGGGCGAGCAGGTCGAGGTCGGGGGCCTGGTCGAGCAGCGACCCGCCCCAGCGGTCGGTGAGCAGCCGCTCGAGCGCCGCACCGACGCGGTAGACGCGGTCGTCGGCCAGGGCCGGGGCCAGCACCTGCACCCCGGTCGGGAGACCGTCCTCGTCCGCGAGCCCACCCGGCACCGAGATGCCGGGGACGCCGGAGAGGTTGGCGGGGATCGTGGCGAGGTCGTTGAGGTACATCGCCAGCGGGTCGTCGAGCTTCTCCCCGAGCGGGAACGCCGTCGTGGGCGCCGTGGGCGACACGAGCACGTCGGCCTTCTCGAAGGCCGCCTCGAAGTCGCGCGACACCAGGGTCCGCACCTTCTGCGCCTGGCCGTAGTACGCGTCGTAGTAGCCGCTCGAGAGCGCATAGGTGCCGAGGATGATCCGACGCTTCACCTCGTCGCCGAACCCAGCGTCGCGGGTCGCGCGCATCACCTCCTCCGCGCTGGGGTCACCCTCGGGGACGACCCGGAGGCCGTAGCGCATGGCGTCGAACTTGGCGAGGTTGCTCGACGCCTCGGCCGGCAGGATCAGGTAGTAGGTGGCGAGCGCGTGGACGAAGTGCGGGCACGACACCTCCACCACCTCGGCGCCCGCGTCGACCATCAGGTCGACGGACTCGCGGAAGCGCGCCAGCACCCCGGACTGGTAGCCCTCGCCGCCCAGCTCGGTGACGACCCCGACGCGGACCCCGGTGAGGTCCCCGGTGCTGCCGCGCCGCACGGCGTCGACGAGCGCGGGCACCGGCTGGTCGATGCTGGTCGAGTCGAGCGGGTCGTGGCCGCCGATCACCTCGTGGAGCATCGCCGCGTCGAGCACGGTGCGCGTGACGGGTCCGGCCTGGTCGAGGGAGTTGGCGAGCGCGACCAGCCCGTAACGGGACACGCCGCCGTACGTCGGCTTCACGCCGACCGTCCCGGTGACCGCGCCGGGCTGGCGGATCGAGCCGCCGGTGTCGGTGCCGATCGCCAGCGGCGCCTCGAAGGCGGCCACCGCCGCGGCCGAGCCGCCGCCGGAGCCGCCCGGGATCCGGCTGAGGTCCCAGGGGTTGCGGGTGGGCCCGTACGCCGAGTGCTCGGTCGAGGAGCCCATCGCGAACTCGTCCATGTTGGTCTTGCCCAGCAGGGGCAGTCCTGCCTCACGCAGGCGCCGCACGACCGTGGCGTCGTAGGGCGGCACCCAGCCCTCGAGGATGCGTGAGCCGCACGTCGTCGGCATGCCGCGGGTCGCCATCACGTCCTTGACCGCGATGGGCACCCCGTCGAGCGGGGAGCGCAGGCCGCCGGCCTCGCGGCGCTGGTCGGAGTCCTCCGCGGCCGCCAGAGCGCCCTCGGCGTCGACGTGGAGGAACGCGTGGACCGCGCCGTCCACGGCCTCGATCCGGTCGAGCTGCGCACGGGTCAGCTCCACGCTCGTGACCTCGCCCTCGGCGAGCGCCGTCGCCTGCTCGGCGGCGGTGCTGCGGGTCCAGTCGGGGGCGCTCACTGCTCCTCCCCCAGGATGCGGGGGACGCTGAAGCGCTGCTCCTCGGCCTCGGGCGCGCCGCTCAACGCCTCCTCCGGGGTGAGTCCCGGGGTGACCACGTCGTCGCGGAAGACGTTGGTCAGCGGTACCGGGTGGGAGGTGGGGGGCACGTCGTCCCCGGCGACGCCCTGGATGGAGGCGATGGAGTCGAGGATGACGCCCAGCTGGGGTGCGAGGTGGTCGAGCTCGGCGTCGGAGAGGTCGATCCGGGCGAGGTCGGCGAGGTGGGCGACCTGCTCCCGGGTGAGCGACGCTCCGGGGGTGTCAGACATGGCCGCCATCCTAGGAGGCGGTGACCCGCCGCCCCCACGGGCCCGTCGCCCGCTGGGGTGAGCACGCCGGCTCCGCTACCGTGGCAGCATCGGGGCCACCCGGCCCCGCCCTCTCGCGGAACGCCCGCCCCCGCGCGTGCGGGTCCCCCGTCCCCGTCCAGGCCCCGGAGCTCGAGCCGGGTCCCTCCCCCACCCCCCACCCCAGGAGCCGTCATGACCGCCGTCAGGGAGCGCCAGGCGCGCCTGCTCGCCGACCCCCGGTCGGCCGAGCCGCGGGCCCGGCTCGCCCAGGCGATGACACGGTCGGACTTCCTGCTCCGGCTCTCGCGCACCACGGCCGCGCTGCAGAACCCGCACCGGGCCCTGGCGGGCCTCACCACTCTCCTGGTCGACGAGCTGGTCGACGTGGCGCTGGTGTCGGTGCACACGGGGTCCCACGAGACGGTGTGCACCGCGGTGCGGGACCAGCCGTCCGCCACCGCCACCCGGCTGCTCGCCGACGGCGGCCGCGCCTACCGCGAGGCCATCCGCACCGGCGTCGCCGAGGAGGTCGTCGTCCCCAGCGGGGGCCCCGGCCAGCTCCGGGTGCTCCGCGAGTGGCTGGGCGACGAGGACGTCGTGGCGGCCGTCGACACCCTCGGCGTCGAGCTGTTGACGATCCGGCCGCTGACGGCACGCGGCCACACCTTCGGGGTGCTCGTCCTCGCCCGGGGCTCGGGGCAGGGCTTCCACGGCTCCTGGACCTTCGTCGACGAGCTCACCGAGCGCGTCGCCAGCGGGCTCGACGCGGTGCTGCTGGTCGCCGAGACGCGGTACGTCGCCGGCGTGCTGCGGCGGGCGCTCGAGCCGCAGGAGATGCCACAGCTGCCCGGGCTCGACCTCGCCAGCTTCTACCGCGTGGCCCGTCAGTCCGAACGGGTCGGCGGGGACTTCGTCGACGTCCACGCCCACCAACCCGACGACACGGTGCTGGTGCTGGGCGACGTCGCCGGGAAGGGCGTGGAGGCCGCGGTGCACGCGCAGCGGATCCGCAACGCCGTCCACACCGCCAGTCACGTCGACCGCTCGCCGGGGAGCATCCTCGCGCTCGTCAACCGGGTGCTGCTCGCCGAGGCGGGCCCCGTGGACGAATCACTGGCGACAGCCGTGTGCGCCCGTGCCCGGCCCGTGGCCGAGGGCCTGCGGGTCGACCTAGCCAACGCCGGTCACGTGCCCCCGGTGGTGCTGCGCGCCGCCGGCTCCGTCGAGGTCACGGGCGACGCCGACCCGATGCTGGCGCTCGACCCCGACGCGAGCTACGACGACCGGACCGTGGTGCTGGGGCACGGCGACACGCTGCTCCTCTACACCGACGGGGTGACCGAGGCGCCGGGCACCACCGACCGCTTCGGCGAGGACCGACTCGTCGAGCAGCTGACCGGGCTCGGCGGCACCGTCGCCTCCGCGGTGGTGGAGTCGGTCGCGGTCGCCGTCTCGGAGCACCTCGCCGACCGGCACCACGACGACATGGCCATGCTCGCCATCCGCTACGTGGGTGGGGACCGGTGAGCACGGAGGTCGTACACCCCGACGAGGTGGAGTCCTACTGGGCGGCGGTGCGCGGCACCGACCTCGAGGGCGCGGCCGCGGTGGCCGAGGCCGTCTACCGGCGTACGTCGTCGGTGGAGGCGGTGCTCCAGGGCCTGGTCGTGGAGAGCCAGCAGCGGGTGGGGTCGCTGTGGGCGCACGGTGAGTGGACGGTCGCCGACGAGCACGCCGCCACCGCCATCAACGAGGTGGTCGCCCACCGGATCGGGCTCCACGTCCCCGGCCCCCAGACGGGGCCGTTGCTGCTGGTGTCGTGCGTGGAGCGGGAGTGGCACGCGCTTCCCGCGCTGGTCGTGACGCTGGTGATGCGGGCACGCGGCTGGCGTACCGAGCTGCTGGGTGCCAACACCTCGCGTGACGAGCTGGTGGACCGGATCCTCGACCAGGGTCCGCGCGCCGTCCTGCTGAGCGCGTCGCTGGCCTCCTCGCTCCCGCGGACACGGCGTCAGGTGGAGGCCGTGCGGGGCACCGGCACCCCGGTCGTCGTCGGCGGCCGGGCCTTCGACGCCGCGGGTCGGCGGGCCGAGCGGATCGGGGCGTCGGCGCACGCGACCGGTCCCGCCGAGGCCGCCGCCCGGCTCGACGCCCTGCCACACCACGTGCCACCGGCACCCCCGCTCCGCGACGCCGCTGCCCGTGAGGCCGCCGACCTCCAGGCCAGGACCGGCGACGTCGTACGCCGGGTGATGCTCGTCACCTTCGCCACCCTCGACCTGCCCCCCGAGGAGCACGCACCCGACCTGTGGTCCGGGGTGCTGGCGGGGTTCCTCCCCCACGTCGTCGACGGCGTGGTGGGTGCCCTGGTCACCGACGACCCGACGGTGGTGGCGGAGACCCGCAGCTGGCTGGTCGAGGTGCTCGGCGCCCGCCTGGCGGACCCCCGTGCGCTCGACGCGCTGTGGGGAGCCCTCGAGCACGAGCTGCGCGACTACCCCGAGGTCACGCGGCTGCTCGCCTCCGCCTGAGGCGTCCACGAGGGCTGGGTCACACGCGGGGCTGGCGAATCCTCGATCGCACCCGGCGCCACCTATTCTCTCCGCGTGCCCTGGTCCTACCGCCCCGCCCTCGACGGGCTCCGGACGGTGGCGGTCTATGCCGTGCTGCTGTTCCACACCGGGCACCCCTGGGCCCTCGGCGGCTTCGTCGGGGTCGACCTGTTCTTCGTCCTCTCCGGCTTCCTCGTCACGAGCGTGCTGCTCTCGGAGATCGACCGCACCGGCACGCTCAAGGTCGGCATGTTCTACACCCGGCGCGTGCGGCGGCTGCTCCCGGCAGCCGTCGTCGCGATCGTCGCCACCTGTGCGGTGTTCGTGCTCGTCACACCGGTCACGGAGCGGGTCGAGCTGGTCCGGGACGCCCAGAGCGCCCTGCTCTACGTCGCCAACTGGCACTTCCTCGTCGAGTCGGGCGACTACTTCGCGACCGACGTGGACCGCAGCCCGTTCCTCCACTTCTGGTCGCTGGCGATCGAGGAGCAGTTCTACCTGCTGTTCCCGCTGGTGCTGCTTGGCCTGACCCGGACCGGACGCCGCGTCACCGTCGCGGTGCTGGCTGCGCTGATGCTCGCCTCGGTGGGCGCCCAGCTGGTGTGGGCGCAGGTCGACCCCACGCACGCCTACTACGGCACCGACGCCCGCATCTACCAGCCGCTCGCGGGTGCGGTCCTCGCGCTCGTGGTGCACCGGTTGCCCGTCGGCGGAGGACGTCGCTGGGGCCTGGCCGCGACCGCGGGCCTGGCCCTCTTCCTCCTGCTCAGCAGCGGCCTGCTCGACATCGCGCCGTCCTGGCGCGGGCTCGCGGCCACGGTGGCGGCGGTGACCGTCGTCGCGGCCGTGAGCGTCGCCGAGGGCGGCCGGGTGGCGCAGGTCCTCGCCCAGCCGGTCCTGGTGTTCCTCGGCAAGATCTCCTACGGCACCTACCTGTGGCACTGGCCGGTGATCCTGGTCCTGCAGGAGGTCTTCGCCACCAGCCCGCGGGTCGTCGCCGTCCTCACCGTCGCCCTCAGCACCGGGCTCGCGGCCCTGTCCTACGAGGTGCTGGAGAAGCCGATCCGCACCGCCTCCCTGCTGGACCGCCTGCGCTGGACGCCGGCAGTGGCCGGTGTCGCGGTCAGCGCCCTCCTGGCCTTCACCCTCGTACCGGGACTGCTGACACTGGACCGCAAGCCGGCCCTCGCGGCCGAGTCGGAGCGACCGCGGGCCCTGCCCACACAGCAAACGGTGGAGATCCCCGACGACGTCGACTGGGACAGCGTCGTCAAGGACCACGGCGAGATCGGCACCTGCGCGCCTGACGAGCCCGAGGCCTGCATCGAGGTCGAGGGCTCCGGACCGCACCTGCTCCTCGTCGGCGACAGCCAGGCCCAGTCCCTGGTGCCGATGTTCCGCAAGCTCGCCGAGGAGCACGACTTCACCCTGTCGATCAACGTCGTCCCGGGATGCCTGTGGCAGGAGGAGCTGGACAACGCGGACCTCTCCGACGGCAACCGGCAGCGCTGTGAGAAGGCGCGGGTCGGCTGGTACGACGAGGCGCTGCCCGAGCTCGAGCCGGACGTGGTCGTGCTGATGACCCGGCCTCGCGACAACGAGAAGGTCTTCGGTGAGGCAGTCTCCCGGCGCGACGGCAAGCAGATGCCGCTGGACACCATGACGCTGCGCGCCTCGCGGTCCACGCTGCGGACGCTGGAGAAGCTGGTGCCGCAGACGCTCATCGTCAACAGGATCGTCATGCCCGAGACGTTCGACCCGGCCGACTGCCTCACCACGGAGGAGAAGCCGACGAGGTGCGCCGTCCCGGTGCCGGTGGGGGGCACCGAGAGCGACAGCTTCGCCGAGACCCTGGCGACCGCCTCGGACAAGGTCGAGGTCCTCGACCTCAACCCGGCGTTCTGCCCCGGCGCGCCGGTGTGCATGCCGGTGGTGGGCGACGAGGTGGTCTGGCGCGACGACCACCACGTCACCGCGTCCTTCGCGACCGCCCGGCGCGACGTCGTCTGGGAGATCCTCAACCGCTACGCCCCGTTCGGCTCCCAGGGCGGGGCCTGAGACCGCTCAACGCGGCCACCATTCGGCGGTCGCGCTGGGCCACGCCGCCCTCAGACCGCCTCAGGGCCACCGGCCAGCAGGCGCTTGAACGCGGCCTCGTCGAGCGTCGTCACCCCGAGCTGCTCGGCCTTGTCGGCCTTCGACCCCGCGTTGTCGCCCACCACGACGTAGTCGGTCTTCTTCGACACCGACCCCGACGCCTTGCCGCCTCGCACGATGATGGCCTCCTTGACCGAGTCGCGCGTGAAGTCCTCCAGGGTTCCGGTGGCGACGATCGTGAGCCCCTCGAGCGTGCGGCTCACGGACTCGTCGCGCTCGTCCTCCATGGTCACCCCGGCCGCGGCCCACTTGTCAACGATCGCGTTGTGCCAGTCGGAGCCCTCCCCGTCGAACCAGGCCCGCACGGCAGCCGCGATCGTCGGACCCACGCCGTCGGTGTCGGCGAGCGTCGTCTCGTCGGCGTCGCGCACCGCCTGCATCGACCCGAACTGCGTGGCGAGGGCCCGGGCGGCGGTCGGCCCGACGTGCCGGATCGACAGCGCCACGATCACCCGCCACAGCGGCACGTCCTTGGCCCGGTCGAGGTTGGCGAGCAGCCGCTCCCCGTTGGCCGAGAGCACCCTGCCGTCGGTGGCGCGGTCGACCTCGGTCTTCTTCGCGGCCCGGGTGAACAGCTCGGTGCGGAGCAGCTTGGCCTCGTCGAGGTCGAAGACGTCTCCCTCGTCGGTGATGACCCCCGCCTCCAGCAGGGCGTGGGCCGCCTCGCTGCCGAGGCCCTCGATGTCGAAGGCACCCCGGCCCGCGACGTGGAAGACCCGGTCGAGCAGCTGGGCGGGGCACTCGCGGTGGTTGGGGCACCGCAGGTCCTTGTCGCCCTCCTTCTGCTGGACCAGCTCGGTGCCGCACGCCGGGCAGGCAGTCGGCATCACCCACTCCGCGAGTCCGTCCGGGCGCAGGGCGAGCACCGGTCCGACGATCTCGGGGATCACGTCGCCGGCCTTGCGGAGCACGACCGTGTCACCTGGCCGCACGTCCTTCCGGCGTACCTCGTGGGCGTTGTGGAGCGTGGCTCGCTCGACCGTGGACCCGGCGACCCGGGTCGGCTCCATCACCCCGAAGGGGGTCACCCGGCCGGTGCGCCCGGTGTTGACCTCGATCGCGAGCAGCTTGGCGTTGACCTCCTCGGGTGGGTACTTGTAGGCGATCGCCCACCGCGGCGCGCGGCTCGTGGAGCCGAGCCTCCGCTGGAGGGACACGTCGTCGACCTTGACGACCACCCCGTCGATCTCGTGGTCGACGGCGTGACGGTGCTCGCCGTAGTGGTCGATGTAGTCCTGGACCTCGGCGAGCGACCCCAGCACCCGCACCCGGTCGGAGGTGGGGAGACCCCACGCCTGCAGGGCGTCGTACGCCGTGGACTGGCTGGTCGGCTCGAACCCCTCGCGGTGGCCGATGCCGTGGCACACCATGCCGAGCGCCCGGGTGGCCGTGACCCGCGGGTCCTTCTGGCGCAACGAGCCCGCTGCGGCGTTGCGGGGGTTGGCGAAGACCGGCTTGCCGGCGTCGGCCATCGTCTCGTTGAGGCGCTCGAAGGCCTCGACGGGGAGGAACACCTCGCCGCGGACCTCGACCAGGGCCGGCACCGGGAACCCGTCGGCCACGGTCAGCCGGTGGGGGACGGCGTCGATGGTCTTGACGTTGGGCGTGACGTCCTCGCCGGTCCGGCCGTCGCCTCGGGTGAGGGCTCGGACCAGCCGCCCCTCCTCGTAGAGCAGGTTGATCGCCAGGCCGTCGACCTTGAGCTCGCACAGCAGCGCCGGGTCGGTCACCCCGTCACGCCCCAGCCGCGCGTGCCACGCGGTCAGCTCCTCGAGCGAGAAGGCGTTGTCGAGCGACTCCATCGGCCGCAGGTGGTCGACCGCGGTGAACTCCGTGCTGACCGCGCCGCCGACCTTCTGGGTCGGGCTGTCGGGGGTCCGCAGCTCGGGCCAGCGCTCCTCCAGCTCCTCGAGCTCGCGCATCCGGCCGTCGAAGTCGGCGTCGGACATCGTCGGGTCGTCGAGCACGTAGTAGCGCCAGCGCGCCCCCTCGACCACCTCGACGAGCTGTCGGTGCTGGTCACGGACCTCGGCGGGGGCCGGCTCGGGGGCGGCCGCGGGTGGGGTCATGGCCCCATCTTGCCGGGCGGCGCAGACACCGGGGCGGGGGCTCCGGGGCGTGGGGGCGGTGCACGCGCGGCCCGGGAGGCGCTGTGACCCATCTGAGAGGCTGGACGGGTCCGAAGACACCCCGTGAAGGCCTCTGCGACCGTGACCGACCACTCCCCCTCGATGACCCGCCACCCCGCGCCGGGCACCACCCGCGGCGTCGTCCTGATGCTGCACGGCGGCAAGGCCCGTGGTCACACCATCGTCGACAACCGCAGCGCCTCCTGGCGCCGGTCGGCCGCGATGGCCCGGTCGATCGCGGGCACCGCCGGGGAGGCAGGCGCCGCGGTGTGGCTGCTGCGTTACCGGCACCGCGGCTGGAACGGCGGCCACGGCCCGGTCGAGGACGCGCGATGGGCGCTGGACCAGGTGCGCGCCGAGCACGGCGAGGTCCCCACGGTCCTGCTGGGCCACTCGATGGGCGCCCGGACCTCCATCCACGTGGCCGACCACCCCCTGGTCCGCGGCGTGGTCGCGCTCGCGCCGTGGTTCACCGACGCGGAACCCGTCGGGGCCCTGGCCGGCAAGCGCCTGGTCGCGGCCCACGGCAGCCGCGACCGGATCACCTCGGCGCGGGCGACCCGGGCCTTCGTCCAGCGGGTGCGGAGCGCGGGCGCCGACGCGGCGTACGTCGACATGGGCCCGGTCGGGCACTACATGCTGCGTCGGGTCTCGGCGTGGAACGACGTGGCCGTGGGCCGGTCGCTGGAGCTCCTCGACAGCCGCTGACCGGGCCCACCCATGACCCCCGAGGGGTCGTCGTCGTTGATGGGGACATGAGGCCCACTCGGATCGTCGCGCTGCTGCTCGGAGCGCTCGTCACCGCCCTGCTCACCACCGCCCCCGGGGGTGCCGCCCCCGGCGCCGCTGCCGAGGGCACCGAGAGCTACGAGGTGCACTACGTGCCCACCGTGGGTGACGCGGTGATCCGCGTCGAGGTGTGGCGCGACACCGCCCACGACGCCGCCGGGCAGCCGGTGCTGCTGACGTACTCGCCCTACAACTCCATCGGCGAGCCCGACCCCGCTCGCGACTCGCTGGGTCGCGACTACGTCCCGCGGGGCTACGCGCGGGCGGTGGCCGACGTGATCGGCACCCGCGGCTCGACCGGGTGCTGGGACTACGGCGGCCGGGCGGAGCAGCAGTCGGGTGTCGACGTCGTGAAGTGGCTCGCCGACCGGGGCTGGTCCAACGGTCGCGTGGGCATGATCGGCGGCTCCTACAACGGCACCACCGCCTCGATGGTCGCGGCGCGCGGCCGCGACGTGCCCGAGCTCAAGGCCATCGTCCCGATCGCGGCGATCAGCCGCTGGTACGGCTACGCCTACGGCAACGGGGTCCGCTACCTCCTCAACTCCGAGCAGCCGACCGACGAGGGCTTCGACACTCCCCTCGCCTTCGACCTGGGCTTCGGCAAGACCGTGGCTGCCGACCCGATGGGACAGACCTTCGCCGACACCGTGCGGGCCCGGGCCGCGGAGTGCGGCACGGTGGAGCACACCGAGGCCGGCTACGACCGCAACCCCGACTACGACGGCTTCTGGCGCGAGCGCGACTACCGCCGCCACGCCGACGACTTCCGCGCGGCAGTGCTGCTCGCCCACGGCTGGCAGGACTTCAACGTCAAGCAGGAGGAGGGGACCGAGCTGTGGCGCGACATCCCTGTCGACCGGCCCGGCACCGCCCGCACCGAGGGTGTCCCCTTCAAGCTGATGTACCTCACCCAGGGCAAGCACAGCGGCGGCACGAACGGCCCGCAGTGGGACTCGTTGCTGCAGCGGTTCCTCGACCACACGCTGCTCGGCCGGCAGACCGGCATCCGCTCGGAAGGGCCGGTGATCACCCAGGGCGAGACCTCCGAGGGGGTCACCGACTTCCGGACGCTGGCCGACTACCCCGCCCCGGCAACCCGTCCGACGCGGCTGTGGCTGCGGCCCGACGGCACCCTGGCCGGATCTCCATCCGGGCAGCAGCACGTCGCGTCGTACCTCGAGACGGGCACCTCGACCGAGGAGGCGACCCCGGGCCTGCTCTACCGGTCCCAGCCGGCGGACGCGCGGACCCGGGTCGTCGGCTCCCCCGTGCTCGACGCCCGCCTGCGCGTTTCCGCGGAGACGATGCACCTGACCCCCGTGCTCTACGACGAGGCGCCGGACGGGTCGCGGAAGGTGGTCGCCCGCGGCTTCCAGCACCTCGACTACCGCAAGAGCCTGCGCACGGCCGACCCGGCCCCGGGCAAGTGGGTGAGGGCGCGCGTGCAGCTGCTGCCGGTCGACTACACCCTCGCCACCGGCCACCGGTTCGTGCTTGCCGTGCAGAGCTCCAACACCGTCTGGGCGGTCCCGGGCAACCCCGGCACCGTCGAGGTCCGTGACGGTCGGAAGGGGTCGTCGCTGCGGCTGCCGACCCTCTGATGTCGTGCCTGGCCAGGTCGTAGACGGAAGGACCGAACGCCGTCCCCCGCTGATCCGTCACGCGGGGGCGGCAGCGGTGAGTCCTCGTTGGGTCCTTCCGGTTACGCCCAGGTCCCGCACCCGCGAGTCCCCGGTCCTGACGCGCGCCCGCACATCGGCACGACAGCGCCGCCGATGTGAGTCACCCGGGGGCGCAGATCGTCGGCACAAGGACGGTGTCGACGCATTGCCGACCTACCGCTCGCCGACAAGAGCGGGCGACGCTCGCAGGAACTCCTCACCGATGAGTCGACGTCGACGGGCCAGCGTCTCGACCGGATTCGAGGAAGCGCCGGTGCTCACCCCAGCCGGCCGGCCGCGGTCCGGGCCACCGTCAGCGCCCGGGTCGCCCACTCCGGCGACGCCCCAGCGAGGCCGCAGCCGGGGCTGACGACCAGTGCCTCGGAGGGTTCGAGGCCGACCATCTCCAGCCAGCGCAGCACGCGGTCGGTGACGTCGTCGACCGGCGTCAGGGT
Organism: Nocardioides coralli; assembly: GCF_019880385.1. Classification (NCBI taxonomy): domain Bacteria; kingdom Bacillati; phylum Actinomycetota; class Actinomycetes; order Propionibacteriales; family Nocardioidaceae; genus Nocardioides; species Nocardioides coralli. The sequence continues at coordinate 2,515,980 of NZ_CP082273.1, forward strand.
CGGGACGACCCCGAGGGCCACCGCGACCCCCGCCTCCAGCGCCCCGGCGAGTGCGTCGTGGTCCGCCGGCCCGAGGGTGGCGGGGTCGACCGCCAGCCCGCGGGCACCGGCTCCGTGCAGCAGGTCCAGGGGGACGCCCGGCGCGCAGCAGTGCACCCACGGCTCGGCCCCGGCGTCACTGATCGCCTCGAGCACCCAGCGGAGCGCCTCGCTCGCCGCAGGCGGCTCGACGGAGCGGTGCTTGCCGAACCCGGACGCGGTCGGCACCCGCCCCGCGAGCACGGCGCCCAGGGCCGGCTCGTCGACCTGCACCACCCACCGGTCGACGCCGGGCAGCCGCCGGCGGAGGTCATCCAGGTGGCGGCGTACGGCCTCGGCGAGGGCCTGGGCGAGCTCACGACGGGCGCCGTGGTCGGCCAGGACGCGGTCACCCCGAGGACGCTCCACGGTCGCGGCAAGGGTCCACGGGCCCGCCAGCTGGGTCTTGAACGCCCCCTCGTAGCCCTGCGCCTGCTCCTCGAGCCGGTCGAGGTCCTGGGCCAGCTGGCTGCGGGCGCGCCGCTGGTCACGGCCCGCCGCGTCGGTCAGCCGCCAGCCGGCGGGCTGCAGGTCGAAGGCGAGGTCGTCGGTCACGGCGACCGCGCGGCCGGTCATCGAGGCTGCCGCCCCGCGGCCGGGGACCTCGGGCAGGTAGGGCAGGTCGGGCAGCTCGCCGAGCACGACCCGGACCGCCTCGGCGTACGCCGCGTCGTCCTCGCCCGGGTGGGAGCCGATCCCGGTGGCCAGCGTCACGCGCGGCCCGCCTCGGCGCGGGCGGTGGCGCTGATGGTGGCCGAGCCGACCACGCGGGTCCCGTCGTAGATCACGGCAGCCTGGCCCGGCGCGATGCCGTACGCCGGGTCGAGGAGCTCGATCGCGACGTGGTCGTCGTCGACCGTCACCACGGCCCGGTGCTCGTCCCCGTGGGCCCGCAGCTGCACCGTGCCCTCGAGCCGACCCGGCACCGTGCCGCACCAGCGAGGACGGATCCCGGTGATCCGGTCGACCGCCAGCTCCGAGCGTGGCCCGACGGTGACCGTGCCGCTGACCGGCTCGATGTCGAGGACGAACCGCGGCTTGCCGTCCGGCGCGGGCCGCCCGATGCGCAGCCCCTTGCGCTGGCCGATGGTGTAACCGAACGTGCCGGCGTGCTGCCCCAGCACCTCGCCGGTGGCCGAGTCGACGATGTCACCACCCCGGTTGGGGGCCCGGTCCCCCAGCTTCTCGGCCAGCCAGCCGGTGTTGTCGCCGTCGGCGACGAAGCAGATGTCGTGGCTGTCGGGCTTGTCGGCGACCAGCAGGCCACGCCGGGCGGCCTCCTCCCGCACCTGCGGCTTGGTCGAGCCGCCCAGCGGGAAGAGCGAGTGGCGAAGCTGCGCCTGGTCGAGCACGCCCAGCACGTAGGACTGGTCCTTGCCGTGGTCGACGGCGCGGTGCATCTCGACCAGGCCGTCGTCGCCCGTGCGCAGCTGGGCGTAGTGCCCGGTGGCGACGGCGTCGAAGCCCAGGCCGAGGGCCCGGTCGAGCACGGCGGCGAACTTGATCTTCTCGTTGCACCGCAGGCACGGGTTCGGCGTCCGCCCGGCGGCGTACTCGTCCATGAAGTCCTCGACCACGTCGTCGTGGAACCGCTCGGAGAGGTCCCAGACGTAGAAGGGGATCCCGATCACGTCGGCGGCGCGGCGGGCGTCGTTGCTGTCCTCGATGGTGCAGCAGCCCCGGGCGCCCGAGCGGTAGGAGGCGGGGTTGCGGGACAGCGCGAGGTGGATGCCGGTGACGTCGTGACCGGCGTCGACGGCGCGGGCGGCGGCGACCGCGGAGTCGACGCCGCCGGACATGGCAGCGACGACCCTCATGCGCGCTTCGCCGCCCTGGCCCGTTCGACGACCGGCCCGATCGCGGCGACGACGGCGTCCACGTCGGCCGGGGTAGAGGTGTGGCCGAAGGAGAACCGCAGCGAGTGTCGCGCCTGCTCCTCGTCGCAGCCCATGGCGAGCAGCACGTGCGAGGGCTGGGGTACGCCGGCGGAGCAGGCCGACCCGGTCGAGCACTCGATGCCGCGGGCGTCGAGCAACATCAGCAGCGAGTCGCCCTCGCAGCCGGGGAAGCCGAGGTGGGCGTTGCCCGGCAGCCGCTCGGTGCCGGCCACGTCGAGCTGTGGCCCGTGCAGGTGGGCGTCGGGCACGACCGCCAGCACCCGCCGCACCAGGTCGTCGCGGAGCGTCCGAAGACGCTCGGCGTGGTCGGGCTGCTCCTTGACCGCGGCCTCGACCGCCGCGGCGAACGCCGCGATGCCGGGGGTGTCGAGGGTGCCGCTGCGGATGTCGCGCTCCTGACCGCCGCCGTGGCCCAGCGGCGTCACGTCGACCTCGCGGCGTACGACGAGGGCGCCGACGCCGTAGGGGCCGCCGAGCTTGTGGCCGGTGAGCGTCATCGCCTCGACGCCCGAGGCGGCGAAGTCGACCGGGACCGCCCCGACCGCCTGGACGGCGTCGGTGTGGACGGGGATGCCGTGCGGGCCGGCGATGGCGGTCACCTCGGAGACCGGCTGCATGGTGCCGACCTCGTTGTTGGCCCACATGACCGACACGAGGGCGACGCTGTCGGGGTCACGCTCCACGGCCGCCCTGTAGGCCGCCTCGTCGAGCCGACCGCGCTCGTCGACCGGCAACAGCTCGACCTCGGCCCCCTCGTGCTCGGCGAGCCAGTGCAGCGGGTCCAGGACCGCGTGGTGCTCGACCGCCGTGGCCAGGATCCGGGTGCGGCGCGAGTCGGCCCGGCGGCGGGACCAGTAGATCCCCTTGAGCGCGAGGTTGTCGGCCTCGGTGCCGCCGGAGGTGAACACGACCTCTCCGGGTCTGCAGTCGAGCGCCTGCGCGATGGTCTCTCGCGACTCCTCCACGATCCGCCGGGCGTGGCGGCCGGAGGCGTGCAGCGAGCTGGGGTTGCCGACGTCGGCCAGCCGGGCCGTCAGCGCCTCGATCGCCACGGGCAGCATCGGCGTCGTGGCGGCGTGGTCGAGGTAGACGGAGCCGGTCTCGGTCATGACCTGCCAAGCGTACGGCGGCGCGGCAACCTGCCCGGCATCCGCGGTCGCGGAGCTACAGCAGCACCAGGTCGTCGCGGTGCACGACCTCGCGCTCGTAGGCGGACCCGAGCTCTTCCCTGAGCTGGTGGGAGGACTTGCCCAGCAGCGCCGGCACCTCCTCGGCGTCGAAGTTGACGAGCCCCCGGGCGACCGGGGTGCCGTCGGGCGCGACGAGGTCGACGGGGTCACCGGCCACGAACACCCCCTCGGCCCCCGTGACACCGGCGGCCAGCAGCGAGGCGCGCCGCTGGGTCACCGCCCGCACTGCGCCGTCGTCGATCCTCACGGAGCCCTTCGGCTCGGTCGCGTGGGCGAGCCACAGCAGCCGGGTGGGCCGCCGTCTCCCGGTGGGGTGGAACAGGGTGCCGACCGGTTCGCCGGCCAGGGCGGCCGCCGCCTGGTCCGCGGAGGTCAGCACGACGGGGATGCCCGCTCCACCCGCGATCCGGGCGGCGTCGACCTTGGTCTGCATGCCCCCGCTGCCGAGGCCGGCGGCCCCGGTCCTGCCGATCCGGACCCAGGAGAGGTCGTCACCGGCGGGCACCTCGGTGACCAGGCTGGTCCCGGGTCGGGTCGGGTTGCCGTCGTAGAGGCCGTCGACGTCGCTGAGCAGCACCAGGAGGTCCGCGTGCACCAGGTGGGCCACCAGTGCCGCCAGCCGGTCGTTGTCACCGAAGCGGATCTCGGAGGTCGCGACCGTGTCGTTCTCGTTGACGATCGGCAGCACGCCGAGCTCGAGGAGCTTGGCGAAGGTCTGGTAGGCGTTGCGGTAGTGGGAGCGCCGGGTCACGTCGTCGACGGTCAGCAGCACCTGCCCGGTCGTGACGCCGTGTCGGGCCAGCTCCTCGGTGTAGCGGTGCACCAGGAGCCCCTGCCCCACCGACGCCGCCGCCTGCTGCGCCGGCAGCGCCCGGGGCCGGCGGGCCAGTCCGAGGGGTGCGAGGCCGGCCGCGATCGCGCCGGATGAGACGAGCACCACCTCGCGCCCGGCGGACCGGCTCGCCGCCAGCACGTCCACGAGCCGTCGTACGCGCTCCGGGTCGATGCCGCCGGCGGCGGTGGTGAGCGACGAGGAGCCGATCTTCACCACCACCCGCCGGGCGGAGGTGACCTCGGGGCGGGTCGTCATGCCTCGGGGTCCGACTCGGCCCAGTCGGGGTCGTCGGCGCCGCCGATCTCGTAGGACGTCGGCCCGTACGCCGCGTCGCCGGTGTCCTCGCCGGCGTCTCCGCCCGAGCCACGTCGCAGCCTGCGCGCCACGTCGGCCCGGGTCTCTCCCTCACCGCGGTCGTCCATCCCGGCCTGGATGTCGCGGCGTCGGCGCGCGGCGGGCCGCTGCTCGTCGAAGCGGGAGTCCTCGCCCCGGCGGGCGAGGTTCTCCGCCCCGGCGTCGAGGCCCGGCCGGAAGTCGAAGACGACCGCGTCGTCCGGGTGACCGATGAGGACCGTGTCGCCCTCGACGGCGCCCAGCTCGAGCAGCCGTGCCTCCACCCCGAGCCGGTTGAGCCGGTCGGCGAGGAAGCCCACGGCCTCGTCGTTGCTGAAGTCGGTCTGCCGGACCCAGCGCTCGGGCTTCTCCCCCCGCACCCGCCAGCCTTCCCCGGTCTCCTTCACGGTGAAGGTGTCGGCTCCGTCGGCGCTGGGCGGCCGCAGCACGATCCGGGTCGCCTCCACCTCCGGCTCGGCCGCCCGCGCCGCCTCGACGATGCCGGCCATCGCGAAGGTGAGCTCGCGCAGCCCCTCCCCCGAGGCCGCCGAGACCACGAAGACGCGCAGGTCCCTGGCGTCGAGCTCGTCGGCGACCATCGCGGCGATCTCCCGCCCGTCGGGGACGTCCGCCTTGTTGAGGGCGACCAGCCGGGGTCGGTCCTCCAGCCCTCCGTAGCGGGCGAGCTCGTTCTCGATCACGTCGAGGTCGTCGACCGGGTTGCGGCCTGGCTCGAGCGTCGCGGTGTCGATCACGTGGACCAGGGCGGCGCACCGCTCGATGTGGCGCAGGAAGTCGTGGCCGAGTCCGCGGCCCTCGCTGGCACCCTCGATGAGCCCGGGGACGTCGGCCACCGTGAACGTGGTGTCGCCCGCCGTCACCACGCCCAGATTGGGTACCAGGGTGGTGAACGGGTAGTCCGCGATCTTGGGACGCGCCCGTGACATCGCCGCGACCAGGCTGGACTTGCCGGCGCTCGGGAAGCCGACGAGCCCGATGTCGGCGACGACCTTGAGCTCGAGCACGATGTCGAGCTCGTCGCCGGGCTCGCCCAGGAGGGCGAAGCCGGGCGCCTTCCGCTTGGAGGAGGCCAGGGCCGCGTTGCCCAGCCCGCCGCGGCCGCCCGCCGCGACCACCAGCTCGGTCCCGGGGCCGACGAGGTCGGCCAGCACCGTGCCGCCCGGGTCGCGGACCACAGTGCCGTCCGGGACCGGCAGCACCAGGTCGTGGCCGTGGGCGCCGTTGCGGTGGCCGCCCGCGCCGTGCCCGCCGTGCTCGGCGCGCCGCTTCGGGCTGTGGTGGTAGTCGACGAGGGTGGTGACGTCGCGCTCCACACGGAGGATCACCGACCCGCCCGGGCCACCGTTGCCACCGTCCGGCCCGCCGAGCGGCTTGAACTTCTCACGGTGGACCGAAGCCACGCCGTTGCCACCCCGCCCGGCGGCGACGTGCAGCGTCACCCGGTCGATGAAGGACGGGACAGCCATGAGGACATTCCTATCGGCTCGAGGGTCTGGTCGAAATGACGAAGGGCGTCCCGGTCTGGCGGGACGCCCTTCGGTGGTTCGGTGTGAGTGACGTCAGGTCACTCCGCCGGGACGATGTTGACGACCTTGCGGCCGCGCTTGCGGCCGAACTCGACCGCACCGCCGACGAGCGCGAAGAGGGTGTCGTCGCCACCGCGACCGACGCCAGAGCCCGGGTGGAAGTGGGTTCCGCGCTGGCGGACGATGATCTCGCCGGCGTTGACGACCTGGCCGCCGAAGCGCTTGACGCCGAGGCGCTGGGAGTTGGAGTCGCGACCGTTCTTGGTCGAGGCCGCACCCTTCTTGTGTGCCATTGCAGTAAGTCCTTCGGGCTCAGAGGGAGATGTCGGTGACCTTGACCTGGGTGTACTTCTGCCGGTGTCCCTGGCGCTTCTTGTACCCGGTCTTGTTCTTGTACTTCTGGATGACGATCTTGGGTCCCTTGGTGGCGCCGAGGACCTCGACCGTGACCGCGGCCTTGTCGAGCTTCTTGGCGTCGGTGGTGACCGTCTCGCCGTCCACGGCCATCACCACGGGCAGGGTCAGCGTCTCGCCGACGGCGGTCGAGACCTTGTCGATCTCGATGACGTCGCCGACAGCGACCTTCTGCTGGGTGGCGCCAGCGCGCACGATCGCGTACACCGCGGTCTCCTTCACGTCTGTTGCATCGTCTGTGCCTGCGGCACGCACCGTGAGCTGGACGGGATGCCGTGCAGGGAGGCACGCAGCGCGCACCGAGGGTCAATAGTACGGACCGGGCCCTCACCCCGCAAAACGGCACCCGGACGGTCCGTCGCCGCGCGCCACGGGGGGCGGGGTCGCCGTCGGCGATAGCCTGCTGGGCAGACCGACCGGGCCGAAAGGACAGTCACGTGACCGACTACCCGCAGTATCCCCTGGACCCGAACCAGCCGGGTGGCGGAGCCCAGCCGTCGAGCGGCCAAGGGCCGCGCCCACAACCCGTCGACCTGGCCGTGAAGCTGATCTGGATCATGATCGGGCTGAGCGTCGTCGGGGCGCTCGTCACGTTCGTCAGCCTCGACAGCATCGTCGACCAGGCGCTCGAGGACGCCGGGGTCTCCGAGAGCCTCGATGCCGGCGCCGTGCGCACCGGTGCGGTCATGGGCGCCGTCGTGGGGCTGGTCATCAGCGTCGGCCTCTACGCCCTCCTCGCGGTGTTCATCGGCAAGGGCGCCAACTGGGCCCGCATCGTCTACACCGTCCTGGCGGGCCTCGGCATCGCCCTGTCGCTGCTGGGCTTCCTCACCGGTGGCGTCGGCGGACAGCCGATCCTGCTGACCCTGATCTCGCTGGTGTCGCTGGGCCTGACGATCTGGGTGCTGGCCCTGCTGTGGAGCTCGGAGTCGAGCGGCTGGTTCAAGCAGCCGCGCTCCCCCGTGGCCTGACCCACGACCGGGTGCGCGGCCCCCTCGGGCCGCGCACCGGAGCCGTACGGGGTCAGCGCTTGCGCGATCCGCGCTTCTTGACAGGGACGTGCTCGACCACCGGTGGCGTGGCCGGCTCGGCGTCGGCCGTCCCCGGCTCGACCGCCCCGTCGACGGGCGGGGAGCCGATCGACCCGACCGCCGTGGGGGGCGCAGCGCTCGCTCCCGCCGGTGGTCCCGCGGGTCGGCTCGCGCTGCGGCGACGCGTCCGCGTCACGACCTTGGGCGCCTGCGGCTCGGCGGGCCGCTCCGGCCCGGGCTCCGTCGGCGTATCAGCGCCCCGTGCCGGCTCCGAGGCCGGGCTCGGCTCGTCGGACTCGGGCCGGTCGGGCGCCTGGTCGGGCTTCTCCTGGGCGGACGGCTCGCTGGCTCCACCCGACCGGTCGGGGGTCGCGTCAGCCGCCTGCTCCGCCGCCGGTTGGGCTTGGTCAGCGGCGGCTGCAGGCACCGGGGCATCGGGCTCGGCCGTGGATCCCTCGGTCTCGGTCTCGGCGGTCTCGGCGTTCCCGGCATCCTCAGCGTCCTCTGCCTGCTTCGGTGCGGGCCGCGCCATCGCCGCGACGTCCTTGGGCGACGGGCTGGCGGACTGACCGTTGCCTCCGCTGCCCCCGTTGCCGTTGCCGGACCCGGCTCCGCCGCGGCCGCGGCGCGAGCGCCGGTTGCCACGTCGTGAGTCGTCGTCGCCCTTCTTGGGCTCGACCGGGGCCTCGGTGGTGATCAGGCCGCGCCCACCACAGTGCTCACAGGTCTCCGAGAACGCCTCGAGCAGACCGGTGCCGATCCGCTTCCTGGTCATCTGCACGAGGCCGAGCGAGGTGACCTCGGCGACCTGGTGGCGGGTCCGGTCACGGCCCAGGCACTCCACGAGCCGACGCAGCACGAGGTCGCGGTTGGACTCGAGCACCATGTCGATGAAGTCGATGACGATGATGCCGCCGATGTCGCGCAGCCGGAGCTGGCGCACGATCTCCTCGGCCGCCTCGAGGTTGTTCTTGGTGACCGTCTCCTCGAGGTTGCCCCCGGAACCGGTGAACTTGCCGGTGTTGACGTCCACGACCGTCATCGCCTCGGTGCGGTCGATGATCAGCGAGCCACCGGAGGGCAGCCAGACCTTGCGGTCGAGACCCTTGTGGATCTGCTCCTCGATCCGGTAGGTCGCGAAGAGGTCGGCGTTGTCGCCGTCGTGCTTCTCCAGCCGGTCCTCGAGGTCGGGAGCCACGTGGGTGACGTAGCCGTGCACCGTGTCCCACGCGTCGTCGCCCTGCACCACCAGCTTGGAGAAGTCCTCGGTGAAGAGGTCACGCACGACCTTGAGCATCAGGTCGGGCTCGCCGTAGAGGAGCTGCGGGGCGTTGCCCTTGGCCTTCTTCTCGATGTCGGCCCACCGTGCGGTGAGACGTTCGACGTCGCGGGTCAGCTCATCCTCGCTGGCGCCCTCGGCGGCGGTGCGGACGATGACACCGGCCCCGTCGGGGACGATCTCCTTGAGCAACGACTTCAGGCGGTTGCGCTCGGTGTCGGGGAGCTTGCGGGAGATGCCGCTGTTGGTGCCGTCGGGCACGTAGACCAGGAAACGACCCGCGAGGCTCACCTGGCTGGTGAGCCGGGCGCCCTTGTGGCCCACCGGGTCCTTGGTGACCTGGACGAGCACCGACTGGCCGGAGGAGAGGACGGACTCGATCTTGCGCGGCTGCCCGTCCTTGTGGCCGAGCGCGGACCAGTTGACCTCACCGGCGTAGAGCACGGCGTTGCGGCCCTTGCCGATGTCGATGAACGCCGCCTCCATGGAGGGCAGCACGTTCTGGACCCGGCCGAGGTAGACGTTGCCGATCAGGGAGGTCTGCGACTCCCTGGCTACGTAGTGCTCCACGAGCACCTTGTCCTCGAGGACGGCGATCTGCGTCAGGTCCTCACGCTGCCGGATCGCCATCACGCGGTCCACGGACTCGCGGCGGGCGAGGAACTCGGCCTCGCTGACGATGGGGGCCCGACGGCGCCCGGCCTCACGTCCCTCGCGGCGTCGCTGCTTCTTGGCCTCGAGGCGGGTGGAGCCGGTCACGGCCGTGATCTGGTCCTCGGCGGACCTGCCCTGGCGGACCTTGGTGACGGTGTTCTGCGGGTCGTCGTCGGCGTCACCGCCGGACTCGCCGGCCCGCCGACGGCGGCGGCGACGCCGTGACGAGGAGGAACCGGGCTCACCGGCCTGCTCGTCCGTGCTGCCGGGGTCGCCGGAGGTGTCGGCGGCGTCGGCGTCCTGGTCGGACTCCCCCGCGCCGTCCTCGCCGCCGGACTTGCGACGGCGACGTCCCCCGCGCCGCCGACGCCGGCGGCTGGCACCGTCGCCCGACTCGCTGCCCTCGGCGTCATCGGGGCCCTGGTCCTCACCGGTCTCGTCGTCCCCGGCCGCGGGAGCGCCGTCCTGGACCGGCTCGGCCTCGGCCGCCGGCTTGGCGCGGCGCGGCTTGGCGGGCGCCTGCGTGGTGTCCGGCGCCTGGAAGAGCAGCATGGTGGGGGCCGGCCCCTCGTCCGGCTCCGTCGACTCGCTCGGGCTCTCGGCCGGGGCGGGCTCGGCCTTCTTCCTCGTGGCGCGCTTGGGGGCGGCCGGGGTCTCCGTGTCGGTCGCCGACCCGTCGGACTCCGCGGCATCGGCCGTGGCGTCGGCGGCGGTCGGCTCGGCGGCCTTCTTCGCCGCGCTCTTCTTCGCGGCGGTCTTCTTGGCGGTCGGCTTCTTGGCGGTCGTGGACTTCTTCGCCGTCGTCGCCTTCTTCGCCGCGGCCTTCTTTGCGGGCTTGGCGTCCTTCCCCGAGGAGGCCGAGGCGCCGGCGTCCTCCGGTGCGGGCTGCGCAGCCGCCTCGGCGGCTTCAGGGGTGGATTCGGGAGTGGTGTCCTCAGTCATCGGTACATCCCTCTGTCCGACGCCACGGGTGCGCCGGACCGTCGGCGTCGCCGTCGCGGTGGTGCCAGACGGCGTCGCAAAGCCTTCGTGTGTGCCGACGACACCCTCCGCGGGCCGCGTCGACGCTCACCTGTCGCCGGCCTGCCGCGGTCGCCGGGCCCCTGTACGCCGGAGGTCTGTCACCCACTCCAGCCGGGCCGCGTCGCGGTCGGGCGACGACGGGCGTTCGTCGTGCCGGCCCACTCGTGCTGACCGGCGAGAACGTCGTCGGGTCGGTTCGGACCGACCGAGGCCGAGTATCGCACACGGGCCCGCGAACGGGGTCATGCCCGGAGGGTGGGTCGCTCAGGCGAAGGGGTCGCGCAGGGATCCGTCCTCGGCGAGGGTCCCCTGCTCGAGCCGCGTGAGGAGCGGGGCGTCCCCCGTGTGCAGTCCCGTCAGCTGGCGCAGCCCGGTGAGGACGTCGTCGGGCCGGACAGCCGGGACCGTGTGGTGGAGGACGAGGTCGAGCGACCCGCCGTCGGCGGTCAGGGTCACCACGGCCGCCCGGCAGTCGAACTCACGCATCCCCTTCTTGGTCATCCGCTCCACGGTGACCGAGTCGGCATCCAAGAAGCGCGTCACCGCACCGGCCAGCGCCTCCGGGTCCGCGGCGGTGTCGATGCGCCAGCGGCTCGCGGTCAGCAGGTCCGCGAGCGATCCCCCGGGCGACTCAGCCACGGCGAGCACGTCGAGGCCGGCGGGCAGTGCGTCCTCGAGGTCGCGCCGGACCTGGTCCGGCTCGGCCCGCTCGGCGAGGGCGATCTCGAGGTACTCGGCCTCGCTCGCGGAGCCGGTCGGCGCCGCTCCGGCGTAGGAGATGCGCGGGTGGGGGTTGAATCCCGAGGAGTAGGCCATGGGGACGCGGGCCCGGAAGACGGCGCGCTCGAAGGCGCGGGAGAAGTCGCGGTGGGAGGTGAAGCGGAGCCGGCCCCGCTTGGCGTAGCGGACCCGGAGCCGCTGGACAGGTGGGGCTTGCTGCTCAGGCTGCTCGCGCACCCGGACAGGGTAGGACCCCGCCCGGGTGCGCTCGCATTCCTCGGTTGGGGTCAGCCGGTCAGCGAGGTGTCGTCGACGACGAAGCTGGTGGCGAGGCTGGAGTCCTCGGTACCGACGAACTTCACCGTCACCGCGTCACCGGCCCAGGCCGAGACGTCGAAGCTCCGCTCGACGTACGACGTCCCCTCGTCGAGGTTGGAGAACGTCCCGAGGGTCGTGGTCGACCCGCCCGACACGATCTGCACCCGGAAGGTGTCGTAGGCCGTCCACGCCGTGGTCTCCGCGCTGGAGATGTAGAGGTGGAACGACAGGGTGGCGTTGCCCGAGCTCGGCACCGTGACGTCCTGGGTCAGCGTGTCGGTGTTGGAGGTGCCGTAGCCGTTGAACCAGGCCTTCCACGACCCGGTGCGCGCGGGGGCGCCGGTCGAGCTGGTGATCACGCCGCTGGTGGCGGTCCAGGCCGTCGCACCGGACTCGAAGCCGGGGTTCTGCAGGACGTTGCCGGTCGGCGGGGGCGGCGGGGGCGTGCCACCGGTCAGCAGCGAGTAGAGCAGCCGGTTGGGCGATCCGCTGCCCGCGTTCGTGACGACACCGGAGGTCGCGGTGCTGGTAATGGTGCTGGCCACCGTGCTCGGCGACGCGGTCGGGTTGCCCTGCAGGTAGAGGGCGGCCACGCCGGCGACGTGCGGGGTCGCCATCGAGGTGCCGGAGATGGTGTTGGTGGCGCTGTCGGAGGTGTGCCACGCCGAGGTGATGCTCGAGCCCGGGGCGAACAGGTCGAGGCAGGAGCCGTAGTTGGAGAAGCTCGACCGGGCGTCGGAGCTGGTGGTCGAGCCGACGGTGATGGCCGCACCGACCCGCGACGGGGAGCCGTTGCAGGCGTTGGTGTTGTCGTTGCCCGCCGCCACGGCGTAGGAGACGCCGTCGGCGATCGAGTTGTTGACGGCGTTGTCGAGGGCGGTCGAGACACCGCCACCGAGGCTCATGTTGGCGACCGCCGGGGTGCCGGCCGCGTGGTTGCTGGTCACCCAGTCGACGCCGGCGATGACGCCGGAGGTGCTGCCCGAGCCGTTGCAGTCGAGGACCCGCACCGGGCGGATGGTGACCTGCTTGGCGACGCCGTACGTCGTGCCGCCGACCGTGCCGGCGACGTGGGTGCCGTGCCCGTTGCAGTCGTCGGTGCCGCGACCGTCGCTGATCGCGGTGTAGCCGGAGGCCATCCGGCCGGTGAGCTCGGCGTGCGACGCGCGGACGCCGGTGTCGATGATGTAGGCCGTGACGCCCGAGCCCGTCGGCGTGTAGGTGTAGGTGCCGTTGAGGGGCAGGTTGCGCTGGTCGATCCGGTCCAGGCCCCAGGTGGCGTTGTTCTGGGTGGTGGCGATCGACACCCGCTGGTCGGCCTCGATGAAGGCGACGTTCGGGTTGCTGCGCAGCGCCTGGAGCGCGCGGTCGGGGAGCTTGGCGGAGAAGCCCTCGAGCGCGGACTGGAAGCGGGCGACGTCCGAGCCGCCGTTGCGGCGGGCGACGTCGGCGGCCTGCTGCTCCTGCGCGCCGCTGGCGCGCTCCTCCATGACGACGATGTAGCGACCGTCGATGGCCGAGGACCGCTCCTCGCCCAGCACCGGGGCCTTGCGGTCCGGGTCGGGTGACGCCGCTGCCGGTCCGGCAGTGGCGGTGAGCGTGCCGAGGGTGAGGGCGGCGGCCGCGGTGACGGCCAGGCCACGCCCGCGGCGCGCCGGTGATGACGACAGGTTCATGTCTCTCCCGAGGGATGTCGATGGCCCCGCCGAGTGCGGGGCCATCGGAACCTAGCCAGCGCCGACGAGGGTCCGCCGGAGGTTGCTGCCTCATGTTCGTGCACCGCACGAACCTGCAGGTTTAGCGCCTCAGGGCAGCGGCTGGCCCTTCATCAGCGCCGACCTGTAGACCGAGGAGATCACCACGCCGTCCAGCCAGCGGGTCAGCCGCTGGGCCTCCGCGTCGAGCAGGCCGCGGGCGTCGGCACCGACGTCCTCGCGAAGGAACACCTCCACCGCACCCGCGTCGTCCTGGACCCAGCACCCCACGATGCGGCCGTCCACCCAGGCGGTGGAGCCGCCGTTGCCGTTGCTGTCGAAGAGGTACGGCGTGTGTGCCGGGTCCAGGTAGAACTCGCGGTCACGCCACCCCATCGTGGTGGGGTCGAGCACCGGCAGCAGCGCCGCCCAGGGCGCGACCGTCGGTTCCGGGTCGAGGTCGTCGGGCAGCAGGTAGCCCGTCCGCCCACCGTCCAGGGCGACCTCGACGGCACCGACGTCGCCGAGGGCGCGGCGGACCGCGCCCTTGGTCGCGCCGAGCCACCACACCAGGTCCGCCTCGGTGCCGGGACCGAACCGGGACAGCCACCGGCGTACGAGCTCGGCGTAGCCCTTCTCCTCGGGCCACGGCTCCGGCGCCTCGCCGAGCCAGGCCTCCATCCGGGCCCAGGTCGGGCGCGAGGTCCGCCAGTGGCCGTCGTTGTGCGTCCGCACCAGGTCACCGCGCGCGCCCAGGAGCGTCAGCACCCGGGGTGCGAACGGCGTCGCGAAGGACCACTTCTTGCCGTCCACGGCCCGGCTGCGACCGGCCAGCTCCGGCACCTCCTCGCGCAGCCGCGTGGCCGACATCGACGAGCCGTCGGACAGCCGTTCCAGCACGGCACGCTCCGCCGCGACCAACCACGCCTCGCCGTCCTCGGTGACGCCCGCACGGACCAGCTCCTTGACCAGCAGCCGGCGCTGCTGCTCGGCCACCCGGGCCGACGCGCTGCCGAGCGCGGCCGGGAGCAGGTCACGGGGGAACACGAAGAGCGTGCGCCGCATCGCGAGCTGCCGGACGAGTGTGCGGTCGGTGTAGAGAGCGGCCGCGACGTCGTCGGGGCCGGGATCCTCGGTGCGGGCGGCGATCGACAGGTAGGGACCGAAGGGCTCGGTGGCGTGCAGGACGACCATCGCCTCGGTGGCCGCAACCGGACCCGCCACGCGGTGGGCGGGGGCGACGGCGTGCCGACGAGCGAGACGGGCGCGGCGCTCCGTGTCGGGAACGTGCCTCACGCGGCCTATCCTGCCGGAGCCATGTCCAGCTCTCCCCTCACCCACCGGCACGCCACGGTGCGGTGCCGGCTCCTCACCCGGGCAGCGGCGTCGTGAAGCGGGCACTGGTGGTCCTCGTCGCGGTCGCCGTGGTGGTGACCGCCGTCGTGGCGGGGCTCGCGGCGGCGGACCGACCGACTCCCTCGCCCCCTCCCCCGGCTCCCTCGGCGGATCCCGACGAGCCGCCCCCGACAACCCCGGGACAGGAGACCGCAGCAGGCGCCACGCTCGCGCCGTGCCCGCTCCCCGCGCGCGCGGACCTGACCGTGCTGTCGCTCAACATCCACGCCGGCCGCACCAAGGCCGGCCGCCTCGACCTCGGGCGGGTGGCCGCGGAGCTGCGGGCGTGGGACGCCGACGTGGTGCTGCTGCAGGAGGTCGACCGCGGCCGGCGGCGCAGCGACGGCGTCGACCAGGCGCGATGGCTGGGCCGCCGCCTGGGCATGGACGCCGTGTTCGGTCCCGGCCGACGCGCGCGACCGGGCGCCAGCGGCAACGCGGTGCTCTCGCGCTACCCGATCGTCACGTCGGGGAACCAGCGGCTGCCCTCACGGGCCGGCCTCTACGGCCGGGGTCTCGTGCGGGCGACGATCGACGTCGACGGCCGACGGGTCGACGTCTTCAGCACCCACCTCGAGCACGCCTCGCGCCGGGTCCGCACGCAGCAGGCCGGCGCCGTCGTGGAGCGGGTGCGGCAGTCGCCCCGACCGGTCGTGGTCGGCGGTGACGTCAACGCGGTGCCCGGTACGCCGCCGCTGCGCCGCCTCCAGCGCGCCGGCCTCGTCGACGCGTGGGCCGTCGCCGGCCGCGGGGACGGGTTCACCGTCCCGGCGTACGCACCCCGGCGCCGGATCGACTTCGTGCTCGCAGACCGCTCGTTCCGGGTGAGGTCGACCGAGGTGGTGCTGAGCTCGATCAGCGACCACCGCGGGGTCCTGGCCGAGCTCACCCTGCTGCCGGCGGCCTGCGACTGACGAGCGGCCCCGTCGGCGCGTGGGCCCCGGTGGTTTCGTGGCTCGTCGCTGGCGCTCCTCGCACCTCAACCTCCGAGCGTGCCGGCTTCAGCGCTGGGGGACGATGCCGGTGCGTCCCTCCCAGGAGCCGTGCTCGGAGAGCGCGCGGAACCGGTAGGTCGCGAACTCGTGGTGGAAGTCGCGGCGCCGCCGCTCCGCCATCGCGACGGCGTGCCGGTCCGGCTCGGTGACTGAGGACCGGCCGTGCACCATCTCCTCCATCTCCGCGACCGTCCGCCAGACCGAGAACGTCGAGATCGTCCGCGGCGGCCGGACGGCCGCGAGGGCCAGGGTCGTCCCGGGGTGGTCCCGGACCAGACGTTCGACGGGCTTGCCCCAGCGCAGGAACCGCGGCACCTCCGGCAGCCGCATCCGGGCGACCGTGACGGCGACCACCGGCTCGTCCTGGGACCAGGTGCCCGCCCTGCGGGGCAGGTCGGGCAGGGCCGCGAGGGCTGACCAGCGTCGCAGGAACTCCAGCCGGACGTGCCAGCCGACAGCGAGGTGGCGGCCCAGCGGGTGGTCGGCCAGGAACTGGTCGATCGCCGCCTCGTCGCGCCACTGCGCGAACACCGCCAGCCGGCGCAGCTGCATCCGCTCCGGTGACACCGTGGCTGCGCCGAGCCGCATGAGCGCCAGGCACTCGGCGTGCTGCAGCCCCGGCACGGACGCGCACGTGGGTGGTCGCGCGAGCGCTCGCGCCGTCGCCGTCCACGGCAGCTCGACCAGGTGGAACGAGTGCACCGTCATGCCGCGCGCTCGAGCTTGTAGTGCAGTCGCACCGCCCACGTACGACGCAGCCGCAGCTCGTGGTCGGTGCGCAGGACACCGGCCTGGTCCACGTAGACGTGGAAGGTCTCGTGCAGCGGCACCCGCGCCGCGTGGTCGCGCCGGTCGCGGACCACCACGTAGGCGCCGTCCTGCCCGAACCTCCCGGGAGGGGACGCCAGGACGAGCCCGCCGGCGGCGGTGACCGACGGTCGGAGGAACACCTGGACGTTCCCGGACTCCAGGGGGAAGGCGACGTGGACGCTCGGGCGGTCTGCCCCGGGCAGCAGGCGGGCGGAGTAGCAGCCGCTGAACACGTGCCGGCCGCCGCGGCGCAGGGTCCGCACCCAGGCGGCAGCGACCTGGGCGCCGTCGCCGTCACGGATCAGGGTCAGGCGGCTGTCCATGCCGTGCGCCACGTCGAGGGGTCGCATCGGCAGCGCGAGCTGCTCGACCCGTCGCCCGTAGAGCCTCGACACCAGCTCGCCGGCCGGCCAGAAGACGGGCGACCAGCCGGTCCACACCTCCATCTGCCAGGCGGCGGTGTGCTCGTAGAAGTCGCGGACCTCGGGACGGAGACAGGCCGCGTCGAAGCCCGGCCCGTCCAGGACGGCCATCGACGGCAGCAGCCCTGCCGTGGCCGAGTCCTCCTCGAGGCGGCCCCCGTGTCGGGCCGCCTCGGTCGCGAGCCACCCGTCGGCCACCCGGGCCGTGCGGCTCGTCGGCGCCGCCAGCCACGACTCCGTGCCATGGAGGTCCACCGGGCGCCCGGTGAGTCGCCAGAGCTTCCGGGAGGCGAGGTCGAGCAGATGGTTCACGGGCCCGGAGTCTGGCACGTCGCCCCCGGCGGGGCCGCGTCGATCAGACGACCGAGAGCGGGAGCAGCTTCTGGCCGGTCGGTCCCACCTGGATCTCGGTGCCCATCTCGGGGCACACACCACAGTCGTAGCAGGGGGTCCACCGGCAGTCCTCGACGTCGACCACCGAGTCGGGGTCGTCCGCGGCGGCGAGCGCGTCCTCCCAGTCGGCCCACAGCCAGTCCTTGTCGAGACCGGAGTCGAGGTGGTCCCACGGGAGCACCTCGTCGTAGTCGCGGGGACGGGTGGTGTACCAGTCGACGTCGACACCGGTGCCGGCCAGCGCGCGCTCGGCGCTGTCCATCCACCGCTCGAAGGAGAAGTGCTCGCTCCACCCGTCGAAGCGGCCGCCGTCGCGCCAGACCTGCTCGATGACCCGGCCCAGGCGGCGGTCACCGCGTGAGAGCAGTCCTTCGACGATGCCGGGCTTGCCGTCGTGGTAGCGGAACCCGATGGCGCGGCCGTACCGCTTGTCCTCGCGCACCGTCTCGCGCAGCTTGCGGAGCCGCTCGTCTGTCGTCTCGTGGTCGAGCTGGGCGGCCCACTGGAACGGCGTGTGCGGCTTGGGGACGAAGCCGCCGATCGAGACCGTGCACCGGATGTCGTTGCGCCCCGAGACCTCGCGGCCCTTGGCGATGACCTTCTTGGCGAGGTCGGCGATCGCCAGCACGTCCTCGTCGGTCTCCTCCGGGAGCCCGCACATGAAGTAGAGCTTGACCTGCCGCCAACCGTGGGAGTACGCCGTGGCGACGGTCCGGATCAGGTCCTCCTCGGTGACCATCTTGTTGATCACCTTGCGCATCCGCTCCGACCCGCCCTCTGGGGCGAAGGTCAGCCCGGAGCGCCGGCCGTTGCGGGAGAACTCGTTGGCGAGGGTGATGTTGAAGGCGTCGACCCGGGTGGAGGGCAGCGAGAGCGAGACGTTGGACCCCTCGTAGCGGTCGGCCAGCCCCGTGGCCACGTCGCCGATCTCGGTGTGGTCGGCGCTCGACAGCGACAGCAGGCCGACCTCCTCGAAGCCGGTCTTGCGGATGCCGTTCTCCACCATGTCGCCGATGGTGTTGATCGAGCGCTCACGGACCGGCCGCGTGATCATGCCGGCCTGGCAGAACCGGCAGCCGCGCGTGCAACCGCGGAAGATCTCGACGCTGAAGCGCTCGTGGACGGTCTCGGCCAGGGGCACCAGCGGCTTGGCCGGGTAGGGCCAGGCGTCGAGGTCCATGAGCGTGTGCTTGCGCACCCGGTCGGGGATGCCGGGCCGGTTGGGGACGACGGCCTCGATCGTGCCGTCGGCGGCGTACGCGACGTCGTAGAACCGGGGCACGTAGACCGCGCCGCTCACCGCGAGCCGGCGCAGCAGCTCGTCGCGGCCCCCCGGGCCGTCCTCGTCCTTCCACTCCCTCACCACGTCGGAGATCGCGAGCACGACCTCCTCGCCGTCGCCGAGCACGACGGCGTCGACGAAGTCGGCGATCGGCTCCGGGTTGAAGGCCGCGTGGCCGCCGGCGACGACCACGGGGTCCTCCTCGCCGCGGTCGGCCGCCTGCAGCGGGATGCCGGCGAGGTCGAGGGCGTTGAGGAGGTTGGTGTAGCCCAGCTCGGTGGCGAAGGAGACGCCGAGCAGGTCGAAGGCCCGCACCGGCCGGTGGCCGTCGACGGTGAACTGCGGGATCGGACCCTCGCTGTCACCCTCGCGCATCACGCGCTCCATGTCGGGCCAGACCGAGTAGGTGCGCTCGGCAAGGATCCAGTCCCGCTCGTTGAGCACCTCGTAGAGGATCTGGACGCCCTGGTTGGGCAAGCCGACCTCGTAGGCGTCGGGGTACATCAGCGCCCAGCGGACGCTGACGGAGTCCCAGTCCTTGACGGTGGCGTTCAGCTCACCACCGACGTACTGGATGGGCTTCTGCACCGATGGCAGCCTCGGCTCGAGCCGGGGAAAGACCGATGCGACGGGCACGACGGAACACCTCGAAGACTGGCGTGGGGTCGGAAGGGGCCATCGTACGCCCGCCTCGCGGCTGTGCCGATTCAGCGAGTCAGGGCACCCGGGACCCCACGAGCGCCTACCATCCGAAGCGACCGGGAGTCGACTGTGTCCCGGACGGGGAGAACACGTGGGAGAACAGACGGAGACCACTGCGGCACGGCGTCTCGCGGTCGTCGTGCCGCTGGCGCTCGCCTTCACGGTCTTCAGCCTCGAGGTGATGCCGCCGGCCGACCAGCCCACCGAGATGTGGGGCACCATGGCCGCCACCGTCATCTGGTCGACGGTCGTCTGGGACGGCCGCACCCGCCCGGGCCTCACACAGGCCGCACACGTCCTCGGGCAGCTCAGCCTCTTCCTCATGGTCGCCCTGGCCTTCGACTGGCCCCTCGCCGACGCGCTGTGGATGGGGGTGACGAACATCGGGGTCGGGGTCGGGCTGGTGGTGGTCTACGCCCGGCTGCGACGCGGGCACGGCTGGTCGCCGGCCACGGCGTCGGCAAACCTGACGCTGCTCGGCCTGGCTGCGGTCGCCGGCGTCCTCGTGGCACTCCTCGGTGGCTACCCCAACCTCGAGGCGGGCCAGATCGACCGGCTCACGCTGTGGTGGATCCTGCGCAACACCGTCTACGTCTACGTGGGCAGCGTCTGCTTCCTCGGGCTCTTCTTCAGCGGCCAGAGGTGGGTCGGCGAGGGCGTGCCCCGCTGGGTGGTCGGCGCCCTCGCCCCACTGGGCGCCGTCTGCCTCTGGGTCACCTACTACGACCCGGAGCTCCCGCTCACCTGGTTCCTGCTACTGCCGGCGGTCGTCGCGGGCAGCGTGCTGACGGTGCGAGGGGCGGCGCTCTACGCCCTCTGCGTCGCCCTCGGGGGTGCCCTCGCGACGCTCCACCCCATCAACCAGTGGGGCTACACCGGGATCATCCCCGGGTCGGTCATCATCGACCTGCTGCTGACCGCCTCCACCTTCATCACCCTCCACCTCGCCGTGCTGCGCGACCAGCGCGCGGCCGCGACCGACCTGCTGGAGCAGGAGCGGGCAGCCGCCGACGAGCAGGCCGAGCTGCTCCGGACCGTCTTCGAGTCGATGTCCGACGGGCTCGTGGTCCTCGACGACCAGCAGCGCGTGGTCCTCCACAACGTCGCCGCCCGCCAGCTGGTCGGACGCCGCATCCCCGTCGGGGTGCCGGTGGACTGGGTGACCCACTTCGGCCTGCGCAGCGGTGACGGCACCGACCTCTCCCTGCAGGACCTGACCGCGGACGCCGACGGGTCCTGGTCCGGGCAGCTCATGGTCGACAGCGACGGTCACCCGCGGGTCCTCGACGTCCGCTCGTGGCCCATGCACGGGACGCCGGACCGCACCATCGTGCTCTTCTCGGACGTCACGGCCGAGCGCGACCGGCTCAGCGAGCTGACCGGCTTCGCCGGAGTGGTCGCCCACGACCTGCGCAGTCCGCTGGCGAGTCTCCACGGCTGGCTCGAGCTCGCCGCCGACGCCGTCAGCGGACCGCGACCCGCGGGGGCGATGCTCTTCCTCGAGCGGGCCCAGCTCAACAGCCACCGCATGCTGCAGGTCATCGAGGACTGGCTGGCCTACACCGTCAACCGGGACGGTCTCCTCAACCGCAGCCAGGTGTGTCTCGACGGCCTGCTGTCCGAGATCGTGGCCCCCTACTCCTCCCAGGACGCCGACTCCTCCCCCCTGTTCGAGCTCGACGCCCGCCACACGGTCGACGCCGACCGGATGCTCACCCGCCAGCTGCTCGCCAACCTCATCGGCAACGCCGTCAAGTACACCCGGGACGGCGAGCGGCCCCACGTCCGGGTGTGCTCCCGGCCGGACGAGGAGGCGGGCTTCGTCCGCGTCGACGTCAGCGACCGGGGCATCGGCCTTCCGCCAGGGCAGGAGGAGCGGATCTTCGAGGAGTTCCACCGGGCCCCCGAGCACGCCCAGACCTTCGCCGGCACCGGCCTGGGCCTCTCGTTGTGCCGCCGCATCGTGAGTCGCCACGGGGGGCAGATCATGGCCCGCAACAACCCCGAGGGTGGGGCCACCTTCAGCTTCACCCTGCCGGCCGCCTGAGCCGGCGACTCCCGGACCGGACCCTTGCCGTCCTCCCCTAGGGTTCTGGGCATGCTGGGGGCGAGGGTCGGGAACCGGATCTCCTGGACGACCGCCGTCCCGGTGCTGGCCATGCTCGCCCTGGTGGCGACCTGGGGACGCAAGCCCGGCGATGTCGTCCTCGCGCTGGTGGGGCTGCTGCTCGGCGGCGCGGTCCTGGCGGCCGTGCACCACGCCGAGGTCGTGGCCCACCGCGTGGGCGAGCCGTTCGGCTCGCTGGTCCTGGCGGTGGCCGTCACCGTGATCGAGGTCGCGCTGATCGTCACGTTGATGATCACCTCGACATCCGACACCAGCGGGCTGGCCCGCGACACCGTCTTCGCGGCGGTGATGATCTCGATCAACGGCATCGCCGGCCTCTCGATCCTCGTCAGCGCCCTGCGCAACCGGTTGGCCGTGTTCAACCCCGAGGGGACGGGCTCGGCGCTGGCGACCGTCGTCACCCTCGCCACGCTGTGCCTGGTGCTCCCCCGCTTCACCACGAGCGAGCCCGGCCCGGAGTTCTCACCCGGCCAGCTCGCCTTCGCCGCCGTGGCCTCCACAGCCCTCTACCTGATGTTCGTCTTCACCCAGACCATCGCCCACCGCGACTTCTTCCTGCCCGTGGAGGAGGGCGGCACGGCGGTCGACGAGGATCACGACGGTCACGCGGACCCACCCTCGAACACCATGGCGCTGCGCAGTCTCGGCCTGCTCCTGGTGTCCCTGGTGGCCGTGGTGGGGCTGGCCAAGGTCGAGTCGGTGGCGATCGAGCGGGCGGTGGCGGCACTCGGCTTCCCCGCCGCGTTCGTCGGCGTCGTGATCGCGTTCGTCGTGCTGCTGCCCGAGTCCATCGCTGCCGTCAGGGCAGCACGTCGGGACCGCACCCAGATCAGTCTCAACCTGGCGTTCGGTTCTGCCGGTGCGGCCATCGGACTCACCATCCCCACGATCGCCATCGCCTCGATCTGGCTCGAGGGGCCGCTGGCCCTCGGTCTCGGCCAGACGCAGATCGTGCTTCTCGTGGTGACGGCGTTCGTCGCTGTCCTGACGGTGGTCCCCGGACGCGCCAAGCCGCTCGCCGGCGGGCTCCACCTGGCGCTGCTGGCGGCCTTCGTGTTCCTCTCGATCCGGCCCTGAGCGGGCGCCTCAGCCCTTGACGTAGGAGAGCTTCTCGCAGACCCGCCCGTCCCGGAGCCGCAGCACGTCGACACCACGCACGTGGCCGGGGGCGCCGTCGGCCTCCGTCCAGTCGAAGCGCCACCGCAGCACTCCCCGGTCGCCGTGGACGAACGACTCCTCCTCGGTGAAGGTCGCCTCGGCCGTGGTCGCGAACAGGTCCTCCCAGACCCCGCGCACGGCTTCCTCACCCTCGTGACGGATGCCGTCAGGAGCCGGGCCGGTCGCCTCGAAGACGCAGTCGTCGGTCATCAGCGCCATGATCGCGGGTACGTCGCCACGGCCGAACGCAGCCGAGAACTGCGCCAGCGCCGCGTGGGTCGGACCCCACGCCGGGTCACGACCGAACGCGGAGAGCAGCTGGGCCTGCGGGTCGTCCCGGGCGCCCGCACGCGGTGCGATCACCCCCGCCTGCCGATACAGCTCCTCCCGCTCCGCGAACCACGCCCCCACCTCGTGGACCAGGGCCGGGTCGAGCCGGCGGTCGGCCCCGGTCGCGACGGCGAGGTCCCAGCCGTGGACCAGGTGGTCGGCGGCGAGCTGACGGACGTACTCGTCCATGCGCTCCTCCCCGTAGGACAGGTGGACCGTGCCGCCGCCCGGCAGCGTCTCCGCGACCGCGAGCACGGCCTCCTGCGCGGCCCGGAGGGCGCTGTCGATCGGGTCGTCCCCGAGGAGGTCGCCGTCGAGCCGGTCGCCCACCTCCTCGATCGTCCTCCCGTGCATGAGCGGGGCGGTCCAGCGGTCCTCGCCCGTGACGTGGTTGACGAGGTCGTGGACGGTCCACTCCGTGCACGGCGTGGGGTCCTGCCACTGGTCGGGCTTCACGGCGTTGACGTGGTCGGCCCAGCTCTCGACGGTCCGGTGGTAGAGCGTGTTGAGGTCCATCTCAGGCGACTCCTGACTCGAAGGCCGCCGCGGCCTGGTGCAGCCACCAGCCGAGGTTGACCCGTTCTCGTTCCCTGACGTGGGGGGTGGGGTGCTCGACGATGTCGAGCGCCTTGTTCCAGCCGAGCCAGACCAGCCCGGCCAGCAGCCCGAGCCGCATCGCGTCCGCGTCGTACGCCGCGCCCATGACCTCGCGGTAGCGCCGAACCAGCTCGTCGAGGCCGCCGTCCATCACGTGGGCGCAGCCGGCGAGCAACCGCCCGACGTCGATCTCTGCCGGGCCCACGGTCGTCATGCCCCAGTCGAGGAGGGTCACGGTTCCGGGCCGGTCGCTCTCCAGCGCGAGGTTCACGATCGACAGGTCGCCGTGCAGCAGGGCCGGCGGGTGCTGGGCGCACGCCGCGACCAGTGGCGCGGTGTCGTGGGCGAGCGCCATGACCCGGTCACCCACGTCCCCGGGCGCGACCTCGGGCCAGTGGGCCCAGCCCCGGAGGGCGAGGTCGATCAGGCCGGCGCCCGCCAGGCGCTGCAACCGCGGTACCTCGAAGACGCCCAGCACCTCCCGTAGCGGGGTCAGCACACCCGGGTCCGCCGCGAGCGGGGTGGCATGCAGCTGCGCCGCCGCCCGGAACACCGTGCGCGACTGCATCGCGGACACCCGTGAGTGCCAGCCCAGCACGGCTGCTCCGAGGTCGCGCATGACCACGACGCCGAGGCCGTCGTCGTCGTACCAGGCGTCGAGGATCGCGTGGTGGACGAGCGGCGGCAGCGCGTGCAGCAGACCGCTCTCGAAGACCGCCACCTCGCGGCCCCGCTCGTCGCCCAGCATCCGCATCACGAGGTCGCGGTCGGGGTCGTAGCGCTTGACCACCACGGTCGAGCCGTCTGCGAGCACGACCCGGTCGAGGGTGGCTCCCGAGCGGCCGTCCTCACCCAGTGGCGTGCGCTCCAGCGCGGCGTCCAGCACCGCACGGTCCATGGCCCCATGGTGCTCCTGGTTCCCCCGCCGGGCCAGACCCGTCCGGGGGATCTTCACCGCCGGACGAGCACCCGCTGCTGGGCCACGAGGCGGGCTGCCGGGGAGACTGCCGACCGCAGGTGGATGTTCTGGAGCAGGCCGACGGCGAGCAGACCTGCGAACATCGAGCTGCCCCCGTAGGACACGAACGGCAGGGGTACGCCGGTGACCGGCATGATCCCCAGGCACATGCCGATGTTCTGGAACGCCTGGAAACCCAGCCAGCAGGCGATGCCCGCGGCTGCGATCCGGCCGAAGGTGTCCTCAGCCCGTGCGGCGATGACCAGCGCCCGCCAGATGACGACCGCGAGCAACGCGATGACCAGCCCCGCGCCCAGCAGGCCGAGCTCCTCGCCCGCCACGGTGAACACGAAGTCGGTGTGCTGCTCGGGGACGAACCCGGAGCGGGTCTGGGACCCGTCGAAGAGCCCCTGCCCGAAGAGACCCCCGTTGCCGACGGCGATCCTGGCCTGCTCGGTGTTGTAGCCGGCGCCGCGGGGGTCCAGGTCCGGATTGGTGAAGGCCAGGAACCGGTCGACCTGGTAGGCCTTGAGCATCCCGCCGGCCACGGCGGCGGTCGCCGCGACGACCCCGCCCGCCAGCAGCAGGCTGAGCCAGCGGCGCGGCGTACCGGCGGCGGCGAGCACGCCGAAGACGGTGGCGGTGAGGACCAGCATCGTCCCGAGGTCGGGCTGCAGCAGGATCAGCACCGCAGGGAGACCCGCGATCAGGAGCATCAGGCTGACGTCGATCCAGTCGACCGTGCGGTGCCGCCTGCCCTCCGCACGCTCCGCGACGACGAGCGCCATCCCGATGACGACCGCCAGCTTGGCCAGCTCGGCCGGCTGGATGGACAGCCCGGCCAGCTGGATCCACGACCGGGACCCGTTGATGGTGACCCCGTTGGTCAGCACCAGGACCAGCCCGCCGACCGAGACCAGGTAGGCCACCGGCGCCAGGATCCGCACCCACCGGTGGTCGGTGGCCAGCACCAGGACCATGAGGACCAGGCCCACCGCGATGTTGACCAGCTGCTTGCGCAGGTAGGCCGCCGCATCGCCGCCGGTGAGGTCGAGCCGGGCCGAGGTCGCCGACCACACCAGCAGCGTCCCGAGGACCAGCAGGGCGGCCACGGCCGACATCAGCAGCCAGTCGAGACCGGGCACGCGCAGGGTCGCGCTGCCCCGACCCCGGCCGGTCATCGCCGGCTCCGGGGCGGGATGATCGAGCCGTCGCGCTGGAAGCTCGGGAGGGCGTCGGGCGCGACCACCCCCGGGACCGCCGCCCGGTCGGCCCGGACCTCGAGCCCCTCGACGCCGTAGAGCGCCTCCCAGATCCTGCGGAGGGCCGGACCCGACGTGCCGGAGCCGGTGCCTCCCTGGCTGACCATCATCACCACGACGTAGTCGTCGGTGTAGGAGGCCACCCACGAGGTCGACTGCTTGCCGTAGACCTCGGCGGACCCGGTCTTCGAGCGGATGACCACCTTGTCGTGCGGGAAGCCGACGAGCCGCCAGCTCATCGTGCCGCGGGTGCTGACCCCCTTCAGCGCGGTGTCGATGTAGGACAGCACCTCGCGGGGCAGCCCCACGGTGCCGACCTTGCGGGGCCGGAACCGCTCGAGCACCGTGCCGTCGGGGCTCACGATCGCCTTGGCGATCTGCGGCGCGTGGAGCACGCCCCCGTTGCCGAGCGCGGCGTAGCCGCGGGCCAGCTGGAGCGGGGTGACGATGGTGTCGCCCTGGCCGATCGCGAAGTTGACGGCGTCGCCGGCGCGGTAGGCGTAACCCTCGATGCAGAACTCGCGGGCGAACTTGTAGACGAAGTCGCTGGTCTCCTGGTCCTGCGGCTTGGCGGCGATCCCGCAGTAGTAGTCCTTCATCTGCTTCCAGTAGCCGCGCTTCCAGCGCCGGTCGGCGATCCGGCCGGATGCCTCGCCGGGCAGGTCGATCCCGGTCTCGGCGCCGAAGCCGAAGGTCTTGGCCTCCTCGACCAGCGGGTCGCGGGCCGTGACGTCGTCGACGTCGGAGCCGTACTTCGCCCAGTAGTTGAAGCCGATCCGGTAGAAGAAGGTGTTGCAGGAGACCTCGAGCGCGCGGTCGAACCCGATGGACCCGTAGGCACCGGACTCGTAGTTCTTGAACACCCGGTTGCCGACCTGGAAGCCGGAGGAGCAGTCCAACCGGCTCGCCGGGGAGTAGCCGTGGGTCAGCGCCCCGGCGGTCATGAACGGCTTCCACGTCGAGCCCGGGGCGAACTGGCCCTGGGTGGCGCGGCCGAGCAGCGGCGTACCGGCCTTCTCGGAGTAGAGGTGGGCCAGCTGCTTCTTGGTGATGCCGCCGACCCAGACCTCGGGGTCGTACGTCGGCTGGCTGGCCATCGCCACGACCCGGCCGGTCTGCGTCTCGAGGACGACGGCTGCGCCGGCGTCGGCGACGTAGTTGCGGCCCGTGACCGTGTCGCGGGTCTGGCGCGCGGTGCGGATCGTCTGCGCGAGCTGCTTCTCGACCACGCCCTGGACCTTGGCATCGAGGGAGGTGACGAGCGTGTCACCGGGCTGGCCCGGGATCTCCTGCTCCTCCCCCAGCACCCGGCCCATGGAGTCGACGGCCACCCGCTGGTAGCCGGGCATCCCGCGCAGCCACACGTCGTACTGCTTCTCCACCCCGGCGCGCCCGACCGCCGAGGCGCCGTTGAGGGAGCGGTCGCCGTTGTCACGCGCCTGGTCGTACTCCTCCTCGGTGATGGGGCTGAGGTAGCCCAGCAGGTGGGCGGCGTTGATCCCGAAGGGTCGCGGGTAGGCGCGGACGCTCTGCTGCTCCGCGATGACCGCGGGGTGGTCCTCCGGCTGCTCGAGGATCCGCAGCGCGACCTGCTTCGGCACGTCGTGGGCGATCGGGACCGGCTGGTAGGGCGAGCCGTTCCAGCACACGCCCGGCACGCTGCCCTCGAAGCCGCAGGTCACCAGCTTCTTGCGGATGCGGGAGGGGGGCTGGTCGACGGTCGAGCCGATCCGCTGGAGCAGCCGCTGCTGCTGCGACTCCGTGAGCCGCTCCAGCAGGGTGCGGTCGATCGAGACGACCCACGACATCCGGTTGGCGACCAGCGGGCGGCCCTGGGCGTCGACGATCAGCCCGCGCTGCGGCTGCACGACGATCTCGCGCACCGACTGGTCGGCTGCCTGGGCGGTGTACTGCTCGCCGCTGACCACCTGCAGGTAGTAGAGGCGGACGAACAGCGTCGCGAACAGCGAGAACACCAGCGCCTGGATCACCACCAGGCGCAGGCGGCTGCGGGTGTCGGCGCTGGTGGCCGACATCAGGCGGCGACCCGTTCGGGCTCGATCCGCCGGAACATGCCCATCAGCGGCGGCAGCACGAACGGCGTCAGCAGCACGTCCCAGAGCACCGCCACCAGGATCACCTGCAGCAGCGTGCCGACCTCGAACCCGGGAGCCTCGAGCAGCGTCCCGGTCAGGGCGAAGACGGACGTGCCGACGAACGAGGACACCGCGACCGTGGCGACCACCGCGGTCGCGGTCGGGCGCTGCTCCTGGTGGACCCGGCCGGCGACGTACCCGACGAGGACGAGGGCCAGTGCCCACTGACCGGCGACGTGGTCGGCCGGTGGCGCGAGGTCGAGGGCGACTCCGGCGACGAATCCGACGACGGCGGCGAACTGGGCGCCGCGGACCAGCGCGGCCGCGACCACCACCAGCAGCACCAGGTTGGGCACGATGCCCTGCCAGGCGACGTGCGGGAAGACGGTCACCTGCAGCACCAGCGCGACGACGACCGCTGCCAGCGCCACCCCGGCCCGGACGAGGGTCATCGCAGGCTCCCGTCGGCCTCGACCACGGCCCGGTCGCTGCTGGTGCCGGACGGGACCACCACCCCCACGAGGTCGAGGGAGCCGAAGTCGACGAAGGGCTCGATGACGGCCCGCTGCGAGGTCTCCCGGATGCTCGAGAAGACCGCGGTGACGCGCCCGACCGGGACGCCGGCGACGTACGGCGCCCCGCTCTGGCTGCCCCAGGTGACGACCACGTCGTGCTTGGCGGGGACCTCGGCCTCGTCGACGAGCTCGAGGTCGAGCTTGCCGCTGTCGCCGAGGTCGCCGCGTCCCTGGAGGAAGCCCATCTCCATGCTGCCGCCCACCCGGCCGCCGACCACCGAGCCGGCGTCGATGACCAGCAGCACGGTCGCGGTCGTCCGGGTGGTGCGCAGCACCCGGCCGACCAGGCCGTCGTTGTTGAGCACCGTCTGGTCGGGGCGGACGCCGGCGTCGGAGCCGGCGTCGATCGTGACCGTGCGGCTGAAGGACTGTGAGGGTCCGAGCGCCACGACCCGGGCGGGCACCAGCGCCTGGCCGAGCCCCTCGGCGGTAGCCGTGAGGCCGTCGTACTCCTCGAGCCGGTTGCGGTCGTAGCCGGACGTCGCGACCTCCGAGCGCAGGTCGGCGTTCTCGGCCTCGAGGGCGGCCAGCTCGGCGCGCAGCGAGTCGTGGGACCGGAACCAGCCGGGGATGGAGGTCACCGGCCGCACGACCGCGGCCGAGGCTGCCTCGAGCGGTCCCAGCGTCTCGCCCACGGCGCGGCGGGCGGGCTCGAGCGGGGAGTCGGGGCCGCCGTGGTAGTCGAGGGTGATCAGGGAGACGCTGGCTAGCACGAGGGCCACGAGCAGCGCCCGCGAGGGGCGCCGACCGGCGTCGAGCTCGCTGAGGCTGCGCCAGCGACGCTCGCGGAGGCGACGTACGTCGAGCGCCATCAGTACCTCCGGGGCTCGGAGACCAGCACCTGGTGGAGCGCCTCGAACTCCTCGACGCACTTGCCGGCGCCCATCGCCACGCTGGCGAGGGGGTCCTCCGCGACGTGGACCGGCATGCCGGTCTCGTGGCGCAGCCGCTCGTCGAGGCCGCGGAGCAGGGCGCCGCCGCCGGTGAGCACGATGCCGCGGTCCATGATGTCGCCGGCCAGCTCGGGCGGAGTCTGGTCGAGGGTCGCCCGCACCGCGTCGACGATGGCGTGCAGCGGCTCCTCGAGGGCCTGACGGATCTCCGCGCTGGAGACCACCACCGTGCGCGGCAGGCCCGAGACCATGTCGCGGCCCCGGATCTCGGCCTCCGGCTCGTCCGGCAGCGGGAAGGCCGACCCGAGGGTCATCTTGACCTCCTCGGCGGTGCGGTCGCCGAGCATGAGGGAGTACTCCTTCTTCATCCACGCGACGATCGCCTGGTCGAGGTCGTCGCCGGCGGTGCGGATGGAGAGGCTGGTCACGATGCCGCCGAGGCTGATGACGGCGACCTCGGTGGTGCCGCCGCCGACGTCGACGACCATGTTGCCGGTGGCCTGGTGCACCGGCAGCCCGGCGCCGACCGCGGCGGCCATGGGCTCCTCGATGATGTAGACCCGGCGGGCGCCCGCCTGGTAGCCGGCTTCCTTGACCGCCCGCTGCTCGACGGCGGTGATGCCGCTCGGCACGCAGACGACCATCCGCGGCTTGGCGAAGTAGCGGCGGCGGTGCACCTGGCGGATGAAGAAGCGCAGCATCTGCTCGGTCGCCTCGAAGTCGGCGATGACGCCGTCCTTCAGCGGCCGGATGGCGGTGATGTTGTCCGGCGTACGACCGATCATCCGCTTGGCCTCGTGACCCACGGCGAGGATCTCGCCGGTGGTGTCGTTGAGCGCGACCACACTGGGCTCGTCGAGCAGCACGCCCTTGCCGCGGACGTAGACCAGCGTGTTGGCGGTACCGAGGTCGACCGCCATGTCACGGCCGATGAAGCTGTTCGCCATGTGCCCGATGCCTCGCGCTCAGTCGTTCCGGGGGAAGCGGGAGCGCCCCCGCGACGCACCCTGTGACGAGGTTAGGTTCGCGAGGCCCCGCCCCCCGGGAGACACGCGGGACGGATGGGTCAGGTGTGATCTGGGGTGCTGTGACCTTGCCGAGCCGTCACTGCGGCTGGTTCACACCCCCGCGAGCCGTCACTACGGCTGGTTCACACCCCGGCCAGCCGTCACTGCGGCTGGTTCACACACCCGTGAGCCGTCACTTCGGCAGGTTCACCGAGCGAGCGTCGCAGCAGACGCACGCAGCCTGGACCCCGCGGGGTGACAGCTCGGGGGACCGAACCCGCCGGAGTGACGGCTCGGCTGGTGCTGAACCAGCCGCGGTGACGGCTCGGCCCTGGCTGAACCAGCCGGAGTGACGGCTCGGCGAGGGGCGGGTCAGCTGTGGTCGGGGAACCAGATCTTGATCTCGCGGGTGGCCGACTCTGGGGAGTCCGAGCCGTGCACCAGGTTCTGCTGGACCTTCAGGCCCCAGTCGCGGCCGAGGTCGCCGCGGATCGTGCCCGGGAGCGCGGCGGTCGGGTCCGTGGCACCGGCCAGCGCCCGGAAGCCCTCGATGCAGCGCTCTCCCTCGACCACCATGGCCACGACCGGACCGGAGAGCATGAACTCCACCAGCGGCTCGTAGAACGGCTTGCCCTCGTGCTCCGCGTAGTGCTCGGCGAGCAGCTCCGGTGTCGCCGGCCGCAGCTCGAGGCGAGCCAGCGTGTAGCCCTTCGCCTCGATCCGGCGGAGGACCTCACCGGTGAGTCCACGGCGTACGCCGTCGGGCTTGATCAGGACCAGGGTGCGCTCCACTGCCATGACCGGGAGCGTAGCGATCCCGGCTGTCGGGCACCCACCCGGGATCGGTGCAGAACTCTTGTGCACAGAAGTTGTGCACAGGTACTGTGCACCCATGGTCGACACGATCCGCCTCGACGCCACCGCCCTCCGGGTGCTGGCCCACCCCCTGCGCTCCCGGCTGCTCAGCCAGCTGCGGCTCCACGGTGAGGCGACGGCCACCGAGCTGGCCGACCGCCTGGGCACCAACACCGGCGCCACCAGCTATCACCTCCGCAAGCTCGAGGAGGTCGGGCTCGTGAATGACACCGGGACCGGCGCGGGCAAACGGCGCGTGTGGGAGGCCGCCACCCGCGGGCACGAGTGGGAGCCCAGCGACTTCGCGGGTGATGAGGAGGCCGAGGCGTCGGTCTCCTGGCTCACGCGCCACTACACCGCTGAGCTCGTCGAACGGGCGGAGCTCTTCTTCCAGGCCGAGGCCGGCTGGCCCGCAGCCTGGCGGGACGCCCTGGGCTACGGCGATGACGGACTCCTCCTCACCCCCGAGCAGGCGCGTGAGATGCGCGAGGAGATCCAGGCGGTGCTGCACCGGTTCCGCGACGCCGGCGCCGGCGACCCCCAGGCCGTCCGGGTGATCCACGGGTCGCTCCTCGTCCCGGTCGAGGCGACGTACCAGGCCCCTCAGCGATGAGCGACGTGCTCCCGCCGGCCGCCGCGCGGCGGGTGTTCCTGCTGCTCACCCTGACCCGCTGGTTCCCGGTCGGGCTGGTCGCCAGCCTGATCACCCTGCTGCTGCTCGAGCGCGGCCTCACCATCTCGCAGGCGCTGCTGGCGATCTCCCTGCAGGGATTCGTGGTGCTTGCCCTCGAGCTCCCGACCGGCAGCCTCGCCGACGCACTGGGCCGGCGGCCCGTCCTCATCACCGCGGCCGTCGTCAACGTCGCCTCCGCGGTGGTCATCGTCGTGGCGGACGACCTCTGGCTGTTCGCCGTCGGCGCCGCCCTCATGGGGGTGTTCCGCGCCCTCGACTCCGGCCCGCTCGAGGCCTGGTACGTCGACACCGTCCACGCGACCGAGCCGGGAGCCGACGTCGACGGCACCCTCGCCGCCCAGGGCATGGTGCTGGGGGTCGCGATCGCCGTCGGGTCGGCCCTCGCCGGCGCCCTGGTGTGGTGGGACCCGCTGCCCTTCGGCTCGGCCCTGTTGCTGCCCTTCGTGGCGTGGACGGTCCTCAACGTCGTGCACCTGGTCGTCGTCGTGGCCCTGATGCACGAGCCCCGCACCCAGCCGGGACGCCGGGGCGCGCGGCAGGCGTGGGCGTCGGCGCGACAGGCGCCGGAGGTGGTGCGCGACGGACTGCGGCTGCTGGCCCGCAACCGGGTGCTCCGCGCGCTGGTGCTGGTGGAGGTGTTCTGGTCCACCGGCATGGTGGTGTTCGAGACCTTCCAGCCCGTGCGGCTGGCCGAGCTCGTCGGTGGCGAAGAGCGTGCCGGCGCCCTGATGGGACCGATCGGGGCGGTGGGCTGGGGCGTGTTCGCCCTCGGCTCCGCCCTCGCCGGCCTGCTGAGCGGCCGCTGGGGGGTCGCCCGGACCGCGATCCTCGCCCGTGCCCTCAACGGCGTCGGCGCGGTGGTGATGGGCGTGGTGGCCGGCCCGGTCGCGCTGGTCGCCGCCTACCTGGTCACCTACGGCCTGCACGGCGCCGCGGGCCCCGTCCACGCCTCGCTGCTGCACCGGGAGGCGGAAGCGGCCAACCGGGCCACCGTGCTCTCCATGAACTCCATGCTGGCGATGGGCACGTTCGCGGTCGTGGCCCCGCTCCTCGGCTTCCTGGCCCAGGGCACCAGCACCCAGGTGGCCATGGTGTCAGCCGGCGCGTTCAGCATCCTGGGTGCCGCGCTCTACCTGCCGGCGCTGCGCGCCGAGCGGGAGCGGGCTCAGGGTTCGGTCGTCTCCCCCGCCTCGTAGGCGGCGTACGCCGCGGCGCGCTCGCGCTCGATCCTGCGGCCGAGGAAGTAGGCGGTGGCCCAGAGCGCGCCGAAGATCGCACCGAGGAAGAACATGGCCGGCACCAGCACGCCGACGCCCACCGCGGCGAGCTGGAGCAGCCACCCGGCGACGTACGCCGCCTCGGAGCGGAGCAGTCCCGCGAGCAGCAGGCAGGCAGCCGCGACGCCGAGCCCGACCGCGAGCGCGGTCCCGACCGGTACGCCGCCGAGGGTGATCATGACCGGGGTGGACAGGGCGACGACGATCCCCTCGAGCGCGAGCACGGCGGCGCACATCCCCCGGCGGGGCGAGCGCGTCTGCGGGGCGCTCATGCGCGTCCCTTGAGCATGGTGCGGGCCTCGCCGACAGTCACCACGGACCCGGTGACCAGCACCGCCCCCGAGCCGATGGAGGTCCCGACGGCGGTCCCGGCCTCGGCCAGCGCGGCGGCCCGGTCGATGGCGTCGCCGAGGCGCGGGGCGACCTCGACCCGGTGGTCCCCGAAGATCTCGCGGGCTGCCGCGGCGAGCCGGTCCGCGGGGAGCGCCCGGTCGGTGGAGTTCTGGGTGCAGACGAGGTGGGACAGGTGAGGCTCGAAGGCCGCGAGCACGCCCTCGTGGTCCTTGTCGGCCATCACCCCCATCACCCCGATGAGCGGGTCGAAGGCGAAGGAGTCCTCCAGCGCCGCGGCCGTCGCCGTCGCGCCGGCCGGGTTGTGGGCCGCGTCGAGCACGATGGTGGGAGAGCGCCGTATCACTTCGAGCCGACCGGGTGAGGTGACCTGCGCGAACGCGCCGGCGACCAGCTCGGGATCCAGAGGCCGGTCCGGGACGAACGCCTCGACCGCAGCGAGGGCCGTGGCGGCGTTCTGGGCCTGGTGGGCGCCGTGCAGTGGCAGGAACACGTCGTCGTAGCGCGCGCCGAGACCCTGCAGCGTCATCACCTGTCCGCCGACGGCGGCGGCTCGGGACTCGACGCCGAAGTCGACGCCCTCGCGGACCGGTCGAGCCCCCACCTCGGCGCACCGCCGCAGCAGGACCTCGGCGACGTCCGGCTGCTGCTCGGCGATGACGGCGACGGCGTCGGGCTTGATGATGCCCGCCTTCTCGAGGGCGATGGTGGCGGGAGCGTCGCCGAGGAACTTCGCGTGGTCGACCGCGACCGGCAGCACCACAGCCACGTCGCCGTCGGCCACGTTGGTGGCGTCCCAGGCCCCGCCGAGACCGACCTCGACGACGGCCACGTCGACCGGGGCGTCGGCGAACGCGGCGTACGCCATGCCGACCACCGTCTCGAAGAAGCTGAGCGGGAAGGGCTCGGACCCGTCGACGAGGTGGGTGTAGGGCGCCACGTCGTTGAAGGCGTCGACGAACTCGGCGTCGGTGAGCGGGTGACCGTCGATGCAGATCCGCTCGCTCATCCGCTCCACGTGCGGGCTGGTGAAGCGTCCGGTGCGCAGCTCGAGCGCCCGCAGCAGGGTGTCGATCATCCGCGACGTGGACGTCTTGCCGTTGGTGCCGGTGAGGTGGATGACGCGGTAGGCGCGCTCGGGGTGGCCGAGCAGCTCGGTGAAGGCACGGATCCGGTCCAGGGACGGCTCCAGCCGGGTCTCGGGCCAGCGCGACAGCAGGGCGTCCTCGACCTCGGCGACGTTCTGGGCCAGGCGCGGCGCAGCAGGGGTGTCACTCATCGCGGCCGAGTCTAGGGCGCGACTGCAGGGGTCCACGAACCCGTTGTCGCACGTCAGAGGCCCCGTGCGGTTGGGGACTCCGAGGGTGGGGCACCTAGGCTTTCCCGTTATGAGCGACAGCACTGCGCAGGCAACGACCGCGACGAGCGCCGAGCGGCGCCCGGTCGTCGTACCCGACAAGCCTGCGCTCGAGGGGCTGGAGTCGAAGTGGGCCGAGCAGTGGAAGGCCGACGACACCTACGCCTTCGACCGCTCACAGCCACGCGAGAACGTCTACTCGATCGACACCCCGCCCCCGACGGTCAGCGGCTCGCTCCACGTCGGCCACGTCTTCTCCTACACCCACACCGACCTCGTGGCCCGCTACCAGCGGATGCGCGGCAAGACCGTGTTCTACCCGATGGGCTGGGACGACAACGGCCTGCCCACCGAGCGCCGCGTGCAGAACTACTACGGCGTGCGGTGCGACCCGTCGCTCCCCTACGACCCCGACTTCACGCCGCCCGAGAAGCCGGACCCCAAGAAGCAGGTGCCGGTCTCACGGCCCAACTTCATCGCGCTCTGTGAAGAACTGGTCGAGCAGGACGAGCAGGTCTTCGAGCAGCTCTGGCGCACCCTGGGGCTCTCGGTCGACTGGTCGCAGCACTACACCACCATCGGCGCCGCCGCCCAGACGGTCAGCCAGCGTGCGTTCCTGCGCAACTTCGCCCGCGGCGAGGCCTACCTCTCCGAGGCGCCGACACTGTGGGACGTCACGTTCCAGACCGCCGTGGCCCAGGCCGAGCTCGAGGCCCGTGAGTACGCCGGGCACTACCACCGCATCGCCTTCCGGCGCGCCGACGGCAGCCCGGTGCACATCGAGACCACCCGCCCCGAGCTGATCCCCTGCGTGGTCGCGCTGATCGCGCACCCCGACGACGAGCGGTACGCCGACCTGTTCGGCACCACCGTCGCGTCGCCGGTCTTCGGTGTGGAGATCCCGGTCCTGGCCCACGAGGCCGCGGAGCCGGACAAGGGTGCGGGCATCGCCATGTGCTGCACCTTCGGCGACCTCACCGACGTGATGTGGTGGCGCGAGCTGCAGCTGCCGGTCCGCACGCTGATCGGTCGCGACGGCAGGCTCT
Organism: Nocardioides coralli; assembly: GCF_019880385.1. Classification (NCBI taxonomy): domain Bacteria; kingdom Bacillati; phylum Actinomycetota; class Actinomycetes; order Propionibacteriales; family Nocardioidaceae; genus Nocardioides; species Nocardioides coralli. Next base: position 2,551,577 of record NZ_CP082273.1, read on the forward strand.
CGCGCGAGACGCCCGCCTGGCTCTCCCACGAGCCCGCAGCGGAGGCCTACGAGGACCTCAAGGGCAAGACCGTCTTCTCGGCACGTGAGGCGATGGTGGACAAGCTGCGCGAGGCCGGCGACCTCGACGGCGACCCCACCCCCACGCAGCGGATGGCCAACTTCTACGAGCGGGGCGACAAGCCGCTGGAGATCGTCGCCACCCGGCAGTGGTACATCCGCAACGGCGGCCGCGATGCGGACCTGCGCCGCGAGCTGATCGAGGACGGCGGCCAGATCACGTGGGTCCCCACCCACATGCAGCACCGCTACGACAACTGGGTGGGCGGCCTCAACGGCGACTGGCTGATCTCGCGTCAGCGCTTCTTCGGCATCCCGTTCCCTGTCTGGTACCCCCTCGACGAGGACGGCGAGCCGGACTACGACCACCCGCTCATGCCCAGCGAGGACGAGCTGCCGGTGGACCCGTCGACCGCCGCGCCGCGCGGTTACACCGAGGAGCAGCGCGGCGAGCCCGGCGGCTTCATCGGCGACCCCGACGTGATGGACACGTGGGCCACCTCCTCCCTGACCCCCCACATCGCCGGTGGGTGGGGCACCGACGACGACCTCTTCGAGCGCGTCTTCCCGATGGACCTGTGCACGCAGGGGCACGACATCATCCGCACCTGGCTGTTCGGTCGCGTGGTGCGGGCGCACTTCGAGCACGGCCGGGTCCCGTGGACGCACGCGATGCTGTCCGGCTGGATCCTGGACCCGGACCGCAAGAAGATGTCGAAGTCGAAGGGCAACGTCGTCGTGCCCACCGACATCCTCGAGCGGTTCGGTGCCGATGCGGTCCGGTGGCGGGCGGCAATGGCCCGTCCCGGCCTCGACTCCCCCTTCGACGAGAGCCAGATGAAGGTCGGTCGCCGGCTCGCGATGAAGGTCCTCAACGCTTCCCGGTTCGTGCTGGGCATGGGCGCCACGGAGCTCAACCACGCGGCGGTCTCCGAGCCGGTCGACTGCGCCCTGCTCGGACGGCTCGAGGTCGTCGTCAACCGCGCCACCGAGGCCTTCGACGCCTACGACTACACCACGGCCCTCGAGGTCACCGAGAAGCTGTTCTGGGAGTTCTGCGACGACTACCTGGAGCTCGTGAAGGAACGCGCCTACGGCGATCCCGACGACCGGCGTACGGCGTCGGCGCGCGCCACGCTCGCGATCGCCCTCGAGGTGCAGCTGCGGCTGCTGGCGCCGTTCCTGCCCTACGTGACCGAGGAGGTCTGGTCGTGGTGGCAGGAAGGGTCGATCCACCGGGCGTCGTGGCCGGTGAGCGCCGACCTCGGGGCGGCCGCGGCCGCACCGGCCGCCATGATCGACGCCGTCGCCGCGGCGCTCATCGGGATCCGGGGCGCGAAGTCGCAGGCGAAGGTGTCGATGAAGGCACCGCTGTCGCGCGTGGAGATCTCCGGCCCCGAGGCCCAGGTCCGCCAGGTCGAGCGGGCAGCCGACGACCTGCGGGCCGCCGGCAAGATCAGCGGCGACCTGGTGTTCACGGTGCGCGACGATGCGGAGGGCATCAGCGTCGCCGCCGAGCTCGCCGAGGCAGGCTGAGGTCCACAGCGCTCGGCGGAGCCGGCTGGTAGCTGACGACCGACGTCGGCGCGCGGCTCGCGGTTGTCGGCGGCTCCCTCGTCGCGCGGCTGCCCCCGACCGGTCCTACCCGTCGTCGCGGTCGTCCTCGTCGTCGTGGTCGTCGCGGTCGTCCTCGTCGTCGCGGTCATCCCGGTCGTCGCGGTCGTCCCGGTCCTTGCGGTCGTCCCTCGCGTCCCGGTCACCGCGGTCGCCACCGCCGCCCCGTCCCGCGTTCGGCTGACTCGCGCCGCCCTGCCCCGCACCCTGACCGGCGGTCTTCTGCGGTCCGGCGCTGCCCTGCCCGGCGGTCTGCTGCTGCCCGGGACTCGCCTGACCTGCGTCGTCCTGCTGCGCGGGACTCGGCTGACCGGCGCTGTTCTGACCGGTGGTGTTCTGCCCGGTGCTGCCCTGCCCGGCGCTCTCCTGCTGCCCGGGGTTCGGCTGACCTGCCTCGTCCTGTCCGTCGGCCTCTTGCTCGTCGGAGTCCTGCTCGTCGGAGTCCTGCTCGTCGGAGTCCGGCTCGCTTGCCGGACCGGTGCCACCGACTCCGTCCTCGGTCGGGGTCGGCTCCTCGTCAGACTCGGTCGCGGGGGTGTCCGGCAGGACCGGGTCGCCGGGGTCGCGGTCGGAGCCCTCGGGCATCGGTGCGAGCGGCAGCAGCTCCTCCAGCACCGAGTCGGGCTCGGAGTCGTCGAGCTCTGGACCTCCGTCGGGGGCCACCGGGTCCTCCGGCGCAGGAGCAGGCTGCGGCTGCGGGGCCTGGGGCCCGGGGGACCCCTGGGGGGCCGCCTGGGGGCCTGCTGAGTCCGGGGTGGGCGAGCCTCCGCCGGCTGCGGGCGCCGCGACCGGACCCGAGGGTCCCTTCTCCCCGGTCGGCGCGGCACCCGGAGCCGGCCCCGCGGACGCGTCGGTGCTGCCGGTGGACGGTGGAGCCGCGGCGGCCGGTGCGTCACCGCCGGCCGCGGGTGTGGCGGCGGACGGCGGGGTCGCGGTCGACGCGCCTCCGCCCGGCCCGGAGTCCGGGGAGGCTGCCCCACCTACGCCACCACCGGGTGTGTCCACCAGCCAGTCAGGCGGTCCCGCGACGTCCCTGTCCTGCTCGGACCCGGTCACCGGCGGCTCGCTGGTCGCCTGGCCCGCGCCATCTTGCGCCTCCGTGCCGCTGGGCTCGAGCGTGGCGGCCCCGGGTGTCTCGGACGGCGGATCGGTCGGCGCCGGACTGGTCGTCACCACCTGCGGGGCCTCGGCACTCGGCACCCCCGGCGGCTGCGGTGTGTGGAGCTGCGTGAGCACGAACGCGCACAGCCCGGCCACCATGAAGTAGGCGGCGAGGGGGCGGAGGTGCTGTCGCTGCATGAGGGGGTCCTTCCGAGGCGAGTTCAGTCTCGACCGCCGACACCCCCAGTCCAAGGCGGGCACGCCGAAATGGCCCGAAATGACCAGATGGAATGGTCCGGTCGGTCAGGCCGACTTCTTCTTCTTGGGCTCAGCCGCGCGCGGCACGAGCGTGGGAGCGACCTCGTCGCGCACGACCTCCTCGGTGACCACGACCTTGCCGATGTCGCCACGGGAGGGCACGTCGTACATGACGTGCAGGAGGACCTCCTCGATGATCGCCCGCAGCCCGCGCGCGCCGGTGCCACGCTCCATGGCCTTGTCGGCGATCGCCTTGACCGCGTCCTCGGTGAAGTCGAGCTCGACGCCGTCGAGCTCGAAGAGCTTCTGGTACTGCTTGACCAGGGCGTTGCGTGGCTCGGTGAGGATCTGGACCAGGGCCTCCTGGTCGAGCTTGCTGACACTGGCGATGAGCGGGAGCCGCCCGATGAACTCGGGGATCAGCCCGAACTTGGTGAGGTCCTCGGGGCGCACGTGGGTCAGCAGGTCCTCGGCCTCGCGCTCCGCGGCTCCGCGCACTTCGGCGGTGAAGCCCAGCGTCTTCTTGCCGACCCGCTGCTCGATGATGTGCTCGAGCCCGGCGAAGGCCCCACCCACCACGAACAGGATGTTGGTGGTGTCGATCTGGATGAACTCCTGGTGGGGGTGCTTGCGACCACCCTGCGGCGGCACCGAGGCGGTGGTGCCCTCGATGATCTTGAGCAGCGCCTGCTGCACCCCCTCACCCGACACGTCGCGGGTGATCGAGGGGTTCTCGGCCTTGCGGGCCACCTTGTCGATCTCGTCGATGTAGATGATCCCGGTCTCGGCCTTCTTGACGTCGTAGTCGGCCGCCTGGATCAGCTTGAGCAGGATGTTCTCGACGTCCTCGCCGACGTAGCCCGCCTCGGTGAGCGCCGTCGCGTCGGCGATGGCGAACGGGACGTTGAGCATGCGCGCCAGGGTCTGGGCCAGGTAGGTCTTGCCGCAGCCGGTCGGGCCGATGATGAGGATGTTGGACTTGGCGACCTCGACCGACTCCTCCTTGGCGTGCTTGCCCACCGTCGGCTGCAGCCCGGCCTGGACCCGCTTGTAGTGGTTGTAGACCGCCACGGCGAGCGACTTCTTGGCCTGCTCCTGGCCGATGACGTAGGAGTTGAGGAAGTCGAAGATCTCGCGGGGCTTGGGCAGCTCCTCGAGGCTGACCTCACCGCCCTCGCTGAGCTCCTCCTCGATGATCTCGTTGCAGAGGTCGATGCACTCGTCGCAGATGTAGACGCCGGGGCCGGCGATGAGCTTCTTGACCTGCTTCTGGCTCTTGCCGCAGAAGGAGCACTTCAGCAGGTCGCCGCCGTCACCGATGCGTGCCACAGCCCATCACCCTCCGGTCCGTCCGGCGCTCAGGGGTCGCGCCGGCTTCGTCCACATTCTCCCGCCCCCGCGAACGGGGGCCAGACGACGGTACCCCGTGCCGCCCTCCGAGGGGGGCTGACACGAGGAACTCGTCGTGTCGTCTCATGCCAGCGCGGGTGCACCCTTGCGCGGCTGGATCACCGCGTCGACCAAGCCGTACTCGACGGCCTGCTCGGCGGTGAGGATCTTGTCGCGCTCGATGTCGCGGCTGACCTGGTCGCGGTCGCGGCCGCTGTGGTCGGCGATCATCTTCTCCAGCAGCTCGCGCATGCGCAGGATCTCGTTGGCCTGGATCTCGATGTCGGAGGTCTGGCCGAACGTGCCCTCGGTGTAGGGCTGGTGGATCAGGATCCGGCTGTTGGGGAGGGCGGTGCGCTTGCCCGCCGCCCCGGCCGCGAGCAGGATCGCGGCCGCGGAGGCCGCCTGGCCGATGCAGACCGTCTGCACGTCGGGCTTGATGAAGTTCATCGTGTCGTAGATCGCCGTGAGGGCCGTGAACGAGCCGCCGGGGCTGTTGATGTAGATCTGCACGTCCTGGTCGGGGTTCATCGACTCCAGGCACATCAGCTGGGCGATGACCGCGTTGGCGACGTCGTCGGAGATCGGCGTCCCGAGGTAGATGATGCGGTCCTCGAAGAGCTTGGCGTAGGGGTCGATGCGGCGGAACCCGTAGGAGGTCCGCTCCTCCCACTGGGGGATGTAGTAGTTCATGGTTTCAGTCCTTCTCGTGGGCCGGGCGACCCTCGTCGGCGGCCTCGCGGGCGCTGGTGATGACCTGGTCGATGAAGCCGTAGTCGCGGGCCTCGTCGGCGGTGAACCAGCGGTCGCGGTCGGCGTCGGTCGTCACCTGCTCCAGGTCCTGGCCGGTGTGACGGGCGATCAGCTCGAGCAGCACCTGCTTGAGGTGGAGCGACTGCTGGGCCTGGATCTTGATGTCGGAGGCGGAGCCACCCATCCCCGAGGACGGCTGGTGCATCATGATCCGCGCGTGGGGCAGGGCGTAGCGCTTGCCCTTGGCGCCGGCGCAGAGCAGGAACTGGCCCATCGAGGCGGCCAGGCCCATGCCGACCGTGGCGACGTCGTTGGGGATGTAGTTCATGGTGTCGTAGATCGCCATGCCGGCGTCGACGGACCCACCGGGGCTGTTGATGTGGAGGAAGATGTCGGCGTCGGGATCCTCCGCGGACAGCAGCAGCAGCTGGGCGCAGATGGCGTTGGCGTTCTGGTCGCGGACCTCCGAGCCGAGGAAGACGATCCGCTCGCGCAGCAGCCGCTGGTAGATGTGGTCGTCGAGCCCGTACATCGAGGCGCCGGCGCCGTTGGCCTCCGGGGAGAGCGAGGGGCTGGGGTTCTGGTTCACGACTGCGACCCTAGCCGCAAGGTCTGACTCTTCCACGGGCATCCGGCCGCTGTTCGCGCACAGCGGACGTTCCCCGCGCAGCGGCGCCCGAGGAACGAGGGCGGCGCGTGGGCGCGGGGAGGTCGAGCAAGGCCCGCGACCGAGGCACGAGGTCGCGACGGCCGCGTCGAAACCGGAGGAGCACCTGGAGGGTCACAGGTGGTCTCGACAAGCCCGACCAACGCGGGGTCTCGACAAGCCCGACCAACGCGGGGTCTCGACAAGCTCGACCAACGTGAGGTCTCGACAGGCTCGACCAGCGCAGCCCTCACGCCAGCCAGCGGACCAGCGCGCCTTCCACGTCCGGGTGGTTGAGCAGGTCGAAGTGACCGGCCCGCGGCACGTGCAGCACCTCGGCGCCGGGGAAGAGGTCGACCGGCCCGACCCGGCCGTACGCCGACGGCACCCGCACCAGGCCGTCGCCCAGCCAAGCCCCGACCGGGTGCCGCGGCGTCCGGGTCAGCGTGGCCGAGACCAGGCGGTAGCGCGCGTGCGGCAGGGCCGGCACGTCCTCAGCCAGCCCGTCGACGAGGTCCTGCACGCCCACCGACCGCCAGTCGAGGACGCGACCGAACGCCGCGGACTCCGGGAAGCGCGCCAGCAGCCCGCTGCCGGTTGCGACCTGCCCGGCCAGGGGGGCGCCGAGGTGGGGCGTGCCGAGGGTGACCACGTCGGTCACCAGGGACGTCCACGCCGGTTCGCGGCCGGTGGCGACGGCTGCGGCCGCCCGCACCACCAGACCGCCGAGCGAGTGCCCGACCAGCACCAGCCGCGTGACCGGTTCCGGCCACTGCGTCACCAGCTCGTCGAGCAGCGCGGCGAGCGCGACCCCGTTCTCACGCAGCGGCAGGCCCGTGTTGGCGCGCAGGAAGACCGGGCTCCACCCCCGGCGGGCGAGCGTCTCGCCGTACGTGGTCCCACGGTCGCGGCGGCCCCTGTCCCAGTGGGACTCGTTCTCGCACAGCCCGTGCAGGAAGACCGCCACCTGGCCGTTCGCGTCGGGGAAGGCTGCAGCGAGCGAGCCTCGGTCGAGGCCGACGTCGGCGCCGGCGCGCCGCACGGCCAGGGGGATGGCCATCCGGGGCCGCTCCCGCTCGAGGCGGTCGCCGACCAACCCGTTGACGGCTGAGGCCAGGAACCGTCCTCGGGGGTCCTGGTCGAGGGCCGGCCCCCACCCGCGGTCAGCGGCCGCGCCGAGCCCCCGCGACGTCGCCCGGAACGCGACGCCGAGGCCGCCGTAGACACCGGCCGCGATGCCCCGGTGGAGCAGCTCGGCCGGGCCGGGCCGCGCGCCCGGTCGCCGACGACGTACGCCGTGGGCACGATCGAGCCAGGCCAGGTGGGTGTCCCGGACCGAGCTCACGACGAGCTGGTCGGCCACGTCGGCGACCAGCGCGAGCGCGTCGGCCACACCCGGACCACTGCGACCCATGCGGACACGCTATCAAGGTCAGTGCACACACGTACTCTGACAAGCGAGTCGTCCTCTCCGATGAGTCCTCGGGGGTGCGAGGGTCGTTCTGCGCACGAGACGCGTGACCAGTGAGGAGACCGGGCCGATGTCACCGAAGGATCAGCGGCGCAGCACCGGACCCGGCCGACCTCGTCGGGACCGTCCGAGCAGCTCGTTGCGTGGGGGCCTGTGGCTACCGCTCTTCGACGAGCTGGCGGATCCGCGGTTGGTCGCCGCCCTGGCGGTCGAGGCCGAGGCCGCCGGGTGGCACGGCTTCATTCGTCTGGGACCACCTGCGCTGGGAGCGACCGGTCCGCGACGTGGCCGACCCGTGGATCTCCCTGGCCGCGGTCGCCACGGCCACGGAGGCGATCCGGTTCGGGCCGATGGTCACGCCGCTGGCACGTCGGCGCCCGCTGAAGGTCGCCCGCGAGACCGTCACCCTCGATGGGCTCGGGAGCGGCCGTCTCGTGCTCGGGGTGGGCCTGGGCGACGACCGCTTCGGGCGCGAGTTCGCCAGCACCGGGGAGTGCACCGACCCGCGCGGGCGGGCGCGGATGCTGGACGAGTCACTCGACGTGCTCGCGGCCGCTTGGTCCGGCGAGCCCGTGCACCACCACGGGGAGCACTACCGGATCGACGGCGTCGAGATCCGCCCGCTCCCCCATCGTCGCGAAGGGATCCCCGTCTGGGTCGCGGGGTCTGCCGGTCGACGGAAACCGCTGCAGCGGGCGGCTCGCCACCAGGGCTACGTGCCGGTCAACATCGAGCACCCCGACCAGCTGGCCGAGTCCGTCGCCGCGATCGACGACCTGCGCGGGCGCCCGGACGAGCCGTACGACGTGGCGGTCGGTCTGCCCGTGTCGAGCGACCCGCGCCGGTTCGCCTCGGCCGGAGCTACCTGGTGGCTGACCGAGCTCGACCCCACGTCGGTGACCCCCGACCTGGTGCGCGGTGTCATCCGCGACGGACCCCGGTCGGACTGACGGACCCGTTCCGGACGCACGAGCGCCCCGCACCGGTGGGTGCGGGGCGCTCGACGACGTGAGCCGTCAGGCCTGCTCGGCGGGCTCCGGAGTCGCCTCGTCGGCCTCGTCGGCAGCCGCCTCCGGCTCGCCGATCGTGCCGTCGGGCTGCAGGTTCTTCAGCTCCACCACGTTGCCCGAGGCGTCCTTGACGACTGCGCTCTCGACGACGGTGGCCAGCGCCTTGCCGCGCAGCACCTCCTGGACGAGCTCCGGGATGTGGTTGTGCTCGAACATGTGGTTCGCGAACTCCTGCGGGTCCTGGCCGGACTGCTGGGCCCGGCGGACCAGGTGCTGGGAGAGCTCGTTCTGGTCGACGCCGAGCTCCTCCCTCTTGGCGATCGCGTCGAGCAGGAACTGCGCCGTGATGGCGTCACGGGTACGTCGCTCGAGCTCGGCCTCGAACTCCTCGACGGTCTGCTTCTCGTCCTCGAGGTACTTCTCCATCGTGAGGCCGGCGTACATCAGCTGCTGCTCGACCTGCTGGCGACGGGAGTTGAGCTCGTCGGTCACGATGCCCTCGGGCAGCGGCACCTCGACCTTGTCGAGGAGCACCTCGAGCACGGCGTCGCGCGCGGCCGCGGCCTGCTCGAGGCGCTTGCCCCGGCCCAGCCGCTCACGGACGTCGTCCTGCAGCTCGGCCACGGTGTCGAACTCGCTGGCCATCTGGGCGAACTCGTCGTCCAGCTCCGGCAGCTCCTGCTGCTGGACCTTGGTCACGGCGACCGCGACCTCGACGTCCTCGCCGACGAGGTCGCCGCCGACCAGCTGCGAGGTGAAGGTCTTCTCGTCACCCGCGGCCATGCCGACCAGGGCCTCGTCGAGGCCGTCGAGCATGCCGCCGCGGCCGACCTGGTAGGACATGCCGGAGACCTCGGCACCCTCGACGACCTCGCCGTCCTTGGTGGCCTCGAGGTCGATGACCACGAAGTCACCGTCGGCAGCCGCGCGGTCGACGTCGAGCAGGGTGGCGAACCGCTCGCGCAGCGCCTGCACCTGCTCCTCGACGTCGGCGTCGGTCATCTCGACGTCGTCGACCTGGGCCTCGAGACCCTCGTAGTCGGGGACCGTGATCTCGGGCTTCACGTCGACCTCGGCGGTGAACTCGAGCACGTCGTCGTCCTCGAGCTTGGTCACCTCGATCTCGGGCTGGGCCAGCGGCTCGAGGGAGTTCTCCTGCAGCGCCTCGATGTACTTCTGCGGGAGGACGTCGTTGATCGCCTGGTCCAGGACCGCACCCCGGCCGACCTGCTTGTCGATCAGGCTGGGCGGCACCTTGCCGCGGCGGAAGCCGGGGACGTTGATCTGCTGGGCGATCTTGCGGTAGGCCGCGTCGAGGCTCGGCTTGAGCTCCTCGAAGGGCACCTCGACGGTCAGCTTGGCCCGGGTCGGGCTCAAGGTCTCGACGGCGCTCTTCACCGGTTGTCTCCTCTGTCGTGTCGTCGTGGTCCTGCTGCGGGCGTGGCCAGGGGTCGACCACAGGAGTCGGGGCGACAGGACTCGAACCTGCGATCTCCTGCTCCCAAAGCAGGCGCGCTAGCCACTACGCTACGCCCCGCCAAGTGGGCCCCTCGGCCGGCGCCGGTGACCCCTTGGAGCGGATGACGGGAATCGAACCCGCGTAGCCAGTTTGGAAGACTGGGGCTCTACCATTGAGCTACATCCGCACGCTCACCCCGCCGCAGCGAATTGGGCGCAGGCCATCGTGCCACAGAGGGCCACGGCCCCCGAAACCGACGGCCTTCAGCGGCGGTAGACCAGCGCGAGCGCCCGGTCGTCGTAGCGCGACCCGAGGGCGCGGATGAGCCGCTCGGCTCCCCCCTCGAAGTCGCCCCGGAGCAGCTGGTCGGCCTGACCCAGCATCCGGTCGATGCCGAGGTTCATGTCCTTGTCGGGGGTCTCGACCAGGCCGTCGGTGTAGAGCAGGATCGCGTCGCCCGACCGCAGCACGCCCTCGGTCACGGGGAAGTCGGTGGTGTCGAGCAGACCGAGGGCAGGGCCGGGATCGGACCGGAGCGACCACCGTCCGGACCCGGCGGCGCGGTGGGCCGCGGGCGGGTGGCCCGCGCTGCGCATCTCGTAGGCGCCGGTGGTGAGGTCGAGGGAGAGGTGGATCGCCGTGGCGAACCCCTCCTCCCAGTCCTGGCGGAGCAGGTAGTCGTTGGCAGCCGGCAGGAACTCCGCGGGCGGCAGGGCACCGATCAGGCCGCCGAGCGCACCGGCCAGCAGCAGGGCCCGGGTGCCGGCCTCCTCGCCCTTGCCCGAGACGTCGACCACCGCGACCTCGAGCCGGGTGTCGTCCTTGGGGCGTACGGCGACCATGAAGTCGCCCGCGAACGGAGTGCCCCCGGCCGACCGCAGCGCGGTCTCGGCGTGGAAGCCCAGCGGCAGCGGCGGGATGCTGCTCTGGCTGAGGATGCGGTCGCGGAGGTCGACCAGCATCGACTCGCCCTGCGCACCTCCCACACCGAGCCGGCTCCGCCGGAACGAGGTCAGCAGGATGATGAAGCCGGCGGCGAAGATGACGCCGATGGCGGCCACGAGTCGGGGATTGATCTCGGGCTGCCGCGCCAGCAGCAGCACCAGCAGGAGCAGCAGGAAGACGACGAACCACGGCAGCGGCCGGGGTCCGAGGTTGAGGCTGCCGAGCAGCATCGGGAGGATCAGCAGCGTCAGCGGGGCGTAGCTGGGCAGGAACCACACCAGGACCGCGATGACGAGCGAGAACACGACCAGCAGGCGCAGCGTCCGGGCTTCGGGGGAGCTGCTGCGGCGCAGGAACGCTCGCGCGGAGCGGGACCGCACCCGCGGTCCTGACGTCTGACTCATCGCTGGGTCACTGTACGGCTCGGGAACGGAACGCGGGCTGACATCGCGGACACCAGAAGATGTTTCGTCCGGCGAGGACTTCGGTGCGGACCGCGCGCCCGCAGACCAGGCAGGGCTGGCCGGTGCGTCGGTAGACGTAGACCTCTCCCCCGTGGTCGTCCTCACGCGGCGCGCGTCCCATCGCCTGGGGGGTGTGCTCCGGGCGGACGGTGTCGATCCGTCCGAGCCGGACGCCCTCGGCCATCAGCTCGACGAGGTCCTGCCACATCGCGCGCCACTGGCCCACCCGCAGCGACCGGCCGGGCCGCAGCGGGTGGATCCGGCCGCGGAACAGCGCCTCGGCCCTGTATACGTTGCCGACACCTGCGACGATCGCCTGATCGAGGAGCAGGTCGCCGATGGGGCGGTCGCTGCGCCGGATCCGCTGCCAGGCGCGGTCGGGGTCGGCGTCGGCGCGCAGCGGGTCTGCCCCGAGGCCGGCCACCACCTCGTCGCGGCGCGCCGGCCCCACGAGGTCGCAGCGGGTCGCGCCGCGGAGATCGGCGTAGGACGCCCCGTCGGGGTGGTCGGCCACCAGCCGCAGCCGGACCTGGCCGACCGGCGCGGGGACCTCCGCGACGCCCGCGCGCACGTCGAAGCTGCCGATCAGCCCGAGGTGGACGTGGACGAACCGGTCCCCCGCCAGCTCGACGAACAGGTGCTTGCCGGCCGACTCGGCACCGACGAGCACGGAGCCGTCGAGCTGCGCGGCGTCGGCCGCGAACCGTCCCTGCGGGCTGGAGACCCGGACAGGGCGACCGGCGAAGGCACCGGTGATGTCGGCGGCGAGACGGGCGAGGGTGTGTCCCTCAGGCATGACCCTGCGCCGAGGCGGGCAGCGGCGGCAGGTCGCCCGAGGTCTCGTACGCCGCGAGCTGCCCGATCCGGCGCACGTGGCGCTCGTCGCCGGAGAACGGGGTGGCCAGGAAGACCTCGACGAAGCGGGTCATCTCCTCGAGGCTGTGGAGCCGCCCGCCGACCGAGATCACCGTGGCGTCATTGTGCTCCCGCGCCAGGACCGCGGTTTCCTCCGACCACACCAAGGCACACCGCACGCCCGCCACCTTGTTGGCGGCCATCTGCTCGCCGTTGCCGGAGCCGCCGATCACGACGCCCATGCTGTCGTCGCCGGCGGCCCGCTCGTCGGCGACCGCCGCCGCGGCGCGCAGACAGAAGACCGGGTAGTCGTCCTGGGCGTCGTAGACGAAGGGACCGTGGTCGACGGGCTCGTGGCCGTGGTCGGCGAGCCAGCGCCGCAGGTGGTCCTTGAGGTCGAGGCCGGCGTGGTCGGAGCCGAGGTGGACGCGCATGCGCGGAAGTCTCCCAGACCCCTCCGGCGGGACGCCGGGCCGCCCGCCCCGGGCGCGGGTCAGCGCGACATGAGCGCGTCCATCGCCACCGCGACCGCGGCGGCGACCCGGAAGTCCACCCGGGGGTCTGGGACGCGGACGGTGTACTTGTCGCGCACCGCGGCCTGACGCTCCACGCTCATGAGGGGAGCCCCGGAGGCATCGGTGTAGTCGAAGTGGATCGGGAGGAACGGCAGGTCGGTGACGCGTCGTACGAGCGCGACGGCCAGGCTGCGCTCCTGCCCGGTGCCGGTGTAGCCGGGACCCTCGAGGTGGAAGGTCGAACGGAGCAGGCTGGCGCCGAAGTCCTTGCGGAAGAAGCCGATCTGGGACCCCGACTCGTCCGTGACGTCGTACCCCGAGCCGAGGTCGATCCGGGCCCGCGCCTTGAAGCCGAAGACCGCCCGGCTCCGGCTCTCGTCGGTGTAGAAGGTCACCTGCTCCTTGAAAGCCATGCGCTTCTGCTGCGCGACGCCCATGAGGTGTCCCGGGGAGCCGTCGGGCGCGGCGGCGAGCAGCGTGTAGCGGTTGGTCGTCATCGCAAACTTCTGCTGGACGTAGAAGAGCGGCAGGTGCATCTCGGCGGCCATGGCGGGGAGCCTAGTGAGCCGCGAATCCCGTTGGCGCGACCCGTCGGACCCCGGCACTCTGGTGGCATGTCCGAGAAGCCCGCGGTCCGCGTCGACCGCGCCACCGACGACGAGCGCTACGTCGCGACCGACAGCCTGGTGTGGTTCGACGAGGAGGTCGACCTGCCCGTCGCCGACCAGCTCGTCGGCGTCCCTCCCGCCCAGCGGTTCGCCGCCCACGTCGACGGTGCCTCCCCGGCGTCCTACCCCGGCATCTACGGCGTCCGGCCGCTCCAGCTGGCGCTGCCGGCCGAGGACGGCGCCAACCTGGTCCCGTGCGCCGGTCTGACCTGGGTCGGCGTCCACCCGGACCACCGCCGTCAGGGCGTCCTCAGCGCGATGATGCGCCACCACGTCGAGCAGACCCGTCGTGAGGGTGTCGCGATCTCCGCGCTGCACGCCAGCGAGCCGGCCATCTACGGCCGGTACGGCTACGGCCTGGCGAGCACCGCGCTCAGCCTGTCCCTCGGCCGGGGCACCACCT